>CANBVQ010000019.1 GCA_947372925.1 Acidimicrobiaceae bacterium
CGGTCGGCCCAACGTTCCTTCCAGATCTTGAGCACTTCGCCGATAGGGCCCGAGTTACGGCCGGGAACAGTGCCACCGATGGAGACCCGCTCGTTCATCAAAGTAGTGATGGCAACCGGCCACCCCTCACCCACGCCACCGAGTCGCATCGAGTCGGGAACGCGAACATCCGTAAAGAAGCACTCGTTGAACTCCGCTTCGCCAGTGATCTGGTAGAGCGGACGTACTTCGCAACCTTCGGCGTGCATGTCGACGAGGAAGGCGGTCATGCCGGCGTGCTTCGGGGCGTCGGGGTCGGTCCGGGCGATGATGAGTCCGAACTTCGAGAGATGGGCCATCGTGGTCCAGACCTTCTGACCATTCAAGATCCACTCGTCGCCGTCCTTGATTGCACGACTAGAGAGCGTGGCCACGTCCGAGCCAGCACCAGGCTCACTGAAGAGCTGACACCAAACCTCTTCACCGGTGAAGAGTGGGCGTAGGTAGCGATGCTTCTGCTCTTCGGTGCCATGGATGACGATGGTTGGAGCGACCATGCCGTAACCAATGACGTTTCGCATGGCGGCGTTAGGGGCACCGGCCTGCCCGAGACGACGGACAGTCTGAGTGAAGCGGGCCGGCGAGGCATTCAAGCCGCCGAAGCCTTCGGGAAAGTGGGGCCACGCCAAACCACGGTCGAACTGGGCCTGCAGAAAGGTCACCGGGTCGGTAGTGGCCGGGGGAAAGTCTTCGAGCAACTGGTCGATTAAAACATCGAATTGCTTTTGATCGAGTGCTTCGTCTTCACGAGAAATGGTCATCGGGGCTCCCCTCAAGCGGTATCTGAATCATAGACACAAACGCCCTGCCCTCCTAGGGTGGAGGGGTGCGATTGGTAACTCGACTTCTTCTCCTAGTGGCCCTCCCCCTGGGGGCACTCGCCTACGGGGTTAGCCACCAAATCAAGCAGGCCGGTGCCGCCGTAACGACCACCACAAAGCCCAAGGCCACCACAACCACCACCTCTACAACGGTTCCGCTGGTGCAGAACATGGCGAAACCACCACTGCACGACCCCGCTCTTGATCGTCGTATGGCCAGTTTCTTTACCGGGCTGCGGGATTACAACAACGCCGAGGCCGACAAGGCCTTTTTGCCTATGCCCTACTACGTCGTTTTAAAGCAGGGTGGCGGCAACGAGGCCGACTGGAACAACCGCCTCATTACCCACTACCACCAGCAGCTCGCCGAACTACGGGCTCGCTTTCGAAGCGTTTTGCCGGGGGCTGTCTATAACGGATACAGCGTGAAGTCAGCCACGGCCCATACCGTGCGCGTGGGTGCTGAGCAGAACAAGGCGCCCTACTGGCAGGTCTACATGACCACCATGGCCTTCAAAGACAAAAGCGGCCACCCTCACAATTTCGTAATCAACACGATGATTTCGTTTAGAGGCGCTTGGTATGTGGTCCACGTCATTGGTTACGGATGACGTCCGCAAAGAGGGACTAACGGTTCAGAATTTTCCGGTGAACTTCATATTGAGGATTTGATTCCTCAACACTGATCAGATTGATTCGCGGTTGTTATGAATAGCAATCATCCACCTATTGCAACAATGATGCTGTAAGTTTCCATTGATGCTTGGCATTAAAGCCGATGCCGTTATGGGGGATGAGATGTCTACTTGCGCCAGTGGTCACACGAATGATGAAGGTGCCAAGTACTGCCAGCAGTGTGGTCTAGTTCTTGATGTCCAAGCTGTTGCCATTGATCGAAATTTCAATGTTGCTGTGAGCCTGGAGCCACCGACGCACACGCGAGTATCGGTATTCTTTCGCTTATTTCTGTCGATTATTCCCAGCATTATGAGTGCCTTCCTGGGAATAGTGGCCGTCTTCGCCACCATTGCTTCGTGGTTTAGCGCCCTCATTACCGGCAAGGTTCCTGAGGGTATCCACCGGTTTGTCGCCCGGACGTTGGACTACCAGACTCGAGCTACTGCATACAGCCTCCTCGTGACCGCGAACTACCCAGGCGCCTCCCTCACGCCTCGAGCCAATAACGAAATCACAACCAGCGTTGCAAATGGTCCGCTCAATCGATGGGCAGTCTTTTGGCGGATTTTCTTAGCACTGCCCGCTGCACTACTCACTGGTGCTGGATACGTAGGTCTTCTACTTTTAGCCATGGTCACGTGGTCTGTGGCCCTCTTCACAACGAGGGCACCTCGCACTCTCCACCAAGCCAGTGCCAGTTTGATTCGCCTTCAATCTCGTTACACCGCGTACTGCCTACTCCTGACGCCCGAACAACCTTGGCACGGCCTCTACGGTGACGCCCAGGATGTCTCTCCAGAGGATGCAGAGCAGCCAGGCGCGCAAGGAGCTCAGTGGCGATTCGTTAAGGGGACACGGAGAGCAATCACGATTTTCTTAATTCTCGGTGGCCTGCTCTACGTTGGCCTGAACATTGGCATACAGGCAATCGCGATGCACCTGCCGCAGTATGACTACTTCTGCATGGACGAAATGGGCAACATAACAAGCAAGGTCTCGCTCTCTCCGATGAACTGTCCAGACGGATCAGACCTTTTCAAAATGAGGATTAATGGAAATGGCTGGGTCGGATACGCCCCACTCTCTGACGCAGACCTGTAATGCGACTCATTGCGATTATGCCTCATTCCGCCCAAGCAGCACAGAGCTCCGGATCCCCCCTTCACCATCGCTCGGCCTGCTGGCTGTCAACCTCAATACCAGATTGAGGAGACTCGCAACCCGTTAAGTGGAAACCGTTCCGCCAAGTTTTTCGCGATTCGCGAGGCTGACCAGGCGACGATTGACGCATCGAGAATGTCAGAAGGGTCAGCGCCGCCCAATTCGGGCAGGATTTGAGGTAGATCAATTCCTCTTTCCGCCAGAATTGACCGACGAACCATCTGGCCGTTCCACGAACCCTTAGACCACAGGAGTTCTTTGCCGCACGCTTCCCTGAAGGAGACCTCGGGGTGAACCTCGTAGATGCGTTCGTCTCGCTCAGCAAAAGGCTGCACTGCGAGAATCTGCTTTTTCAGAGCAAACGTCTGTGCAGAAATACCAGGGATATTGAGCCTGCGAGCCAACTCATTAGCTTCCGCAGCCGAGGCGCAATCGAGAAGTTCGGCTGAAGGAGTGAAGAAGACAGAACTTCGTCGACTTCCAACGAACGCTCGCGCCTCTGTGTCGCTCGCTCGACGATCTGCGCCCGTTGGCAGTCCGATGGGGATGTCCACACCAATAATCGCGACGTCATTCAGATTCTCAATGACTTCAGCAAAGGTTGCGGCGACAAAGCCTCTCGAGAAATGACCATCATCCAATATGACGACGACCCATTTGCCCTTCCACACATCTGCCCCAGCAACTATCACGAGGTCAGTCTCCTTGATGTCGGCACGGTTGGTGCCAATTCGAGTTCATACCACCAAGAAAAGGGGAACCACCACTTCTGACTTTTGGTGGGCGGTACAGGACTTGAACCTGTGACCCCTTGCGTGTCATGCAAGTGCGCTACCAGACTGCGCCAACCGCCCTTAGGACTATTCAATCTACCACTCGACCGGTGCGGCCCTATCGTCCCGCCGAGGCTGGGCCGGACTGGTCTGAATTAGCCGGCATACGCAGCGCCGCCACTTGAGACTCCAGCGAGTTGGCCTGGTTGTGGAGCACCTGTTTTTTAAACACTTCTACCGCCGCTTTGGCATCACCGATTGCCGTGTGGTTTCCCGGAGTTACTTGATAGTGCCCAGAGAGTGCAGTCAAGTTCCGACGCCTTGTTCGGTCGCCGTCCATCGCGCGGTCGTGCTGACAGACGTCGATGAGGCGCACGGTGGCGAGATCGAAGCCGAGAACCTCAAGGTCGCCCATCGAGTGTCGTCGGAGGAGTGAAGTAGTCATTCGAAAGTCGTATTCGGGGTAGGCGCCGACAAAATGGGCACCCTGGGAGTGAAACTCCCGGAGTCTCTCGGCCGCTCGGACCACCCCGGCCACGGCCGAGTGCGCCTCACCAGCGGCGTAGAGCTCTTCGAGTCTGAGCCGAGACCAGCCGTGGACTTTCTCAGCCGCCGGATGGATAGCCACGCTAGGAAGAGCGAAGAACTCTTCCTCTCCCACCAATTCGCCGTCCCGATAGACGGCAAAACCATAGGAAATCGGCTCATCGACCTCCGTGTCAAGACCAGTGGACTCGATATCAAAGCCCACCATTAAGACGGGGAGCTCATGCCAGAGGTTCATGGTGGTCAGCATTACACGAAGATGTGACGTCTTGCCATTGCATCTGGCTTCTCTGGCTAGTCAATATTTCGGGAGTGGCGATATATCGCATCGACGACAACCTATTCTTAAAGCATGTCGTTACAGCCCCGCCGCGTGAACAAAGCCTTCGGGGTAGTAGTTTCGACCGCAATTCTCGCCAGCGCAACGTTCGTCCCAGCCGCCTTTGCTGCTCCAGCGCCAACGTCCTCAACGTCGACGACTTCGACTACCGCTCCTTTCAACAAACTTCAACTGGGATCGTCTGGTCCCGCCGTTCTCGCTCTACAACTGAAGTTGGCTTCCACGGGCTACTGGATTGGCAATGCCAACGGGCGCTTCACGGACCTGACTCAGCAGGCCGTCTTTGCACTCCAAAAAGCTAACGGATTGAATCGCGACGGCATTGTGAACCGTTGGACTTCAGCCGCCCTCTACCGGGCCGTGCTACCAACTCCCAAAACTACCAATGGTCTGGTTCTCGAAATATCGCTGTCGAAGCAGATCTTGATGATTGTGAAAGATCACAAAGTTATAAAAATCTTCAACATCTCATCGGGTGGTGGCTACAGCTATCCCACCGGACACGGCTACTCGACGTTGGCAGTTACGCCTACGGGTACGTACCACGTCTACTACCAAGTCGACAAATGGGACATTGGGCCACTCGGTGGTCTGTATCGACCTAAGTACTTCTCTGGCGGCATCGCGGTGCACGGTTCGTACAGCGTGCCACCCCAGCCTGCGTCGCACGGATGTGTTCGCATCAGCCTCGCGGCCATGGACTGGCTCTGGAAGAGCCCGTACATCCCCATGGGCACGCGCATCGTCGTTTACAAGTAACGAACGAAAAGTCCCGACCCGGACGGTTCCAGATCGGGACTTTGCAATTCGCTGCCACACAGACCATCGGTCAGTGCTTCTGGAGGCGGCGCCCGGATTCGAACCGGGGTGGAGGGCTTTGCAGGCCCCTGCCTAACCACTCGGCCACGCCGCCAGAAGTAGTCAGCCTACTTGAGGCGGGGCCTCACTTCTTCACGAAGTACGCAACGGCAAAGAAGACGACAGCTACCGCCACAATCAACTTGACCAAGAACCAGACAATGCTGGTCACCGCGGTGATGAGCGAGAAGACAACAAGAACGCCGATGATTCCAGCAACTACGAGGAGGAATGATTTCACGACTGTGAATTTAGCCCATCGCCAGGCAATTTCAACGTCGGGGGCTGATACGTTGCCCTCGTGTCCAATGAATCACTTAAGGAACGTCGCGCCCGCCTCATTGACGATGTCACGCTCGATGGTGTCCGTTTTACCAAAGTCCTGGCGCACGAAACTGATGAATGGCTTCGATTCATCATTGAGAACGCCAAGGGTGCCAACCCTAAGAAGATGGCCCTCATCGCTACCGGTGGTTACGGCCGTGCGCAGTTAGCCCCTTCGAGTGACCTCGACCTGCTCTTGGTACACACGTCCGGCCGCTCGATTGCCAAAGTCGCCGATCAGCTCTGGTACCCCATCTGGGATCAGGGAGTCGGACTTGACCACTCGGTTCGCACTCCTAAGGAAGTTATGACCGCGGCTCGCGGTGATCTGCGTGTAGCTCTGGGCCTGCTCGATGGGCGGCTTATCTGGGGTTCGCAGTCACTCGCTCGTGAAGTCCTCGATGGCGTCCGGCAGGCCTGGCATGAACAGTGGGGGCACGAGTGGCTACCGGTCCTCGAAGAACAAGTCACGGCTCGCCACACCACGCACGGAGATCTAGCCGACCTTCTCGAGCCTGACCTCAAAGAGTCGCATGGTGGACTGCGCGACCTCAACATCTTGCGCGCTGTCGCCATCGCCTTTCCTGATCTCGATCGCTTCGTTGACGCCGAGGACTTAACGGCCGCCGAAGCCGTCCTACTTACCACCCGGGTTGCAATGCACCGCTACGCCAAGCGGGACCAGAATCGACTTTTACTCCAAGACCAAGACGAGATTGCCCGACGCGTAGAAGCTGCCGATGCCGATGTTCTAATGCGTTCCATCAGCGAGGCCGGGCGCACCATTGCTCGCGCGAGCGACACCGTATGGCGCCGCCGTACCGTCTGGCAGAGTGGGCGAGCCGGCGCCGTTCCCCTCATCGTGCGTGTGGAGCCCGGCGTCAAGCTCGTGGATGGCGAAACGTGTATCGCCACCGATATTTTGATCAACGAAGACCCGTCGCTCCCCCTGCGTCTGGCCGCCGTGGCCGCGGAACACGACGCCCCAATTGCCCTGGAAAGCCTGCAGCAGTTAGCTCTCGCCTGGCCCGAGATTCCAACTCCCTGGGCTCCCGAGGTTCGAACGGCCTTCGTACGCCTCCTCGGCAGTGGTCGGGGCCTTATTCCCGCCGTTGAGGCTCTCGAGGTTTTTCACCTCTTCACTCGCTATCTGCCGGAGTGGTCCTACGTTCGTTCATACCACCAGCGAAACGCCTACCACCGCTACACCGCCGATCGACACCTGCTCGAAGCCGTCTGTTTTGGCCAACAGCAAGTAAGCGAGACCAGTCGTCCCGACCTACTCCTCTTGGGTTGTCTCTTCCACGACATTGGCAAGGGGCACCCCGGAGACCACACCGAGGTGGGTATTGAGCTCGTGCGCGTAATCACTAAACGCATGGGCGTGAGCGACGAAGATGCCCACGTCTTGGTGCAGCTCGTACGTCACCACCTACTCCTGGCCGATGCCGCCACCCGACGAGACCTGGACGACCCGGCAACCATCCGCCACGTGGCCGCCGCCGTCGGCGATGAAGTCACTTTGGAACTTCTCGCCGGACTCTCCCAGGCCGATGGCTTAGCCACGGGCTCGAGTGCCTGGGGTCCGTGGAAGGCCCAGCTCGTCGCCGATCTGGTAGGTCGGACCAAGATGACCCTCCGGGGCCACGATGTCGTCGTGGCGCCCGCCGACCACAGCGAACTCCTGAACGCCGCTCGTGCGGATGGTGTAGTTGTTCGGCTCGAAGGCGACTGGATTGCCGTGGCCGCACCAGACCAGGCCCGCCTCTTGGCCACGATTACTGCCGTACTGACCTTGGCCGGCCTCAACATCCGCTCCGCCGATCTCTACGCCGAAGACGGCATCGTGCTCGACCGTTTCTTCTGCGTACCAGGGCCGCGCGGCTGGCCCGAGCCGAACTACCTGACACAAGAGATTCAGGCCGGGCTCAGCGGTGAGCGTGATCTAGACGCACTCATTAAGTCCCGCTCAGCCTCGTATCAACAAAAGCGGGCCTCGGCCGGCGACATCGCCACCTCGGTCGCGGTCGTACCCGCGGCGTCCGATCGAGCCACCGTCTTAGAACTCCGAACCCGCGATGCCATTGGGCTGCTCTCACGGGTGGCTCAGGTTTTTGCCACCGCCGGGATCGACGTTCGGGCCGCCCGACTCAGCACCGTGGGCGATGTGGCCATTGACACGTTCTACGTAACCAGCGAGCAACGGAACCTCAGTGACGATGAAGCAACGGATATTGCCGAGCAACTGTCGGCCGCACTCTCCTAGCGCCGTTGTTCCAATAGTGAGGGCATGAAACAGAAAATCGCCATTCGGCGATACGGTGGCTGTAGTAACTAGCAACGGAGAACTCCATGCCCGCCTTTTCAACTCTTCGTAAGTACAACCTCGCCGCCGGAGCCCTTCACGCTCTATCCGCGCTCGCAATCATTATGTTGGCCAACGATTTTGCGCTTCCGGTGTCGGCCAACTACATGGCCGGCCCTCCAGGAACATCCGATCGTCAAATGGTTCACCTCTTCGACATCAAGATGGCCTGGCTGATTGGAGCCTTCTTCCTCCTGTCCGCTCTGGCCCACTTCACCGTGGCCACCGTTCGCCGTGCTCGCTATGAAGACAATCTCGACCAGCGCCGCAACCCCTACCGCTGGGTGGAGTACTCGGTCTCCTCGTCACTCATGATCGTGGCTATCGCCCAGCTCACCGGCATCGAAGATCCCGCCGCCCTTCTGGCCCTCGCTGGCGTCAACGCGTCGATGATTGGCTTCGGCTGGATTCAGGAGCGTTACGAGACACCGGGGGGCTCACTGCTCCCCTTCTGGCTCGGTTGTGGTGCGGGCGTTATTCCTTGGCTTGCCATTGGCGTCTACCTCATTGGACCCGGCGCAGATCAGCACGCCCCCGGCTTTGTTTACGGCATCTACGTCTCGCTCTTTGTCTTCTTTAACTGCTTCGCCCTGGTGCAGTACCTCCAGTACAAGAAAATTGGCCGCTTTGCCGATTACCTGACCGGTGAAAAGACTTACCTCGTCTTGTCGCTGGTAGCGAAGTCACTGTTGGCCTGGCAGATCTTCTCTTCGACACTCGCTGCCGCCTCTGGCAACTAGTGAGTCGCATTCTCGTCACGGGTGCTACCGGCTACGTCGGCGGACGACTGGTACCCCGCCTCCTGAGCGAAGGTCATAGTGTTCGCTGCTTAGTACGAAGCCCCGGCAAGCTCAATCACGTGGCCTGGCACGACCAGGTCGAAATTGTTAAGGGTGAAGTCGGAAACGTTCCTGCCTTGGCCATGAACGAAATTGACGTCGCCATCTATTTGGTGCACGGCATTGGCGATGGTGACGACTGGGTGGCCAAGGAAGTTCGTGACGCCGACAACTTTCGTCATTCCGCTGAAGCCGCCGGCGTTGGGCGGATCATCTATCTCGGTGGCATGGGAGCGGACGACCCCTCGTTGAGCGAACATCTCTCCAGTCGACACGCCGTCGGCCAAACTCTGGCTGCTGGCACGATTCCCGTAACCGAACTGCGCGCGGCGGTCATTATTGGTTCGGGGTCGGCCAGCTTTGAGATGCTTCGTTATCTCGTCGAGGTACTCCCCGTTATGGTGACGCCTAAATGGGTCACGACCAAGTCACAACCAATCGCCATCTCGGACGTCTTGGACTACTTAGTCCGCGCCATCGAAGCGCCTGAACCTCTCACTGGAATCTATGAAATTGGCGGACCAGACGTTGTCTCGTACGCCGAAATGATGGCGATCTACGCGCAGGAGGCGGGGCTCAAGCGGCGTCGTCTTATTCCCGTACCCGTACTGACGCCCCGGCTCTCGAGCCACTGGGTGGGCATCGTGACGCCCGTGCCGGCTTCACTAGCCCGACCGCTCGTGGCCAGCCTGGTCAACGAGGTTGTGGTGCGTGACACGCGCACTATCAAAGCTCTCGGGGCACCTCAGCGCTCGTTGCGCGAAGCTATCCGTCTCGCCCTGGGTCGTACCCGAAGTGGCGACGTACCGACGGCCTTCACGGCCGCCGATCTCCAACCCTTCAGAGCTTATGAAACTGACCCCAGTTGGGCCGGTGGCACCGAACTTATTGACGAGCGGACTACTACGACCGACTCGTCAGTGGAGGAAGTCTTCGCCGCCCTGTGCTCGCTTGGCGGCGATACCGGGTGGCACTCTGGTGAGTGGCTGTGGCGCCTACGGGGATTCATCGATGTGCTCTGGGGCGGACCGGGACTGCGTCGTGGTCGACGCGACCCCCGCTCTCTCGTCATCGGCGACTACGTCGATTTTTGGCGCGTCGAAGACCTGCGAGCCCCTGAGTTTCTCCGACTGCACGCCGAAATGCTCCTACCGGGTGACGCTTGGCTCGAATGGACCGTGAGTGCAACGACCACGGGAACAACAATCGTCCAGCGAGCCCGCTTCAAGCCCCGGGGTCTATGGGGGCGGATCTACTGGTACTCCGTACTGCCATTTCACTCCCTCGTCTTTCCAGGACTACTTCGAGGCGTTATTAAGCAGGCGCGAACTGGCGGGCGTCGACGCGCCTAATTCGCGGGTGATTCCACTCAAAATGTGGATTGGGGCGCCGTAGAATCAAGTCGTGAGATTCCGTCTATGAGTGCTCCAATGCGCGAGCCACGCGTGGCGCAAGTTCTACGCGAAACGGGCCGCACGTTCATCGCCCTCGGAGTCTTGGTCCTCCTGTTTGCCGGCTATCAAAACTGGATCACCGACACCACGCAGCATCGTTCTCAATCGGCGTTGCAACGAGAGGTGACCAAAGTCATCACGGGCAAGCCGGTGACCAGCGTGGTGGGCCCCAATACACCACTACCGACCTCCAAGGACCCCGGTGTGGGCCACTGGTTAGGCGTCATTTCTATCCCCACTATTTCGCTCAGCCAGGTAATTGTCGACGGGACCGACAAGAGCCAACTGCAGCTCGGCCCCGGACACTACATCGGCACCGCCATGCCGGGTGAGGCGGGCAACGTCGGTATCGCCGGGCATCGCACCACGTGGGGTCGACCATTCCGCAACCTCGACAAACTTCGCAAGGGTGACCATATCTTCATCACGACTCCCCGAGCGGCCGTCATGTATCGGGTGGTGTGGATACGCATCGTGAGCCCCAACGACACAAGCGTGGTGGCCCCGACGAGTACGCCATCGCTCACACTCACCACCTGCAACCCGCCCTATTCGGCCGCCAGCAGACTCGTAGTGCGCGCCGAATTGGGGGCCGTCGGCAAAATTCACACCAACACACCGATCTCGACCGTGACGACGAAACAGTCTTCGCCCCTTCTCAAGAACCAGGAGCACTACCCCAAGTGGCCCGTGCTGATTTACGGGCTCTTGCTGGCGCTGATACTGATCACGGGTGAACTTCGTCGTCGTCGCAGCTCGAGACAGGTCGTGGCAACCGTTGCGACGTTGGTCCTCGCGCTCCCCGTCACGCTGCTCTGGTTTAACGCCATCGCCCACGTCCTACCGGCCGGTATTTAACCGTGGCGTTCGATCTCTTTGACGGCGGCGCACCCTTCGATGCGGAAGAACTGGCCAATCGGTATCGCCACATCTTGGCGCCGGAAGATCGAGAACGGCTCCCGGCCTACGCCGCACTTTGTGACGCCCTGTCCGAATCTCGCGCGGCCCTCGAACTACTCGGGGCAGTCCACGAACGCCAGCAGAACCCCACACTCATCTTGGCAATCCTTCACTTCCTCGCCCTCACCGGTCACCCCGTCCTCGGGCCGATCTATAAAGAACTGCACGAGGGTCGTCCCGTCGTACCCGCGGCCTTTGCCAGCAGCGTGGTGGCGGTACTCGAGACTGACCCAGAGCTAGTTCGTCGTGAGCTGTGGCGAAGCACGCAGACCAACGAACCAAATCGGAGCGCCACACTGTCTGCGGTTATTGGCGACGTGGCTCACACGTTGGGCCACGGCCAGATCACCCTTATCGATGTGGGGACCTCGATGGGCTTCAATCTCTTTCCCGATCTCGTCACGGTGGCCGCTACAGACCGGGGGGACGACGCCGTTCTGGTAACGGAGTGCTTCACCCCGAACTTTGTGCGTGCATCGGTCCCCCTGATTGGACGGCGCGTGGGAATCGATCAGAACCTGCTCCTGCCATCAAATGCCGATGACGTGGCCTGGCTCACCGCATGTCTCTGGCCCGAAGAGTCCCGACGCCTGCGTCGCTTTACGTCTCTCCTAGAGCAGATGAAGAACTGGCCCGAGCCGATTCGCGTCGCCGGCAATGCCGTTGACCTCATCGACTTCGAAGTGACCTTCGACGAAACCCCCACGTACGTGATTAACAGTTGGGTCCTGGCCTACTTCTCACTCGAGGAACGAACCCAGTGGCGTGACACCATGGACTACCACTTCGCCGAGCGAGAAGACCTGGTCTGGATCTCAATGGAGCATCCTTCGATCAACAACTCATTACGATTCCCCGAGGCCCCAAAGACCGCACCTCGTCCCGGTGCGTCGGAGATCGTCGTGACCTCCAGTGTCCGCCCCTCAACCCACTGGGGGTGGACTCACCCGCACGGTCACTGGTTCTCTGTCGACTCCGGCCCAAAGGCGTGACGCTCACGCTGTCCCGCAACATCGACCTGGCCCCGGTGAAACTCGATACCGGTTCCGACGGCCGAACGGCCGAAGCGAGCGCGAATGTCATCGAGCGCCTCACGAAGCGACTCGCGTCGTAGCTGCTGTTCTTCAGGGGTCGCCTCAGCCGTTCCGTTCGCCCCAAAGTCAAAGACCATCTGCGTACTGGACGTTGCGCGAGGCGCAAACTGTGACAGGCTCGCACCCATGAGACGAATGGCCCCTTGACGGGGAATGGAATCTACGAGCTCTAGGGCAATCGAGGCCCAGGCGTCCTCGTCATCGAGGGCCTGAGGGACGGTGTGGCTTCGCGATACCGAGGTCAGATCGTCGAACTTCACGACAATCCCAATGCGGCGCGCTACTTGCTCGGACTCTCGCATGGTTCGAGTCACGATGGCCACGTGGCGACGAAGATGGCGACGAAGTTCCTCTTCGTCACTCACGCTCTTGGCGAACGTCTCTTCGTGGCCGATGGACTTATTTACGCGATCGGCTTCCACGGGACGTTCGTCGATGCCTGAGGCGTACTCCACCAGCGTTTTGGCCATCGCCCGTCCGACGTGACGCGCCAAGGTGGACTCCTCCACCGACCGGAGGTCCTTAATGAGACGAATACCGAGTCGCCCGAGTCGTTCATCCATCGCCGGACCCACGCCCCAAAGGGATCGCACGCCGAGGGTGTCGAGCCACTCACGCTCCACTTCCGGCGTCACGATAAAGACCCCCGGGCCCTCATGAATAACGCCATCTTCAAACGTGGCCTTGGCCCTCTTGGAACCCAACTTGGCGAAGAGCTTGTTGCGACCAAGTCCGATGCCACTACCAACCCCAATCTCGGTGGCAATGCGACGACGCAGTTCGGTCGCCGCCGCCAGCGCGTCGACCCCGAGTCGTGACAGGCTGCTCAAGTCACCAAAGGCCTCGTCCAGACTGAGTGGCTCAAAGACCGGCGTGAAGTCCGAGAGGATCTCTAAAAAGTGAGCCGATACTTCCTCGTAGCGAGAGAACCTTCCCGGCAGAATAATGAGATCGGGACAGTGCCGCAGAGCCACCACGCTCGGCATGGCTGAGTAAACGCCACGGCACCGCGCTTCATAGCTGGCCGAAGCCACCACCCCTCGCCCGCCGGCACCACCCACGGCCACCGGCTTACCCCGCAATTCGGGGTTGTCCAGAACCTCGACGGAGGCGAAGAAGGCGTCCAGGTCGACGTGAAGAATTGGAAGCGCCGAAACGCTGGTGTCTCTAGTGAGCGAGTTCGACACAGCGGAACGCTTCTCCGAAGCGAATACCTACTTCACGACCGGCGGCCTCAGCACGCCCCATCACGGCCGAGCGAACCCACTGTGGGTCATCGGTCACTTGCGAACCGTGCGCCAGCACTGCGGCCACCTTGGCATCGATTGACGTCGTGATGTCAACGACGACATCGGGCTCATGGGTGCCGGATAGCAGCATCGTCTTCACTTGATGGGGCGCGCCGGTATTGGGGTAGTAGAGAGGCATGGCTGCAGCCGGGGCGGCGGCATCGAGAAGTGCCCATCCCAATTCACGATGATCGCGATGGTTCACATAGACCCCGCCGAAAAATGTTGCCGTGGGATCGGGTCCGAGAACGCAGTCGGGTGTCGACGTGCGAATCAGGCGAACGAGTCGCTCGCGAAACTCATTCGAATTAGCGATTTCCCCGTCAGGAATCCCGAGGCACTGAACATCACGGATCCCTAGCAACTGCGCAGCACCTTGAAGCTCCTGGGCCCGCTGGTCGCGCAGGCGGGAGACATCAGTCGTCGGGTCGAGGGATCCTTTCGCCCCATCACAGACAATGACGAGGTCCACGGTGGCACCCTGTGCGGCCCAAGCGGCCAGCGTGCCACCGGCCGCAATGTCGGCATCATCGGGGTGCGCGTAGAGCGCGAGAACCCGGCGTGGAGTCTCAGAGAAGACTCGCACCGCTAGCTCCGAGACTTCGGTGCCGTGCTCTTTACCAACATCTTGAGCTCACGTGCAAAGTCGGCGGCGTCAGCAAAGTCCTTGTAGACCGAGGCGAAACGCATATAGGCCACATCGTCCAGTTGGCGCAGACTCTCGAGAACTGCGAGGCCGAGCTCTTCAGTGGTCACGTCACGGCCAAGGAGTCTCATCGACTCTTCGACACCCGTTACGAGCGCCATAACAGACTCTTCTTCCACGGGACGGTTCTTACAGGCACTCTGAACACCCCGAATAATCTTTTCGCGGTCAAACGGCTCGCGATCACCAGAACGCTTCACGACCGTCAGTCCAACCTCTTCAATTCGCTCAAAGGTGGTGAATCGCTGACTGCAGGCTGCACATTCCCGACGACGGCGGATAGCCACGCCATCTTCGGCCAGTCGTGAGTCGACCACGCGATCATCGTCAGTCGAGCAGAAGGGGCATCGCACAAGCCCAAGTTAGTCGAATTAAGCCTAAAATTTAGGGAATGAGGACGTGCTCACCGGGAGTAACCACGGTCGAGCGCAGTGACTCCACCAAGGCTCGACGAACGAGCTCTGGGTGTTGCGGGCTGACGGCTGTGGCGATGGTGTCGATGGTGTCATGCGCGCCAACGATGTACACCGTGCCGCTGTGATAGCGACTGTTCATCGCGACATCCATATTCACGTTGTACTTCGTCACACCACCAAATGCACTTCCCGGCCAAGCCAAGGCGACCACGGCAATGAGCGCGCTCAGTGCAAAGAAGGTTCGACGGCGGCGCTGGAGCATGCGAGCTCGAGCGGCGCGGCGCACAGCGAGCGGTACCGGCGTCCGCTGGATCACAACTTGCTGCGGGACGCGACGGTCCACTTCCAAGCGGGTCTGCCAACGAGGTGTATTTACGATTCCAATAGCCATTTCCGACACTCCTACTTCACTAAGGCGAACATCTGTTCGTAAGCATAAAGCGAACAACTGTTCGTGTCAACTCGACGGGGCTATGGTGCCAAAACGCTGTGACATTACCCAAAATCCCGTAATTTTCGGCCAATTCGGCCAAAATCATCGAGAGCCGAACCCTGAACCGCACCGGCCCGCAGGCTGGGTACGACCTCGCTGAGAGTCCGCACGAGTGTTATTTGGTGCCGTCGCACCAGGCGGGCGCACTCCTCGCTGAGCCGCTCATTGGGGTGATCATTCGAGTCGGTCACCTGACCATCGGTCACCCAAACGATTCGATCTCGGTCTCGCCGCAGCAGTACGGCGTGCTCTAGGACGGGACCGTCGACCCCATTACCGACGTTGCCTGTCGGCCAGCTCTGGGCGCGACTGCCGCGATTGGCGAGGAGCCATGCATTCGGACGTCCCACTGCATCGCCGGGGCGATGGCTGTACCCAATGACGGTGACGCCCGGTACTGCGACGAGCAGCGCTTCAAGTTCGGCTTCAGGAATATCCATTGACCCCGATTGATCAACGACCACGACGGCACCAGGTCCCATGCGACGGCGAGAAAAGATGCGCTGGTGCGGATCGGTCAGGATTCGGTCGAGGCGAGGTCTTCCCGTGCCAAACACCTGTGCGGTCTTTTTCCTTCCTCCCATTCGTGGACGTATGGACTCGTACTCCAACGTTTCATCGAGCACCAACGGAGCGAACACACCGCTGGCGGGACGTCGCCCACCCGGCTGCAGGCTGCGGCGAAACTGCTTGAACTCATCAGGGGTCGTGGGGGCCTGTGCTCCGGCGACCCGATCAGCCAGACGCGCGAGTCGCACCGTCACGTCGAGATAGCCGTCAGGCACCGTCGCGCCGTTCTGAAGCTGCGTGCTCGTCAGCTTGACCGTGGAAAAATCGCGAAGTGTCGCACTCAGCGTTGAGCCAAACGCTCGTAATGCCTTAGCCCACTCCGGTCGCACCTTACGCACTCCCCCGAGGTACTCCTTGACCGCGCCCGTACCGTGGAGCGCCGCGTAGAAGAAGACGGCCTCAGACCATTGGTTCAGCTCACTGAGACGTTCACCTGAGAGCCGCTCAGAGCCATCACGAAGTTCCGCCGTCTCAAAACCCAGGCGGGTCAACACGGTATTCACTCGTAATTCCTCAGCGCAGGTCAGGGCTCTCTCGGAAACATCACCCAGCGCACCATCGTGTTCGATATGGGCCGGAGAGATTCGTAGATGCACCAGCTCGTGGGCTCGCACCACCCGATCAGCAGGTGTTGACCCCATGGGCACCGTCAGTCGACGGGTAGCAAAGTCGCAGCTCGCCGCTCCGCGTTGGCTCGTACCCGGGACCACGGACCACGGCTCCTCTTCAGCGAAGTCGTTGCGGCCCACCACAAGATCGGGAAAGACGGGCCGTGTCAAGAACGACCCATTGCTCCGACGCGCAAGGCGTCGATGAAGTCCGCACCACCGGAAACGCCAAAGAGCAATTCACTTGCCCTGGTCGGCCCAAGTGTGCGACGCAGTTGGTCAAAGGCGTAGAACTTGCGCAGCGAGACGCGCCGACCACTCTCGCCCACCGAGCCGCGCATGGCGGCTGGGCGTAAATCTTCACTCAACATTCGCACGGCACTCGGGTGGGGTGCGTCGATCCGGATGGCCACGGGGAATCGATCTCGAAGTGCATCGGGCAGCATCGCCATCTCTTCCAAGTTGGTAGTCATGATGACGTTGAAGCCCATCTCCGGACGAACTATCTCGCCCGAGGTGGGGTGATGCCACTGCGAGGAGCCGTCACTGTCAGCCATGGCCAAGAGGAGGCTAAGAACGTCGCCCGAAGCTCGATCTACTTCGTCAACCACCAATCGCCCACCGCTACGCCACGCTCGCAACGCGGGGCCGTCTTGCCACTGCCAGCCCCCGATTCCGTTCGGCAACCAGGCGCCGGTGACATCGGCCACGGTGAGGTCTTCAGTGCATATGAGCCGCTCGACGGGTCGTTCGTTGGTCTGCCAGCGCAGGGCGGCGTAGGTCTTTCCTGTCCCCGGGGGGCCAAACAAGATGATCCGGTCGATACCGGCGCCCATCGCGGCCGCCAAGTCATCCCAGCACTTCGGCATAAGTTCTTCCATGGTTCCCTTTCAATCGAGGCCCTAACGGTCGGTCGAAACTCACCCGAACGAATGTTTGCTTTTGCTCAAGATTTGTCCTACGATACGAACAACTGTTCGTAAGGAGTCCCCGTGGCTGAAGCACTAACCCCCATTCGTCGAGCCATTCTCGAGTACATCGCGGCGCACCAAAAGGAGCGCAACTTCCCGCCGACCATCCGAGAGATTGGTGCCGCTGTGGGCCTGAAGTCCCCCGCCACAATCAAGAACCACATCGATGTGTTGAAGGAAACGGGGCACATCACGGCCGACCCACAAAAGCCCCGCACGCTGATGGTGAAGCTGGACGAGAACGCCATCGTCGAACTCGACAGTGTCCGAGGCGTTCGCAACATTCCCCTCATCGGTGATGTCGCCGCCGGTACTGGAGTTCTCGCCGCTGAGACACAGGGTGAGTTCATCGCCCTACCCGAAGAGTTTGCCGGTCGCGGTGAGTCATTCGTCTTAAAGGTTCGAGGCGAGTCGATGATTGACGCGGCGATTTTGCCCGGTGACTTCGTGGTCGTCTCACGACAGGTCACCGCCAACAAGGGTGAGATCGTTGTCGCTGGCATTCCCGGTGAAGAAGCCACCGTCAAGCGCTACTTTCCTCAGGGCAGTCGCGTAATCTTGCAGCCCGAGAACTCCACGATGGAACCAATGGAGTTTGACGCCAACGATGTTGTCATCTACGGCAAAGTCATCTCGGTACTCCGTAACTACTAGGAGACTCCTCAAAGAATCGCCACTCGAGCGTCGGCGAGCCCGGGGCACGATTTGTGTTGCGCCTTGGTAAACCGATAG
>CANBVQ010000020.1 GCA_947372925.1 Acidimicrobiaceae bacterium
CTGAGGGCGACACCGTCGAGGCGGGTCTTAACGGCTTCGATAAAGGCCCGAACAACACTGAGTTCAACGTCGGCTTCGAGGAGCGCGGTGCGGACCTCTCCTAATGCCGTGTCGAGATCGGCCGGTGACAGCCGCCCCTTGGAACGGAGGTTCTGCCCGATTCGCTCGAGGCGGTCTGAGAGTGCGTCAAACATGGTCTTTGAAATCTACCGTCAGGCTTCGAGAAGGGCGTCGACGAAGGCCACGGGGTCAAAGGGACGCAGGTCTGCGACTCCTTCTCCCACGCCCACGAGCTTCACCGGAAGGCCGAATTCTTGGGCTAAGGCCACCACGATTCCCCCGCGGGCCGTTCCGTCCAACTTGGTGAGCGCCAGTCCGGTCACGTTGGCGGCGGCCAGGAATTCGCGAGCCTGGCTTACGGCGTTCTGTCCCGTCGTGGCGTCAAGGACCAGAATCGTTTCGAGTACCTGACCGGGGGCCCGATCGGCCACTCGACGGACTTTGCTCAACTCTTCGAGCAGATTCGTGCTGGTGTGGCGCCGGCCGGCCGTGTCGGCCAAGACAAGGCTGACGCCACGGGCGTGAGCCCGACCAATCGCATCGTGAATCACCGCACCGGGGTCCGATCCTTCGGCACCACGAACAATGTCGGCACCCGTTCGCTCGGCCCACATCGCGAGCTGGTCGGCAGCGGCGGCCCGGAACGTGTCACCGGCGGCGAGCACGATCGAGCGACCACTAGCCACTTGGGCCGACGCCACCTTGCCAATAGTCGTGGTCTTACCGACTCCGTTAACGCCGACAAACAGCCACACGGCAACACGGTCGGAATCGGCCGTGGCGTTGAGCGTTCGATCTCCGGCCTCGAGGAGAGAGACGAGCTGAGAGCGCAGCGCGGCCACGAGCCCGTCCGGTGCCCCCTCGGACTTGAGATGACTAAGAATCTGCTGCGTGGTCGTGACGCCCACATCGCTTCGCAACAAAACTTCTTCCACGAGTTCAATTTGCTCGGGGGTGAGTGAGCCTCGACCACCGCTCGATCGCACTCGATCAAATACCCCTCGACTAGCCCCGAGCCGTCCGGAGAGCGAGTCGTCAACCGCGACGAGGTCGGGACGCGCCGTGGCCTCCTCGACCAAGACTGAAGGCAATGGCGTGCGTGCTGGCGCACTCAGGACTCGCTGCGATCGACGGCGAACGGCACGTCGTCCGATAATCACAGCCACCACGAGGGCCGCCGCGACAATCAGAACGTAGGTAATCACGATTCTTTCGTACGCTTCACTCGCTGCGAGACAACCTTCGAAGAGGCGCCCGGAACCATGGTGACGCCGTAGAGGGCGTCGGCCGATTCCATCGTGCGCTTTTGGTGGGTCACCATGAGCAACTGTGCTTCGTCGCGGAAGTCCGCCACGAGCGACAAGAAGCGTTGAAGGTTCACGTCGTCCAGCGCGGCTTCGACTTCGTCCATCATGTAGAAGGGACTAGGACGCGAGCGGAAGACCGCAAAGAGGAAGGCCAAAGCGGCCATCGAACGCTCACCACCGGAGAGCAGTGACACGCGTCGAACATTACGACCCATGGGTCGCACTTCGATTTCGACTCCCGTGTTCAAGAGATCCTCGGCGTCCGTCAACATCAAACGGCCCTGTCCACCGGGGAAGAGCATCGCAATGAGCGAGGAAAAGTGCTCGTTGACGTCAGCCATAGCCGACGAGAACGTCGTCATGATCTCTTCGTCGAGGGCCCGCACTACTTCCTGCAGTTCGCGACGGGCGTGGCGGACATCGGCCACCTGTCCGTCGAGTTCCTGGTAGCGAGACTCCAATGCCGTGAGCTCTTCCAGAGCCAGCGGGTTAATGGGACCGAGGGCGTTGATGCGTGTCTCGAGCTCGACCAGGCGGTGCTCCAGGGTCACCCCTTCGGGCAGTTCCGGTGCGGCCACCAGACCTAGTTCTTCGGGCTCAACCTCGATGTCGCGGCGAATCGAGTCGTGCAGCGTGGCAACTTTGATCGCCAACTCCGCATGTTCGATTTCCGCCTTGCGTCCGGTGTCGCCCAACTCGGTGAGTCGGGCTTCCGTTATGGTGCGCTCACGGCGAAGAGCCTCGAGCTGCTCCGCACCGGCCCGTGAGGCCTCGAGCTGTTCGCGATAGGTCGATTCGAGAGCCTCTTGGTTGATGTGAACGTCATCACCGGCTTGGCGCACGATTGCTTCCAGACGGTCGAGCGACTGCAGTTCGAACTCCAGCGACTGGCGGCGTTCGGTCGCTTCGGCTCGTTCGGCGGCGTGGCCAGCCAGGCGTCGCTCGACGTCGGACTGGCGCGATTCGATCAAACGGCGTCGCTCCCCCAGCTCGGCTTCACGCTTGCCAACTTCGCTCACCAACGTGGCCACCTGGGCCCGGTGCGCTTCGAGCGTGACGCGCGCCTCATCGGCCCACGCGGCGCGCTGCGATGATTCCGAAACTGCCAACTCGAGGGCCGGAAGTTGTTCGAGCAGTGTGGAGAGTTCAAACTCCAGCTCGCTGAGCGCCTCGGCGGCTTCAGCGGCCTCGGTCGAAGATGACGCAACGAGGGCTTCGACAGTCGAAAGTTCGGCTTCGAGGCGAGCCCCCTCCTTGATCCAGCGGTCCAGCGTCGCTTCGGCCTTCGTCAAGGTGTTGAGGGATTCACGAATGGCAGTGCGAGCTTCGTTGTTAGCAGTGCGGGCCTTCAGGGCCGCCTCGGTGGCGGGCTCAACCTGATCGGCCGCTACGCGGGCCACGGCGTGAGCTTCTTCTACGGAGCTGCGGGTGACAACGGCTCGACCCGAGGCCACGCGCCAACCAGTGGCGGCGAAGCGGTCTCCATCGGCCGTAACAACGATGAGGTCGGGGTTGCTAAGGGCGACGTCGATACCCGACTCCCAGTCGCGAGCGACAAAGGCCCGGGCGAACAGCGCGTCGAGAACTCGAACAACATCGTCGGATGTTCCGGGACGGACGCTGACGCGTGAACGGAGCGACTCACAGCCGGCGGGCGCACTAGGGCGGTCCCCCGTAGCGGCCACGGCCGGCAAAATCAGACCAGCTCCGCCATCACGACGCAGCGCACTCAGTGCGGCGTGAGCCGAGGTGCGGCCGTCAACGACGACCGCGCCCAAGGAAGCCCCGGCCGCTGACTCCACAGCCTTTTCCCAGCCGGGCTCTACTTCAACCAGGTCCAGGAAGGCCCCGAGCACACCGTCGAGTTCTCCAATGATCGATCGTCCACCAGCACCGGAGAACTCTTCCAGCGCGCGGGCTAGAGCTTCGGCGCGGGCCTGGGTCCGGGCGGCCGTGTCGGTCAGTTCGCGCAGTTCACTTTCGACCGTGCGGAGTCGATCTTCGGCTTCACGTTCTTGAACGGTGGCGTGGCCGTGAGCAACGGTGGCTTCCGCCACGGCACGTTCGGCTTCACCGCGAGAGTTAATGGCGACTTCGCGTGCGGCACGCACCTCTTCGGCCCGACTGGTGGCACTGTTACGGCGAGCCGTGACGCGCTCCAGACTTTGACGGCCAGCGTCGACTGATCGCTGGACGATCTCGGCCTGTTCTTGCACCCGTGCGAGGGACGCTTCGGACTGGCCGGCGACGGCATCACCCCACGTGGCGTCGAACTGGGCCTCGGCCTCACTCAGTGAGGTACGAGCAGTTTCGATCTCGAGGCGCTGCGGCGCAAGCTCTGCCTCCGCCGTGGTGAGCTCGAGCAGGTCGGTGGCCAATTTGGCAGCGTCCGCTTCGAGATTCGCTACGACGTTTTCGTCGGCCGACGCTTCGAGGGTGGCCCGCACTGAACGACGGCGTTCGTTGATCAGGCCCAGTGTTCCGCGAACGCGCTCGGCCAGACCCTGCAGCTGACCCAGCGTTGAGGCCAGGTGCTCTTCGCGACGAGATGCCACTTCGGCGGCGGCGGCCGACGCCTGGGCGTCCAGGCGAACGAGTTCATTACGAAGTTCGCGACCCTGACCATCAGAGGTCCGTAGAACGGCGTCGAGTTCACCCCGTCGCGTTTCAAACGCACGGAGACGATCGGAGTAGAGGGCGCGACGAACATTACGAAGCTCGGAGTCGACATCGGCAAAGTTGCGAGCAGCGGCGGCCTGACGTTCCAGCGGACGCATCTGTCGGCGCACCTCTCGCACGAGGTCGCCTAGTCGCTCCAAGTTTTCTTGGGTTTGACCCAAGCGACGTTCGGCCCGTTCCTTGCGGCGGCGGTGCTTCAACACCCCGGCGGCCTCTTCGATCACGGCACGGCGGTCTTCACTACGAGAGTTGAGGACAGAGTCCAGCTGACCCTGACCAATGATCATGTGTTGCTGACGGCCAACGCCCGAGTCACTGAGAAGTTCTTGAATATCGAGCAGTCGACACGTCGTGCCGTTAATGGCGTACTCGCTGTCGCCGTTGCGAAAGAGCGTTCGTGAGATGGTGACTTCGGCACCATCAATTGGGAGACGGCCATCGGCGTTGTCGAGCGTCAGCGTTACTTCGGCGCGACCGAGTGCGGGACGATTGGCCGTACCGGCAAAGATGACGTCTTCCATCTTTCCCGATCGCAGGGCTCGAGCGCTCTGGGCACCGAGCACCCAGGCGACGGCGTCGACGACGTTGGACTTGCCAGAACCGTTGGGTCCGACCACGGCGGTAACGCCCTGTTCGAATTCAAGTGTGGTGGCGTCGGCGAAGGACTTAAAACCCTTCATTGTGAGGCGCTTCAAAAACATCGGACGACGCTACCAATCTTTACGTGGGAACTACCTGGAGGTGATCGTCCGACATACGACCACCTCTAAATCTACGCCTGACAGCGGGCGCAGTAAAACGAGAGGTATTCCGAGGTCTCCGAACGCTGAATCTTGGTTCGACACTGGGTGCACGGTTCGCCCTCTCGACCGAAGACTTGGAGGTGCGATTGGTAGCCACCACCCTTGCCATCAGGGTCGACCCAGTTCTCGGGCTCCACGGTGGTGCCACCCAACTTCAGACCCTCGGAGATGACTTCGATCAGGGCCCGGTGGAGACGGCGGGTCTCCACCGACGTCAACGTCTCGGAGGACCGGTCCTCTCGGACACCGGCGGTGAAGAGCGTCTCGGCGGCGTAGACGTCCCCGAGACCGGCAATAAGTCGTTGATCCTTCAAGACCGTCTGGATGGGCTGCTTGGCGACTTGGAGCACAATACCGAGACGATCCCATCCGAACTGATCGATGACCGGGTCGAGACCCACGGTGGCCAGTTCGGGAATCGTGCGGCGAATCGCCTTGCCATCTTCGGAGAGCGCGAGGCGGTCGACGAACTTATTGAGCACCGTCACTTCACCTTCGGCCGGTTTCACCGAGGCGTACATCTCACTGGTGGCGTTGGCGTCAACAAAGCGAAGCTCCGGCCCCTGCGAAAACGTAAAGACGGCCTGCGTGTGCTTCGGCTTGGCGTCCTTAGGACCCTTCGCACGGAGTAGCTGACCGGTCGGGCCGGGATCGATAACGAGTGTGGCCGCGTCGTCGAGGCCGATCAAAAGATTGCGACCCAGTCGAGCGACGCTCTTTATGGCGTGACCCTCTAGGTGGGCTCGGAACTCCTTGGCCGTCTTGTGGCGGCCGACCAACTTGCCGTTAGTGATGGCAATGGACTTGATCTTCTTGCCGACCAACTCTTTGGCCAGCACTACCCGTATGGCTTCAATCTCCGGTAATTCAGGCATTTTCGCGCCCCTCCCACGCTATGAGGGCGGCCGAAGCTTCGGCCACCTTCTTTGAACGTCCAGTTGCGGTGCCGCGTACGACGCCGTCGATCTTGACTACAGCCGTAAAGGTCGGGTCGTGGTCCGGACCACTCCCGACGACTTCGTAGATTGGCAGACCATGTCCACCAACTTCGGCCCAGTGGCGCAGCTGACTCTTGGGGTCAGCCGAGTGGGGCGAGAGAACGGCATTGGCCAATTCTTCTCGGAGTAGTTCTTGGGCCACGGCGATGGCCCGTTCGGCACCACAGTCAAAGTAGGTGGCGGCGATCAGTGCCTCAAAGGCGTCAGCTAACAGTGAGGGTCGTGTCGCGCCACCACTCTTTCGTTCGCCATTACCGAGACGCATCACTTCGGGCACGCCTAAGGATTCGGCGACCCGTGCCAACGTTGGTTCATTGACGACGCGACTGCGGGCCAGAGAGCCAGTGCCCTCATCGAGTTCGGGGTAGTCACGCAGGATGGCGTCGGCAATTGCGAGGTTGACCACGGCATCTCCGAGAAACTCCATCCGCTCATTGGATGCCTCGGCGTGTTCGGAGGCGTAGCTCGAATGGGTCAAAGCCCTCTGAAAAGAGGGGCTGACTTCATCGAGGCCAAGGCGTTGGGCCAGCGCAGCGAGTGCTGAGGTCAGGACGACCACGAACTCCCTAGGCGACCTGGAGCTTGGCGGCGACGTAGTCGACGGCATCTCCAACGGACTTGAGATCTTCAAGGTCCTCGTCATCAATGTGAAAGCCTGCAGCCCGCTCCGAGAGCTCATCTTCGAGAGCTTCGACCAGTTCAATCAGGGCTAACGAGTCGGCGCCGAGGGCTTCAAAGGTGGCGTCAAGTCCAATGGACGAGCCGTCCTTTTCGAGAATTTCACCGAGTTGCGCCTGAATAATGCTCAGGATTTCTTCCCGGGTAAAGGGCTGATTGTTGTTGGTTTCGGCGGGCATATGAGCTCCTTTGCGTACCGGTGCACTCATACTACGAAGTTCCGGCCCTATTTCGTGGTTTCCCTTATGAAATAGGGCGAATCGTGGTGCGCAGCGTCTCGACAATGCCCGCGTCGGCCATTTCGGCTCCCACGCGCAGGGCGTTCATGATCGCGGTCGCGTTGGAAGAACCGTGACTAATGATGCAGATGCCGTCGAGACCGAGCAGCATGGCGCCGCCCTGGGTCTCGGGGCTGAGATCGCCCACCAGCGGCAGAAGGTAAGGGAAGAGGGCGTTGCCGGCCTCCTTGGTGATCTCGTCGGTCCCAATAACCTCGAGCAGCTTGCCCAGAATGAACTTGAGAGAGCCTTCGAGAGTCTTCAGGGCGACGTTGCCGGTAAAACCGTCGGTGACGATGACGTCAACCGGTGATGGAATGAGGTCTCGACCCTCCACATTCCCGACAAAGTTCAGCTCGGCGAGGGCGGCGAGGAGTTGATGGGTCTCTTTAACGAGCGGGGTCCCCTTGGTCGACTCTTCGCCAATTGAAAGCAGAGCCACCTTGGGCTCGGCGATACCGAAGCGAGTACGTGAGAAGGCACTTGCCATCTGCGCAAACTGCACCAACATTTCGGGAGTGCATTCGGCGTTGGCGCCAGCGTCCACCATCACGGTCGGAGCACGACCGGGGTTGGGAAGGGGGGTTGCAATACAGGGCCGGACTACGCCCGGCAAGCGGCCCATTCGCAGCAGTGCCGCGGCCATAGTGGCGCCAGTATTGCCGGCCGAAACCATGGCGGAGGCCTTACCGTCACGAACGAGTTCGGCGGCGCGAACGAGTGAGGAGTCTTTCTTCTTGCGAACGCCGTTAGCGGGGTCTTCATCCATGCCGATTACTTCCGTGCAGGGGTAGACCTCAAGACCCATGGGGTCGCCAATCAGTTCAGGTGGTCCGACAAGTATGACGTCGAGACCGAGTTCGTCGACAGCGCGTCGGGCGCCCGCCACAATCTCGTGTGGCGAGTGATCCCCGCCCAGGGCATCCAGGGCTAGGGGCAGAGCCAACTCAGTTGACCTCTATGGCCACACGACCCTTGTACCAACCGCACTGTGGGCAGACCACGTGGGGCAGTTTGGCAACGGAGCACTGTGGGCAGGTGCTGCGGCTAGGGAGCTCCAGGCGCCAGTTCGAGGCACGGCGGGCTCGCGTGCGGGCCTTTGATGTTTTTCTCTTAGGTACTGGCATCGTTCTTCTCTTTCGTCGCGGCGAGCCAAACTCACCGTTGCTTAGTTGCTTTCCGCCGACGTATCGTCGTCGAAACGAAGTTCTGACAGCATAGCCCAGCGCGGGTCCACTGCCGTTTGGCAGTTGCAGGGGCTGAGATTTCGGTCGCTGCCGCAAATTGTGCAGAGGCCCTGGCACTCCTCCCGACAGAGGGGGGCAATCGGAAGTTCCAAAAAGACTGCATCGTGGACCAAATGGCTCAAATCAACGGTATCGTCGCTGAAAAAGTAGGCCTCTTCGTCTTCACCCTCTTTTTCGGTGTAGCGCTCGTCCACGGGAATTTCGAGAATTCCCTCAACGGCTGACGAGCAGCGGCGACACATACCGGTCCAAGGGGCCCGGATCACTCCGCGCATCCGGATTCCGCCACTAAAGGACTCCAAACGGCCGGCGACGGCGACTTCGGCCTCACTGGCGATATCGGACTCCCCCGCGCCCCGCGGTTCAAACTCGTGGTCTGCATCAAACGGGGCGACGAAGTTCACTTCCATCGTGGCCGGGATGTTGCGCAGGATGCCCGCAACGGGAACGAGATAGGGAGAGGACACGGCCTAGAGGTCGTCGGGGTCGTAGAACGAAGTTGACGATGATTCAGGAGCCAGGAATGTCGAACTCAGTTCCGCATCGTTCATCGAGGCCGTAGCGAAACTGGTGACTGGTGCACGGTCTTCGAGATAGTCCACATCGAAGGGATTGGGGTCGGAACGCAACTTCTCCCGTTGCGCCAACGTCATTCCGTGCATCTTGGTCAAGTAGTTGTCGTACTTGGTGAGCTCACCCTGAATGTACTCATTGGCCTGATTGGTACGGGTGCGAATCTTGGCTTCGGCGTCGGCCATGATTTCTCGAGCCCGTTCTTTCGAACGCTCCACGATGGCCTGCTTTTCAACCAGAGCATTGGACTCGCGGCGGGCAGTGGCCAACATCTGATTCTTGCTGTCTTCAGCCGCCTGCAGAATGGCATCACGATCACGGTTGATTCGATCGGCCCGGCGGAGCTCTTCGGGTAGTGCGGCGCGGAGCTCGTCGATGAGCCCCACCACAATTTCGCGCTGAATCATCACCGTGGAAGAGAAAGGGATCTTGGACGAACCTTCGAGCTCGCCCAAGAGCGCTTCAAGCACCTGGTCGAATGTGGCCGTCGGTGAGGAGCTGGCGAACATTGGTAGTTCGTCGCCCGTCTCGTCGCCGTCGTAATCGAAGCCTAGAAATTTGCTCACAGGGTTTCCTCCGCAAATCGCACTTTAAATCGTTCCACGACGGGGCCGGGTACGAACGGGCTCACGTCACCACCAAAACGAGCGACCTCTCGCAGCAGCTTGGAGGCGATGAAGGAGTGGCTGGAGCTGGTGGGAATGAAGAGGGTTTCGACGCCCGACAGCGAACGGTTCATCTGGGCCATCTGGAGCTCGCTCTCAAAGTCCGAGACGGCTCGCAGGCCCTTAACAATGGCCGTGGCATTGACATCACGGGCGACATTGACCAGCAGGGTGGCAATCGAAACAATACGGACGTTCTTGATGTGGGCGCACGACTCGGAAATCATTTCGCGCCGCTCTTCGAGGTCGAAGAAGCCTTGTGACTTTTGGGGATTACGAATGGCGGCGACGACGATCTCGTCAAAGATCCGTGAAGCCCGCTCGACAACTTCGAGATGACCGTTGTGGAAAGGGTCAAAGGAACCGGGAATCAAACCAACCGTCACGATGCATCCTCTCCATCTGCCACTAACACTGTGACGAGCGTAGTGCCGTACCGCTTCTCTTTTTGGACTGTCCAGCCCACTGGGGCTGGGGCAAAGCGATCGTTTTCAATAATTGCCATCTCGGCCTTGGAGCTACCCAGCAGAGCGTCAACGTCGAGGGGGCCGTAGGGCGGGTCGGCAAAGACCACACCCACCTCGGCCGGCATGGTCCACTTGGGCAAGTTGGCCTTCACAAAATGGACGGTACCCGGCAGATTGAGTGCTTCCCAGTTCGTCTTGGCCGCCGCGAGGCAGGCCCCATCGGAGTCAACGAAATAGCACGCAATCGCGCCTCGACTCATCGCCTCGATGCCCATAGCGCCCGAACCGCAGTAGAGATCGGCCACAACGAGGCCCTCAACTCCACCGCGCGACTCGACCATGGAAAAGATGGCCTCACGGGCCATGTCGGTCGTTGGACGCACCGTGGGTGGCAATTTGGCTTTTAGTTGTCGGCCGCGGGCCGAACCTCCGATAACTCGCACGGCATCAGGCTAGGTCACGTCACCGACACGACGGACTGATTGGTTCTTACGCCTTGAAGTTGTGCCGTACGTAATAGAGCTGTTCGGCTATTGGAGCCCAGTCGGCACTGTCCAAATAGCGAGTACAACCGGAAACGAGCGGGAGGGCGAAGTTATGCGTGGCGATAATGGACCACGTTGCGATCATGGAGTACTGGCCTTCGTGGCGACCAGAGTTGCGATGGGCCGCAAATACCAGGACTTCGCTAAATCGGTTTTGAGCAAATTTACGAATGCGTGGCGAGTGGCGAGCCGCTACGACACACTCGACCCGTAACTGGCGGAGAGGGCGACCCGCTTCTGAGAGTGCGCCGCGTTGAATGGCCACGATTCGTTGGACGTAGTCATCGTGGTCCTGGATTCCGTCGCTCGCTCGATTAAGGACAAAGAGTTGCCGGACGACTGTCTGGAGTGCTTCTTCGGCCAACTCTTCTTTACTACGGAAGTAGCTGTAGGCCGTACTGAAGCCATAACCGGCGGCCCGGGCAATCCGTTGAGCCGACGCTCCCTCGAGGCCGGTGACGGCAATGGTCTGGAGGGCCCCGTCCAAGAATGCTTTGCGTACCGGCTCTTCTTCGTCGAACGTTGGAATCGGGACGGGAAAGAGTTCACCCACCTCCGAGGTCGCGCTCCATCCCTCTCGACGCACAGACATCTCCCGGAGGAGATGGGCCGCTTCTATGACGCTGTCGGAGAAGGTTGAGGCGAAGATAGGTCTTACAAACACGGTCCCGAGAACAAAGCCGAGCTGTTGCTGCAGCACCGCACGGGGAATTTCGGCATGCTCGGTCGCGGCGCTCTCGAAAATCTGATCTATTTGGGGTTGAATCATGGAGTAGGCGAATGGGTAACGGCGCAACGTAGCCATGAGCTCTACCAGCGCGTTCGCTTCCACTGCGACTTCTTCAAGCAGCGCACGAAGTTCCTCGGGCAGAGGCAGTTCCGAATTCACCCAACCGATTTGGAGATGGATGATTCGCAGCAACTCGTCCCGCAGGCGGCTGTCCCACAGGACGACGAGTACATCGTCGACGCCGTCGTAGCGGGCGTAGACCGGGCCGGTCGTCAGACCCGCCGCCTTGGCAATCGCGGGCAGAGTCAGGCCATCGGTCCCAACGGACGCCAGGAGGCGTAGCGCAGCTTCTTCGATCTTGGCATCAGTAATCGCTCGTTGATTCGCGACGCGAGTGCGAGATTCTCCGTCTGCCATGACCTAAGCGTAGAAGTTAGGAACCGATGCTCCGCCTCATCTACTGAGGCACGCCACGTGATTCTCAAATGGCCAGTCGGCCCGCTGAGACCGCAGTTACGCCTTAGTGCGTCGACGACCCGCGAGGTAGCCCACAGATCCCAGCACCATCAGGAACATTCCGAGCTCGGCCATGGGCTTTGTGTTAGATCCCGTTTGCGCCAACACCGTTTCCGTTGTTGTTGTCGTGACATCGTCAAAGGTGAACCGAATGATGACTCGACCA
Source organism: Acidimicrobiaceae bacterium (assembly GCA_947372925.1). Taxonomy (GTDB): domain Bacteria; phylum Actinomycetota; class Acidimicrobiia; order Acidimicrobiales; family RAAP-2; genus RAAP-2. Next base: position 11,713 of record CANBVQ010000020.1, read on the forward strand.
GATGCACCAGCGAGCGCATCACCCGTGGCTCCATTGGCTCCACCACCGCCACCACTATTGGCGATCGCGTCGTACAGTGAAATCACGTCGTTCGTTTCATCGGCGTAACCACCGCCGCATGATGCGCCACCCTGATACCAGTTGTACTGCTGTCCAACTGGAAGGTTGCCGTTGTAGTCGTAGGTGATGCTGCCGCCACCACCGCCGAAGCAGTCGGTGTCGTCAGAGAAAAGCGTGCTCGTTAGTGAACTGACTACGACACCGACACCACCCACGTTGCCATTTGAGTCTCCGCCCGCACCGCCACCGCCATGGGCATTCGGACTGCTCGGGGCGCCGAGGTGGCCATTTCCGGAGGTGCCACCGTCAGATCCAAAGTCACCTTCGGTCGCGGTATTCGTGGTTGAGCCTTGCACCGTTGACGAGGGGTTGTTCTTGCCGCCGACAGTAACGGTCACGGCACCGGTGTTGTCGAGCGTTACAACCTTGACCTCACCACCGCCACCGCCGTAGCCAGCTCCGTAGATTGGCCCGCCGCTGCCGCCACCGCCGACGATGAGTGCTTCGACAGTCGAAACATTTGCGGGGGGCGTCCAAGTCGCTTCACCCACCGTGGTGAAATCTGCTTCGCAGACGGAAGCCGAGATTGCCGTAGCGCCCGGGCCGCAGTCCAGGCTGGAAGGAACGCCGAATGCCGTAGTGGCGAGACCTACGGTGCCACCAATAAGTGTTCCGGATGCGACGACAATGCGTCCTGGGTTGAGAAATGGTGACGACATGGCCTGCTCCTCGGTTAGCAATGGAACGAAATTACATCTAGCCTACGCCCGAATAACGAGCGGGGGAGGATTTAAGGATGACGATTTTTCCCCTGCTCCCCCACGAGCGAACGCCGTCGGAACACCTGTCTCACTGGGCCACCGCTCGCCCCATGACGGCCTGGATCGAAACGGGCGACCAGACCTTGACGTTTGCCAATGCCGAACGCATGGTTGGGCAGTTTGCCAGCTATCTCTCCACCATCGGCATTACCGAAGGGCAGGTAGTAGCACTCGACGTGCCGCCCACCTTGCACGCCGTCCTCACGGTCTCACTCTTTCGTCTCGGGGCTCTTTCCTGTCAGTATCCGCGGCTCGTAGCAGCCGAGTCCTTCCACTGTGAATGGCTTATCTCAACAGCGGTTACCGAATCGATTGTGACGGACCACACCTTGTATCTCGCGGCACACAACATTTCGCTCATCGATGAGCTCGCGCCGAGTGTCGCCCCCAGCCCCTTGAGCACTACCGACCCCTTTCGCCTCCTCTTTTCCAGCGGCACCACGGGTCGACCAAAGGCCATCGCCGTGAGCGCGGCACTTATGGATCAACGTGGTCAATATTCGCAGGCCACCCGTCCCGACAGCGAAACGTACTTCTGCGCCATGGACGGCTCTACGACGGCCGGACTGCGGACGCTCCTGTGGTGCCTCCGGGAGGGCACGACCTATCTGGTTCCGGGCAGTGGCGAACAGAATCTCAAGCTGATGCGCCACCACGCCGTCGAGGTCGCCACGATGTCGCCCGATCAGATGCGGGCTCTACTGGAGGCCGGTGAAAGCGCCGGCGAACACCTTCCCGCTCTCTCGACCGTGATCTACGCCGGCAGTTCGCTCGATGCATCGTTGGCCCGTCGATTTAGAGAGTGGTTCTCGGCCCAACTCTTCACGAGTCTCGGCTCCACCGAAGCCGGCATCATCACCGTGCGCTCCTACGACACCGACGACCTCACCGACTTGGGCTATGTCGCGAGTGACCTGGAGTTGCAGATTGTCGACGAAACCGACTCCCCGCTCCCCTACGGCACAGTCGGCCTGGTGCGTTATCGCCGTCCGCGTGACCCCTTTGAATACTTCCGTGACCCCGAGGCCACACACCGTGTCTTTCGCGACGGCTGGTGCTACCCCGGCGACCTGGGCGAGTTGACCGAGAGTGGGCAACTCTTCTTTCGAGGGCGAGCCGACAACGTCGTGAATGTGGGGGGCGTCAAAGTCGACCCCGCCCTCTACGACGCCGTGGCGCTCGATGTCATTGGGGTCACTGACGCGGCCGGCTTTACCTTCCGTGACGACGAGGACGTCGAGGTGCTCGCCATTGCCATCGTGACGACTTTTGGCTTCCGCGAGCAAGAACTTCTGGATGCGATGGCTCAAGCCTTTGGTAGCCGCCAACCGTCCATGGTGATCAAGGTCGATGAAATACCGAAGACATCAATGGGCAAGAGCATTCGGCGGGAGTTAACCGAGCTCGTTGAGCGGACGTTGCGCGAAAACAGCGGCGAGCTCAACCACTAAGACTTAAAGAGGAAGGCCGCTTCTTCTTCGTCGACAAAGAGGCGAAGTTCCTCGATGAGTTCCGGGTGGTCGCTCAAATTCACGCTGGCCGCCACGAGATCATTGGCCACTTCACGAGCCAACAGCAGCAGTTCACCATCTCGCGCAAGCGAGGCCAACTTGAGGTCGCTGCGGCCACGCTGACGGGCGCCCAACAACGTGCCTTCGCCGCGAAGCTCCAGGTCAACTTCGGCGAGATAGAAACCGTCGTGGGACGCGACGAGGGCTTCGAGGCGAGTGGCTCCGTCGGCCGTACTGGGCTCGCCAAAGAGATAGCAAAAACTCTCCAGGGAACTTCGGCCGACTCGACCACGCAACTGGTGGAGTTGGGCAATGCCGAACCGCCAGGCATCTTCAATAATCATCACGGTCGCCTCGGGGATGTCGACACCGACTTCAATCACGGTGGTGGCAACCAGCACGTCAAGGTCACCTCGACGGAATCGCTCCATCGTCATTTCCTTCTCGACATCTTTCATCTGTCCGTGCAGGAGACCCACGTTTAGACCGCTGAGCTCGTGACTGGCCAGCCGATCCCGTTCCGCGACTGCACTGGCCGCTTCAATCTTTTCCGAACCCTCGACGAGGGGGCACACGACAAAGGCTCGGTGACCGGCCGCGACTTCACTCCGAACTTTCTCCCAGGCAACAGCCTCTTCGTCGCCACTCTTGGCCCACGCCGTTGTGATTGGCCGTCGCCCACTCGGCAACTCGTCCAAGATTGTGGAGTCGAGGTCGCCGAACAGAACCAGGGCCGCAGTTCGTGGGATGGGTGTGGCCGTCATCACCAAGAGGTCGGGATCTCGCAGTGCGCCCGAAGACTCTCTCCCCTTGTCCCGTAGGGCCGAGCGCTGTTCGACACCAAAACGGTGCTGTTCGTCGATGACCACGAGTCCTAGTGAGCGAAACTTCACGTCGTCGGTAATCAGGGCGTGGGTGCCCACGACGATGTCGACGTCACCTCGACCAATCGCTTCGATGGCCCGTCGGCGCTCCGGAGCCTTCAGCTTGCCGGCCAGTAACTGCACAGTGACGGGACGTACTCCGCCGAGAACTCTCGGGTCGGCAATGGTGAGACCTTCTAAGTCGGCCCGCAGTGACGCCACGTGCTGCTCGGCCAGTACCTCGGTCGGCGCCATGAGGGCGGCCTGATGCCCCCCGTCGACCACGGCCAACATCGCCGTCAGGGCGACGACCGTCTTTCCCGAACCGACATCACCTTGGAGAAGACGATGCATGGGACGGGGCGAGGCGAGATCGGTGAAGATGGCACTGAGTGCTCGACGCTGCGCACCCGTCAGTTCAAAACGATGTCCGGCTAAGAACCGATGAACCAAGGGGTGAGAATCATCGCTCAGGCCGCCGGGCGGGATATCGAGATCGGCCGGAGAGATGACGTGCTGGATTCCGAGGGCCTCTCGTTCAATTCGTGAACGGCGAAGAGCGAGGAGTAGTTGGAGTCGTAAAAACTCATCGAAGACGAGGCGGCGTCGCGCCGGTGGAACGTCGGCGAGATCGCTCGGGGCGTGGATACCGGTGAAGGCCACTGAGCGCGTCACCAGGTCGTGACGTTGACGCAGTAGATCATCGAGCGGATCGGTGAGTTCTCCCGCGCGCCGCAGCGACTCTTCGACGAAGCCACCAATCTCCCAACTGGTGAACCCGGCTTTGCCCGATGCGGGGTAAATCGGCACAACGCGACCGACGCGACTGGGGTCTCGCTCTACGCCGGAGGCGCCAACGATGACGTCGACTACGGGATTCGTCATCTGTCGTGCACCGCGATACTCCGTGACCTTGCCAAAGAACATGGCTTGGGTCCCCGGTGATAGTTGACGCTCGCG
>CANBVQ010000021.1 GCA_947372925.1 Acidimicrobiaceae bacterium
CGGGCCCTTCAGGCGTTTGACGAAGCGGTGGCGGAGCGAACCGAGAGTTAGAGCGAGTAGCTCAAACGCTTGATGCCGTTCACGAAGCTCGACTCCAGTTGGGCCGCGGCGCTGGTGGCCTGGACATTGGGGTAGCGCTTCAAGAGCTCACGGAACATCACGTTGATCTCACGACGGGCGAGGTGGGCACCTAGGCAAAAGTGCGGACCGGGTGCGCCAAAGCCGTAGTGGTCGTTCGGCGTACGGGTGACGTCGAAGGTGTACGGATTGACGAAGGCCTCTTCGTCACGGTTGGCCGAGTTGTAGAACAACAGGACCTTGTCGCCGGCTTTGAGCTCTTGATCGGACAAGATGTAGTCCGTGGCCAAGGTGCGACGCATCCACGTAACCGGTGAGGCCCAGCGAACAATCTCGTCGACGGCCGTCTTCTGGTTCGACTCGAAGTCGTTCACCAAGATGGCCTTTTGGTCGGGGTGTTCCGTCAAGGCGTTCAGGCCGTGCGCAATCGCCGTACGGGTCGTTTCATTGCCGGCCGTAACGAGGAGAACGAAGAAAGAGGCCAGCTCCTGCTGCGTGAGCTTCTCATCTTCGATTTCAGCGTTAACGAGAGCGCTCGTGATGTCGTCGATGGGGTTTTCGACACGATACTTACCGAGTTCCTCCATGATGCCCGTGAGGGTGCCGCCGGCTTCGAGGAAGGCGAGCACGGGATCGGTGCCGGCCGGAATGATGTCGGGGTCACCCATCGACAAGATGACGTTGGAGCAGTTCAGAACGGTCTGGTACTCCGACGCGGGCACGCCCATCATGTCGCAGATGATCTGCAGGGGAAACGGGGCGGCGATGTCGGTCACGAAGTCGCCGGTGCCCTGGGTGGCGGCCCGGTCGAGCGTCTCGATGGCCACGCGGTCAATGGAGTCTTCGACGGCCTTGACGTTGCGGGGGTTGAAGGCGTTGGAGACGATGCGACGAAGACGGGCGTGCTTGGGGTTGTCCGTTGAAATCATGCCGGAGAAGTATTCGACCATTTCTGGCGGAAGGTCCATCTGTGACACTGCACCGGGACCCGAGAGAAATACTTCGGGGTGGCGACTTGCGGTGGCTACGTCCTTGTAGCGAGTGAGGGCGTAGTAGCCGGTGCCACCGGGGAACTCCAACGACGAGCCTTCGATGGTGGGCTGGTCGTAGTAGCTGATCGGCTTTTCGGCACGGAGAGTCTGAAAGGCACCTTCGCGCTCGCTCCAGGGGCGACGCCAAAAGTCCATGTCGGAGAGGTCAATCTGGTCCACGCTGAGAATTGGGTTGGGTTGCATCCCTAAAATCTATGGGAAAGAGGGCCGCGGTCACGATTTCTCCTACGGCTGGCAGAATAACTAAGTGACTACTACCTTGACCGATGAAGAGCGGGGCTCCCGGCTCTCTGCGCTGACTGCTCTTATTGACCTGATGCGCCCTTCGGTTCAAGCCGACGGTGGTGACCTAGTCCTGGTGCGAGCAGATGTCGAGACCGGCTCGGTCGAAGTCCAACTCGGCGGTGCTTGTTCCAGCTGTGCCGTTTCGAGCGCAACACTCCAGGGTGGGGTAGAGCGCATTCTGCGCGGCCGCCTCGACTGGATTACTGAAGTTGTGGGCAGCGTTGACGAGACCATGGATCTCGAAACCAGCTCGGCAATGGGCAGTGGCGGCTACGTGCCGCGCTACCGCGACCTGTAGGAATTTGCTCCACCCGCTCTTGCGCTCTTCGTGTCGCCCGACTATTATTTAGTTAGGGTAAGTAATGGAAAACGAACAGCTTGAAGAAACGGCCGCACGGCTCCGCCGCAGCGTGACCCGCCTCAACCGACGCCTCCGTCAGAACTCTCTGGCCGACGTCTCGCCGGCGCAGGCCTCCATGCTCGCGACAATCGAGAAACTCATCAAGCCGACGCTCGGCGACTTAGCCAAGGCCGAGCAGATTCAGCCACCTTCGGTGACGCGTCTCGTGCAGAGTCTGGTCGATGCGTCGCTGTGCACGCGGACCGTCGATGAGCATGACCGCCGAGCCCAGCGAGTGGAACTCACCACTCAGGGACGCAAGGAACTGCAGTCGATTCGACGCAAGAAGACAGTGTGGCTCTCGTCTCGACTGGAAGAACTGACGAGCGGTGAACAGAAGAAGGCGGCCGAGCTAGCGACCCTGCTTGAGAAGATTTTGGGGGAGTCGTGAGCGCCGCCCGCCGGATAGCCGGTCGAACATTTGCCGCACTCGTGGTACCGAACTACCGCAAGTACTTCATCGGCCAAGTGATCTCAAACTCCGGAACGTGGATGCAGTCGGTCGCCCAGGGCTGGTTGATTCTTCAGCTAACCGACCACAATGGCTTCTACCTTGGCGTATCGGTAGCCCTGCAGTATCTGCCCATGTTGCTGCTCGGCTCCTACGGCGGTCTCCTCGTTGACAGATCGAGCAAGCGCAAAGTCCTCTACGTGACGCAGTCGACGGCCGGACTCTCGGCACTGATTTTGGGTTTCCTGGTCTCCACGCACCACGCCCAAGTGTGGCAAGTCTTCGTCCTCTCGTTAGCGCTGGGCGTATCCAACATGTTTGATGTCCCAGCCCGACAGGCCTTCATCCAAGAGATGGTGGGACGAGACCTCATTACCAATGCGGTCAGCCTCAACAGTGCACTGATGAACTCAGGGCGGCTCATTGGACCGGCTATCTCCGCCGGTGTTATTGCGGCGTGGGGCACCGCCGCCTGCTTCTTTGTCAACGCGGGAAGTTACGTCGCGGTGTTGCTTGCGCTCCTGGCGATGGATGGCTCCAAGCTCACGCCGATTCGCCGAGTGACGCGCGCCAAGGGCCAGGTCATGCTCGGCCTGCGGTACGTGAAGGACAATCCCGTCCTGCGACGACCATTGATTGCGGTCGCCATTGTGGGGACGTTCGCCTTCAACTTCACGGTGACCCTGCCACTACTAGTCCAACGAACCTTTCACGACCAGCGCGCCGGTGACTACGGCATCCTCCTCAGTGCGATGGGCCTCGGAGCAATCTTGGGTGGGCTGACGGTGGCGCACCGTTCGCGCCCTTCGCTGAAACTTATGAGCGTGCTCGGCATCCTCTTCGGGCTCTGTATGGCCGGCGTGGCCCTCAGCCCCAACCACCTAGTGGCGACCGTCCTGCTGGTACCAACAGGGGCCTTCTCGATCGCCTTTGTCTCCACCGGTAATGCGATGCTGCAACTCAACTCCACTGAGGAGATGCGGGGTCGAGTGATGAGTCTGCACGCCACCGCGTTTTTGGGATCGACGCCAGTCGGCGCTCCCATTATCGGCATCATTTGCAACCTGACCAATCCCCGAGTGGGCCTCGGTGTTGGAGCGGGATTGACCTTCCTCACCGGGCTCATGCTGGTGAGACAGTCGAACGAAGTACCGGTCGCGTAGCAAGAGAAAAGCCCCGCGCATCGGCGCGGGGCTTTTCTTCGAGGTCTTACTACTTCGCGGGCTTAGGTTCCTTTGGCAGGCCCAGCGCACGCTCGGAGATGATGTTGCGCTGAATCTCAGCGGTACCACCCCAGATGGTCTCGGAACGCGAGAAGAAGAATCCAGCCTGGATGTCCGACACGGGGTAGTCCGCACGGCCACGGCCTTGACCGGGCAACGAGCTGTCGCCGCCGCCCTTGCCGGTGAGGATCTGGGCTTCCATGCCGAGCACGTCGAGCGCGAGTTCCATCGTGTCGCGGTGGTACTCGGACCAGAACATCTTGTTGCAAGCACCGTTGAGGGCTGAGTTGTGAGTGCCGTTCAAGGCGTCAGTCAACGAGCGGTAGCCGTTGACTTCCATGATCTTGACCTTCTCCCACGCCTTCACGAGGGCGTCGCGGGTGATCTTGTCCTTGTTCTTGCCGTTCTTCTGAGCGGCCTTGACGATGACTTCCCACTCCTTCAAGAAGCGACGGTAGCCAGTGGTGGAACTCGAGCCACGCTCGAAGCCCAAGGTCGTCATAGCGACCTTCCAGCCGTTGTTCACGCCACCGACAACATTGTCCTTCTTGCAACGGGCGTTGGTGAAGAAGACTTCGTTGAACTCGGCCGAACCGTCGACCTGGATGATGGGACGGACTTCGACACCTTCCTGGTTCATGGGAACGAGGAGGTAGGAGATACCGGCGTGCTGTGGCGCGTCCTTGTCGGTGCGGCAGAGCAAGAAGACGTAGTCGGCGTGCTGAGCCAAGGTCGTCCAGACCTTCTGGCCATTGATGACCCACTCGTCGCCGTCGAGCACGGCTTCGGTCTTCAGGCTGGCGAGGTCGGAGCCGGAGTTGGGCTCACTGAATCCTTGGCACCATGCAATCTTGCCTTCGAGAATGCCGGGGATGAATTCCTGCTTCTGCTCTTCGGTGCCCCACTGAAGAATGGTGGGTCCCACGAGAGTGTCACCGAAGAAGTCGGCGCGCAGTGGTGACTGAGCGCGAGCGAACTCTTCGTTGAGTACGACCTGCTGCATGAGGGTGAGACCCTTGCCGCCGTACTCCACGGGCCATCCGGCGCAGATCCAACCACCGGCGAACAGCTTGTCTGTCCACGTGGCGTTGAACTCGGCGCGCTCGGCGTCGGTCATTTTGAATCCGTCATCGAACCAGCCCTTAGGCAGGTTGGCTTCAAGCCACGAACGGATCTCGGCGCGGAACGCCTCGGCTTCTGGGGTGTATGTCAAATCCATGATGGCAATCGTAGCGAGCCGGAAGGCCCCCCAAATCGGCCTCTTGTGCCCCGGGGGGTCGAGGTGAGAGAATAGGAAACCCCCATTCGTTAGTGAGTTCCGTGCCCCGTACGCCCCTCCAAGCCATTAAAGAGACCCGAGCCTCAGCCGCGCGGACCAAGGCCATTACGGTGCCCCCTCGTGTCGCCCCCGCTCCGGCCCAGCCCGGCAAGGCCCGCATCGCGTTTCTCGTCTACCGGGGCAACCCAACCTGCGGTGGTCAGGGTGTTTACACCCGTCACCTCAGCCGGGAATTGGTGGCCCTCGGCTACAGCGTCGAAGTCTTCGCCGGACAGCCCTGGCCCGAGCTCGACGAGGGCGTCGGCTTCACCCCCGTGCCCGGCCTCGACCTCTATCGCAATCCCGACCCGTTCCGTGTGCCGATGCTCCGCGAACTCAAGACCTGGGCCGACTGGACAGAATTCTTGATTATGTGCGCCGCCGGCTTCGGCGAGCCTCTGGCCTTCTCGCGGCGCATTCGTCCCATTCTCAACGCCCGTCGTTCGGAGTTCGATCTCATCCACGACAACCAGTGCCTCGGTACCGGAATCTTGCAGTTGAGTGAGAAGGACGGCTGGCCCATGCTCCAGACGTTGCATCACCCCATCACGGTCGATCGCCGCATTGCGCTCGAACACACCGAGACGCTTCGCCAGAACATCTCGCAACGTCGTTGGTTCGGCTTCCTGCGTATGCAGGTCCGAGTCGCTCGTGCCATGCCCCACGTACTCACCGTGTCCGGTAACTCCAAGGTCGACATCAACGCCCAGATGCAGGTGCCGCTGGAGCGCATGACGATTGTTCCCGTCGGTGTCGACCACAACGTCTTTCGTCCCTACGACGGCGTCACCAAGAAGAAGGGTCGCCTGATGGTGACGTCATCTTCCGATGTTCCAATGAAGGGTCTTGTTCCCCTGCTCGAGGCCGTCGCCAAGCTGCGCGCCGAGCGTGAGATTGAACTCGTTGTTATCGGCAAGCCCCGTCCAGGTGGTCGCGTAGCGACGACAATGGATCGACTTGGTCTTACCGACATTGTCAAGACCATCTCGGGCGTGAGCGATGAAGAGCTCGCCCGTCTCTACGGTGAGGCCGAAGTGGCCGTCGTGCCGAGTCTCTACGAAGGATTCTCGCTGCCCGCCATTGAGGCCATGAGCTGTGGTGTGCCCGTCGTGGCCACGACCGGTGGAGCCCTGCCCGAAGTAGTCGGCATCAGTGGCGAGACTGGCATCTTGGTCGAACCGAATAACCCCGACGCTCTCGTCGCGGCGATTCGTGATCTCTTGGATAACCCCGCCGAGCAGAAGCGCTTGGGCGACGCGGGGCGTGAGCGCGTGATTAAGCGCTTCACCTGGGAAGTAACGGCACGCGGAACGGCAGCGTGTTATGACGCAATTTTGACGGGACAGCCGCTCCCAGAATCGATGACGTTCGAATAATGCTTACTGCCAATTACGACAAGCTCGGCCTCAAGCCCGGCGACAAGATCTTGGACCTCGGCTGCGGCTTTGGTCGCCACGCCTTCGAAGCGGCCCGCCGCGGTGCCCACGTCGTGGCCCTGGACGCCGGGGAGGATGAAGTCAATGGCGTGCTGAACACGTTCGCCGCCATGGTCGACGCGGGTGAGTTGCCCGCCGACACCACCAAGGTCGGCGTTGTGCAAGGCGATGCGCTCAACCTCCCGTTCCCTGACGGCACGTTCGATCGCGTCATCTGTTCCGAGGTGCTCGAGCACATTCCTAACGACCAGGGCGCCATGGCTGAACTGACTCGCGTCTTGCGTCCCGGTGGCACGATGGCCATCACGATTCCGCGGTGGGGACCCGAACTCATTAACTGGGCGCTCTCGGACGAGTACCACATGACCCCCGGTGGTCACGTTCGCATCTACCGCCGTTCGGTGGCGCAGGGACGTTTGGAAAAGACGGGACTTAAGGTCACTGGTCACCACTACGCCCACGGACTGCACAGCCCCTACTGGTGGCTCAAGTGCCTCGTCGGTACAAAGAACGACACCAACTGGGCCGTCAAGCTCTACCACCGTCTCTTGGTGTGGGACATCATGAAGGGCCCAGCGCTTACCCGCAACCTGGAAAAGGTCTTGTCGCCACTCATGGGCAAGTCCCTCATCATCTACTTACGTAAGCCCGAGGCCGCCTAGTGCCCGTCTCGATCTCCACCATGCCGGGCATCCCCGATGTCTTGAGCGCCGCGGAGATTGAGGCGACCTCACGCCACCTCGCCGATCTACAGATGCCCGACGGCCAAATTCCCTGGTTTCCCGGCGGTCACTGTGACGCCTGGAATCACGTCGAAGCGGCCATGGCTCTCACGGTGACCAATCGGGTGACTGAAGCACAGCGGGCCTACCAGTGGCTGGCCGATATCCAACTCGGCGATGGCAGCTGGTTTAACTACTACGTCGGCAGTGCGGTCAAGGACTCTCGACTCGACACCAACGTCTGCGCCTACATTGCGGCCGGTCTCTACCACTACGTCCTCGTTACCGATGACGAAGAGTTCGCTCGCAAACTGTTCCCCGCCGTGGAGCGGGCCTTGGAGTTCGTTCTCCGCTGGCAGCTGCCCGACGGCACCATTCGCTGGAGCTTGGACTCGACGGGCCGGGCCGAGGGCTACGCCCTGCTGACCGGCTCCTCTTCAATCTTTCACTCGCTTCGTTGCGGCGTCGCCCTCGCCGAACGACTCGGCATGACTCGTCCCGCGTGGGAACTAGCGGCTGGACGGCTCGGCCACGCCATTGCGCACCACCGTGGCGCCTTCGCCCCGAAGAACGAGTTCGCCATGGACTGGTACTACCCCGTGCTGGCCGGCGCCCTGACGCACGAGGCGGCAGTCAGTCGCTTAAATGACGGCTGGGAACGCCACATCATGGACGGCTACGGCGTTCGCTGTGTTTCGACCAACGACTGGGTCACGGCCGCCGAAACGGCCGAGTGCGTCATCGCTCTCGACGCCGTGGGTTGGAAAGAACGGGCACTGGATCTCTTCTTCCTGACGCGACGTCACCGTCGCGAAGACGGTTCCTACTTCACGGGAATCGCCTACCCCGAGACGGTGACCTTTCCCGATCAAGAGACGACGTCCTACACGGCCGGTGCGATCATCTTGGCGGCCGACGCATTGTTGAACTACTCACCAGCGGCGGGACTCTTCCGCGAAGAAGTGCTGCCGGCCGTTATGGACCTGGCCGAACCGGGATGCCCATTGGGCCTCGCCGGAGAGTGCGCCTAGTTCGCCAGTAAAACGCGAAGGCTGCCCACGGCACGCACTTCGCTAAAGCGACCGCTCTCAAGGGCGGCGCAGTAAATCTCAAACGGGGGGCGACCGCCATCGGCGGGGTCGGGAAAGACGTCGTGAATGAGCAACGTGCCCCCGGAGCGAACCTTGGGAGTCCAGGCGCGGTAGTCGGCCCAGGCCACGTCGTGGCCGTGTCCACCGTCGATAAAGAGCAGATCTAACTCCCCGGGGAAGTGGTTGGCCACGACAAGCGAAGGGCCCACGAGACCAATGACGGTGGACTCCAACTTCGCGTCGGCAATCGTGCGCTGCCACTGGGGCAAGGTGTTGAGGCGACCATCGACGGCGTCGATCAAGGTGGTGTCGTGGTGTTCCCAGCCCGACTGATTCTCTTCCGAACCGTGGTGGTGATCAAGGGAGTAAAAGACCGATGACGTGGCTTCGGCCGCGGCGCCAAGGTAGACGGCCGACTTGCCGCAGTAGGCACCGACTTCGAGCCAGGTTCCGGCCGGTTGACGTCGCCCAGCTTCGAGGGCAGCGTCGGTGAGGGCTTGGCCTTCGTCGAGCGGCATGAAGCCCTTGACGGTGGCCGCAAAGGTGAGGAGTTCCTCGAGACGACTCACTAGTGGAGCACGTGGAAGATCTGGAGAATGGTGTAGATACCCATACCCAAGAAGACGACCCCACCGATTTTGCGGATCGTGGCCAAGGGCAAGACGCGAACGAGGACCTTGCCACCGAATGCGCCCATGAAGGCAATCAGCACGAGAGCTAACGACGATCCAATGAAGACAGCGAGCGCACCGTGACCGTGGGCCAGTTCGGGGTACTTGTGGAAGTCGTTGTACTTCACGGTCAAGTTGGCGGCCTGAATCTGAGTGAGGTCACCGAACTCACCCACGAAGATGACGCCGAAGGCCGTGGCCATTTCGCGCCAGCGCTTGCCGGGGTGCTCGGCCTCGGCTTCCTGCTCACCTTCTTCTTCTTCTTCCTTCTCGGAGACGAAGAGGAGGTAAAAGGCACCGACGAGGAACAGCGCGGCGATTACGACTTCCTTGGGCGTCTGTGGCAGCAGGGTCAAGAGACCACCGGCCCCAACGGCAATCGCCATGTGCACAACGAAGGCCAGGGCTCCGCCGATGAAGACGTTCAACGGCCGGGCGCGGGTGCCCATGTAGATCATGGCAATCATGGTCTTGTCGGGCAGCTCCAGCAAGAACTGGAGAGCGAGACAGATGAGTATGACCTTTAACACGGATGCTCCTAGACCTGGGGGCGAATCGTCTTGGCGAAATTAGCCGCAATTCGCATCCGTTCGAGGTACTGGACCAGAGTCCGTTGTCCCACGGCCAATGGGTGGGCTAAGTGGAAGGCCTCGACCTCGTCGGCGAATTTCTCGTCGAGCGCAAATTTGGTGACGCCACTCGTGACCCGCACGTGCAGATTCGGGGCAAACTTCGTTTGAACGTCGCTCCAACGGTTCGTGAGGTAGCGCCAGACCGCCGGACCGTTGGCCCGGGAGTTGACGAGGAGTCCCAAGAGGATTGGCCCATCTTGATTGCGGAACTCGTCGAAGGCTCGACGGGCCGTTTCGAGAGCCTGTGCTTCTTCGGGGAACTCAGCCAGCGACTGCAAGAACCGCTGCTCCTCCTGCGGACCAACGGCATGCTCGTAGGCGTCGACAAAACGGTCGTAGTCACCGGGGCGATTGACGTTGGCCACGACACGCAACAGCGCCCGGGCCGTGTCTCCTTCGAACTGGCCGGCGTCGAAGCGACGCACGGCCTCGGCCCGCACGGCCTCGTCACGACCCAAGATTCCCAGCGTCGAAATCGTCACGGCGCGCAACTGCGGGGTGAGGTCGTCTTCGCCGGCCACGCTGTCGTAACCCAGTCGGGTGAGGTGCGCCTGGAAGAGTTCACGCACAATCGCGGCGAGGGTGTCACGCTGGGATTCGTCAATGACACGGTTAACCCATTCGAGCGCCTCGGCCACGGTGATCCAGGTGGTGGGGTTGTTGTCGGCTCCGAGCGAACGGGCGATAGTCAAAAAGTCCGAGAGGGTGATCGCACTCGAAAAGAGTCCGGCCCACGCGTCGGCGACGAGTACGACTCGCTCGAGGTCGTCGAGCTCTGACATGCGGTTCGAAAGAGCGGCCAGTTCGGCGCTGCCGTAGCGGGTGCGGTAGACACCAGAGCCTCCGGCATTAACCACGACGTTCGCCCCACTAACGGCTAATGGTTCGCTCTTTAAGAGGTGTGACGTTGCGGCGCCGCCATCGAGCGAACGGGTCAGCACGGGGATGAACCAGTTCTTGCCAATGTTCGAACTCCCCGACGTCGGTCCGTAGGCGAAGGGCTCCTGGCGTAGCGTGCCATCCTCCAGCGTCACCAGTGGGTGGCCACCCTGCAAGATCCAGGTGTTCATGATGTCGCGAACGGGCTGGTTCGAGGCCTCTTCGAGTGCGTCCCACAGGTCGGTCGTGACCGTGTTGCCGTAAGCGTGCTTCTTCAAGTAGCGGCGAATTCCATCACGGTAGACATCAGTTCCGAGGTAGAGCTCCAGCATGCGCAGGACCGAACCACCCTTTTCGTAGGTGAGCAGGTCGAACATGCCCTGGGAGTCACCGGGGGAGACGACGTCGAATTCGATTGGTCGCGTGGAGTGCAGGCCGTCAACTTGGAGGGCCATGTCGCGGAAGGTACCAAAGCCGACCCAGACCTTCCATTCGGGACGGAAGGCGTCGAGACAGGCATTGGCCATGAAGGTAGCGAAGGCCTCGTTGAGCCAGATGCCCTCCCACCACTCCATGGTGACGAGGTCGCCGAACCACATGTGGGCAATTTCGTGCGCCACAACTTCGGCAACGCGCTCCACCTCTTGCTGCGAGGCCGTGGTGGGGTCAACGAGCAGGGCCGTTTCGCGATAGGTCACACAGCCCAAGTTCTCCATGGCGCCGAACGCAAAGTCTGGGACCGCAATCATGTCGAGCTTGTCGCCGGGGTAGGGGATGGCGAAGTAGTTCGAGAAGAAGCGCAGCGCGAAGGCCCCGGCTTCGAGGGCGAAGGGCGCCAGATGGGTCTTGCCGCGGGGCGTCACGATGCGCAGGGGTACACCATCGACGTCAACGGTCTCGGACTCTTCGAACGGTCCCACCACGAAGGCCACCAAGTAGGTCGACATCTTCATCGTTGGTCCAAAGACCACCGTGGTCGTGCCGTTGCCCTCATCCGTGCTGCTCACGATGGGGGAGTTGGAGTAGGCCTTCAAGTCGCTCGGAATATGCAGCGTGACGTTGTAGCTGGCCTTAAAGACGGGCTCGTCCCAGCAGGGGAAGGCCCGACGGGCATCGGTGGATTCGAACTGGGTCGTCGCGATTGTCTGGGTTACTCCATCGTTGTCCACGTAGGTCGAACGGTAGAAACCGTGGAGCTGGTCGTTCAGAATGCCCTGAAAGGCAATGACCATCGTGGCGGTGCCTACGGCCAGTTGGTTTTCGAAGGTGACGGTGCCCGTTTCGAAATGATCGTCCAACACGGCAACGCCGTGGTGATCGTGACCGGCGCTGTCGGTGATGCAGACCTCAGAAAGCTCCAGCTCAATGGCGTTAAAGGCGACCACGTTGGTCGACTCGCGAACGTCGAGTTCAATCGTGACGGAACCTGAGAATGTGGCCGCCCCGAGGTCGGGGGTGATGTCAATGTGGTAGCGAACAGGCCAGATTGAAGCGGGCAGGCGGTACGGATTTTCGGTGCGTGAGGACATGGCTCAAGGCTAGCCCCCACGCCCCGAAATCGTTTTAGTTAAGGGACTTCAGCGTCTCCAGAAGGGTGCCGCGTACGCGCTCACCAAAGAGGACACCTCGCTCGAGGCGGTCCAGCATTTGAATCAAGGTGACGTGTCGACTCTGCAGTGGGTTGCTCTCGTGGAAGGCACGAACCTCACGCGCGAGATCGCCGTTCTTAAACAAGGTGACGACACCACCCAGCATCATGGCGTGCATGTCGGGAATGAAGTGCTCCGTCAGCTGACCCCAACGCTCGGTAATCCAGCGCCACACGAATTCGCCAATGCTGCGGTTGGCAATCATGGCGCCCATGAGGAACGGTGCGTCCTGGCTCCGGAACTCCGAGAGACACTTCTCGAGAGTTTCGAGGGCCACGGCTTCCGAGGGGATGCCGGCGAGAGCGAAGAGATACCGCTGTTCGTCCTGGGGCGTGGTGGCGTTCTTACGACGCTCGTCCAAGATGGCCGATGTGCCTGGGCGGTGCTGGTCGGCCGCAATCATCACGATGGCGCGAGCCAAGTCGCCCGAGACTTCGTTGGCGTCAAAGCGACGCAGCGCCTCGGCGATGACGTCACTGTCGTGACCGTAAATGCCGAGCATCTCAATGACCATGCCACGCAGTTCGCCGGCCTGCTCGCTTTCGCCCGCAGCGGGGTTCCAGGTCAGACGCTTCAGCACGGGCTGGTAGAGACGGCGGACGACGCCACCGAGTTCGACCCGCTCTTCATCATTGGCGATCCGGTCGATCATGCCGATGGCTTGGCCAATGACGCTCCACGTCGACGGCTCGTCCAGGTCAGTGAGTCCCGTCGCGAGCGTCAAAAGACCCTGCAACGTGGCGCCACCCACCATGACGGCGGCCCAGGTGTCCGAGAACAAGACGGCGCGCTCGAGAACATCGAGCTCCGTCAAGTGGGCGGCGATGGCGGCCAGTTCCGTGTTGCCGTAGGCGGTGCGGTAGAAACCTGATCCTCCGGCGTTGACAACGGCGACACCCGAAGTGGCCAAGGGCGCGCTGGCGCTCGTGAGCAACTGCTTGTTGATCGTCGCAGAGCCAATCTCGCGAGAGAGGACGGGAACCTGCCAGAGCGAACCAATGGCCGACTTGTCTTGCGGTGGCAAGTAGGAGAAGGGGCTCTGTGAAATCGTGCCGTTCTCAACCTTCACGAGTGGGTGACCACCCTGCAAGATCCAGGTATCCATGATGGCGCCGACGGGCTGACCGGAAGACTCTTCGAGGGCTGACCACAGGTCCTTGGTGACGGTGTTGCCATAGGCGTGCTTCTTCAGGTAGATGCGAATACCGTCGCGGAAGGTCTCTTCGCCGAGGTACTGCTCCAGCATGCGCAAGACGGCGCAGCCCTTGATGTAGGTCAAGACGTCGAACATGCCACGGCAGTCGTTAGGTGAAATCACCTCGTACTCAATGGCGCGCGTCGAGTGCAGGCCGTCCACGTTGAAGGCCATGTCGCGGGCCGGGTTAAAGCCAACCCACTTCTGCCACTGGGGACGGAAGTGATCGGTGCAGATTGACTCCATGAACGTAGCGAAGGCCTCGTTGAGCCAGATGCCTTCCCACCACTCCATGGTGACGAGGTCACCGAACCACATGTGGGCAATTTCGTGGTTAACGACTTCGGCCACGCGCTCGATGTCGCTGTGGGCGCCAGTCTTAGGGTCGACCAACAGGGCCGTGTCGCGGAAGGTCACGAGGCCCAAGTTCTCCATGGCGCCGGCCGCGAAGTCGGGAATGGCGATGAGGTCGAGCTTGTCGCCGGGGTAGGGGATGTCGAAGTAGTCGGAGAAGAATTCGATGGCGTGAATCGCCGTCTCCATACCGATTTCGGTGAGGTGGCCCTTGCCGATGGGGTAGATAACGCGCATCGGGACACCGCGGACAATTACTTCCTCGGTTGACTCGAACGGCCCAACCACGAAGGCCACCAGGTAGGTCGACATCTTCATGGTGCGATCAAAGACCACTTCGCGCTTGTTGTTACCGAGATCGGTCTCGCGGATGACGGCCGAGTTGGAGTACGCGGCGAGGTGAGCTGGCACGACCAAGGTCACTTCGTAGGTGGCCTTAAAGGCCGGCTCGTCCCAGCAGGGGAAGGCCTTGCGGGCGTCGTGGGACTCGAACTGGGTGGTGGCGATGGTGTGGGTCACACCGTTGTTGTCGGTGTAGGTCGAACGGTAAAAACCGTGCAACTGGTCGTTCAAGATTCCCGTGAAGGTGATGGTGGCCACGGCCGCACCGGTAGGGAGCGCGGCGTCAAAGGTGAAGGTCGCCGTTTCGTACTCTTCATTAAATGAGGGCGCGCCCGAGACGAAGGTCTGGCCGGCCACCGTAACTGAGGCGCTCGACAGCTCGAGCTCCTTGGCGTTCAGGGCGAAGGATGTCACCGACTCGTTGATGTCGAGGTCGATTTCAACGCGACCGTCGAAGGTGAACTTCTCGAGGTCGGGGGTCAAGTGAATCTGGTAGTTCGAAGGAACAACCGTGCGAGGTAAGCGGTACGGGTTGGTGGTCATAGCCCGAAATCCTACGGCAACCTCGTAGCCTGAGTGCCGTGTCTATAGAACCCACCCCCGTACAAATAGGCGGCCGCCCTAAGCCTGAGCGTCTCAATGTGACCGGTATCGGTAACGCCCTCTTGGACGTCATCATGCAGGACCACGACAATGTCCACGCCGAGCTCGGCCTGGCCAAGGGTGGCATGACGCTGGTCGATCTGGCTCAGGCGCATCAGATTTACGGCGCCATGAACTCCACGCTCGAAATGTCGGGTGGCTCCGCGGCCAACACCATTGCCGGCATCGCCAGTCTCGGTGGCCAGACCGGCTTTATCGGCAAGGTCGGCTCCGACAACTTTGGCGAAGTCTTCGCCCACGACCTCTCATCGCTTGGCGCGACGGTTGACCTCACGGTGGCCGAAACCAATGAACTCGGTACCGGGCGCTGTCACGTCTTTGTGACCGATGACGCCGAGCGCACGATGGCGACCTACTTGGGTGCGGCCAACCAGATGGAGCCCGAAGACATCACGTCAGATCTCATCCAGTACTCCGACATCGTCTACATCGAGGGCTACCTCTTCGATCTCCCACCGGCCAAGGACGCGCTGCGTCAGGCCATCGCCACGACGCACGACCACGACGGGCTCGTGGCTCTCAGTCTCTCGGACCTCTTCTGCGTGGAGCGCCACAAGGCCGACTTCTTAGAACTAATAACGAACGACGTCGACATCCTCTTGGCTAACGAGGGCGAGATCTTGACGATGTTTGGTGCCAAGACGGTTGAGCAGGCCTTTCAGGCCATCGACGAACTCGGTGTCTTGGGTGTCGTAACGATTGGATCGAAGGGCGCGATGGTTTCTGGACCACGTGGACCGATGTTGATTCCCGCTCCCAAGGTGGACCGTGTCGTGGACCAAAACGGTGCCGGCGATCTCTTCGCCGCGGGTTTCCTGTACGGGCTGGCCACGGGTGCCGAACCGGCTGAAGCGGCCCAACTCGCTGCCCTGTGTGCCGGTGAAGTCATTACCCACTTGGGTGCTCGACCTGAGGCCGATCTCTTCGACCTGGCTTCAGCCGCTGGTCTGCTCTAGAGACCAAGGCGGTCGAGTTCGGCGTCGACCTCTTTGGTCTTCGCCGTTTCGTACTTCACCCACTTGACGACAATCGGGAAGAGCATCAGCAGCATCAACCCGTCGCCACCAATCCACATGATGGCTCCACCGAGGTGGAGATCCTCCAGGATGGGCATTGTGCTCATGCGCATCATGGTGTCGTAGGTCGGAAACGGATTGTGACTCGACATGGCGAGTGCCAGTCCGGTAATCGTGTCGACGGGAACTGCCGCCATCACGTAGACGAGTCGTAGTCCCGGGTGGAGAGTGAGGCCCTCCTCAACACCCACGGCGTGCCTGAAGAAGAGGTAGCCCACGATTAAGAAGCTGATCTGCTCGCCGTGGTGGAACCACGAGTAGCGCAGCATCCAGTCAAAGAGCACCGAGAGGTGCGTCGCCGG
>CANBVQ010000022.1 GCA_947372925.1 Acidimicrobiaceae bacterium
GGTGTGCCAAGTGCGGTGCGTACCGACGCAAAATCTTCTTCGTGGGCGTACCCGGGTGACCAGTCATTCCAGAGTTGGTCAATAAACGAAAGCTCATTAAGAGAGACCACAACGTCAGCGAGTGGTGACTGGAAGAAGAACATGTACCAACTGAGGCGAAGTTGGTCATAGGTCATAAAGGCCTGCGCCATTAGTGGGGTAGGGGGTACGGACATAGTGACCCCCTTACGCCAGCGCTGCGGTGCTGAGGCCAGCGCGGCGTAGGCCGCAACGGCACCCCAGTCGTGTCCGATGAGGACGGCGTCACTGCCACCCCCGAGTGCTTCATGCAGTTGGTTGACGTCGTGGGCCACTGCCGTCGTGTGATAATCACCGGATGCCGAAATGGAACTCGGGGCGTACCCGCGCATGGCCGGTGCCACGACGTGGTAGCCCAGGCCGGCAAGATACGGCATGAGGTAGCGAAAGGTGTAGTTGGTATCGGGAAAGCCGTGGAGCAGGACGGCGAGTGGGCCGGTCGGCTCGCCAGCCGATGTGTAGGAGATCGTGACGTCACCGAGGTCTATTGAAGAAGTACTCATACCGCCACGGTACTCAATGATGCCTGTAGCCTCGCGACTGTGACCGAACTTTCAATCCCGAAGTACCGTGAAGTGCTCGGCCACTTCGCGACTGGCGTCGTAGTGATTGCCGCTATGACGCCCGAAGGCCCCGTCGGGTTTACGTGTCAGTCATTTGCGGGACTCTCGCTCGAACCGCTCTTGGTGACGTTTGCCGCACAGCGCAATGGAAGTTCCTGGCCGCGCATGCAGGGTGCTGGTTCACTTGCGATATCAGTACTTGGCGAAGATCAAGAGTCAGTCGCTCGTACCTTTGCGACATCAGGCATTGACAAGTTTACGGCCGTGGCGTGGTCACCTGGCACGAATGGTGCACCACAGATCGCTGGGTCCATCGCCATTGTCGAAGCATCGATTGAGCATTCGAGTGAACACGGTGATCACGACATCGTCGTCGCGGCGGTGACCGGACTTGAAGCACGCGCAGGAGCTCCGCTCTTGTACTTTCGAGGGGGATTCGGGACCTTTGCGGTGTAGGCCACCACGAATTTTCAGTGACCCCGGGGTTATTGAGTGATTGTCGCAGTGATCGTTATCGGTGTGATGGCCTTGACATTGGTCGCACTTCGCATGAACAAGCTGCGCCGCGACGCCCAGCGATTGATCGCTCCGTCCTCAGCCCCATCGTTAGAAGTTCGCCCAACGATTCGAATCGTTGGTTCCGCCATGCCCCCGCTGCCGTCAATGGAGTTGCACCGACCCAGCATCGATACGTCGAAAAACTACGTCTTCGGGGAGAACGCTGATCTAACGCCGAGCTTCCCAACTCTTAGTTCACCCCGTGAGAAGTGGGCGATTGAACGGTCGTCCCACCGCAGTCGATGGCCCCGGGGTTCGGCGAAGATTCTCGGTTTTGCGCTCGCGGTCATTGCGGTGCTGCTCGTAGCGGGCACCCTGCTAGCGCAGCGTTAAGCGGCTACGCCGAGGGCGTTCAGAATGAAGGCGTAGACCGCCGCTTCGTCACGCCAGGCGTCGTAACGTCCGGATGGTCCGCCGTGTCCGGCACCCATCTCCATCTTGAGATAGGCCACATTGTTGTCGTTGGCATCACGAAGTGCCTGCACCCACTTGGCGGGCTCCCAGAAACCAACTCGGGAATCGTTCAATCCACCCGTGGCAAACAGCGTGGGGTAGCGCTCGGTGCGCAGGTTGTCGTACGGCGAATAGCCCTTCATCGTTCGATAGGCGAGTGGGTCGGCATCGGGATTGCCCCACTCCTCCCATTCGTTCGTCGTGAGCGGGAGTGAGGCATCCAGCATCGTGGTGAGGGCGTCGACAAAGGGGACTTCGGCTACGACGGCCGTAAACAGTGTGGGGTCGAGGTTCATGACCGCACCCATCAAGAGGCCACCGGCCGATCCGCCTCGCGCGGCAAAACGATCACTCGTGGTCCACTTGTGTTCGACGAACCAGCGCGCGCACGTCACAAAGTCACTGAACGTAGTTGGCTTCTGAGCCAGTTTGCCCATCTCGTACCAGGCTCGACCCATTTCGCCGCCGCCACGAATGTGAGCGATGGCGTAGATCACGCCGCGATCCAACATAGAAACGCGGAAAGCCGAAAAGGCCGGATCAAAGGAAATCTCGTAGCTGCCGTAGCCCTCGAGGAGCATCGGTGCCTCGCCGATAGGCGAGAGGTGACCGTCGGCACCAACGGTGACGAGGTCTCGGCGCGCGACAACGGAAACAGGAATGAGCTGGCCGTCAGAAGCCGGAACCCAAATACGACCCGTGACGTAATTCTCGGCCTTAAATCCGCCTCGAACTTCCTGCTGCTTGCGGGTAATCATTTCGCCAGTGGCGAGATTTACGTCGGCCACTCGCCTAGGCGTGATGAGTGATGTCTCGACGATTCGTAGGTACTCGGTGTCATAGGTCGGTGTGTCGGCTGCCACAATCGTGTGAGGCGAGACACCAGAAGTGAGGAGATAGCTCCGTTCGAGAGCACCATCACCGAAGGGGTCGCCCGAGGTGAGCAACGGTAGAACTCGCACGGCGGCACAGCCATCGACTCGTTCGCTCAAAACCAGATACTTTGCGTAGGCCTCCACGCCGTCCAGACGGTTACCACTGCGCTCGCCAATTAGTTCGCGCCATGAACCTTCAGACTCTGCGCGGACCATCAAGCGAAAGTCGGTCGCCTGCTCGTTGGTCACCTTGAGCCAAAAGTTCGCCCCCGTCGGTGACTGGTAGTGCTCGACGCCGTATTCAATGCCGTGCTGACGCTCGTCGAGGAGGGTTAGCGGTGCCGTGGGGTTGTTGGCAGGAATCCAACGTGCCTCCGAGGTCATCGAGGATGAGAGCGTGACAATGATGACCTGGCGGTCGCGTGACCGACTCACACCGACGAAGTATTGAGGGTCATCTTCCTGAAGGACGAGCGCATCGCTCGACTGATCAGTGCCAATTTCGTGGCGCCAGAGCTGCCACGGACGCATGGCCTCATCGACTTTGGTGTAAAAGATGTGACGGCTGTCGCTGGCCCACGTGAAGCCGTAGTAGACGTCGGTGAGTACTTCGCTGCATGCTGTCTGGCCCGCCAACGGGCGAATGGTCACGCGATGACGCTCGCTGCCGTTGGTATCGGTGCCGACGGCAACCCACGAGTCGTCCGGGCTGACGCTCAAGATGCCGACTGAGAGGAAGTCGTGACCTTCGGCTTCGACATTTTCATCCAAGATGATCTGCTCACCGGGGAGCGTGGAGTCGGCGTCGATGGTGGGGGGTGTGACGAGATCGTTGCCCGTGGGGACGCGGCAACTTATGGAGTACTCGAGTCCTTCCTTGGTGCGATCGAAGTACCACCAGCCGTCACGACGGACGGGGACCGATGTGTCGGTTTCAACGACACGGGCCTTGATTTCATCGAAGATGGTGGTCTCGAGGGGCTTGAGGTGGGCGAGTGATTCCGCGACGAATGCATTCTCAGCGGTGAGTAGTTCGGTGACCTCTTCACTCTCGCGATCCATAATCCAGTAGTAGGGGTCGATACGAGTATCGCCGTGTCTCGTTATTTCAAAAGGACGCTTGGGGGCACGTGGGGCTGGAGTCACCATGCCACTCTGCCACCTCAAAGTGCATGGCCGAGCAGTTGGGTTAGTACTATCTAGGTAGTGGTAACTCCATAAAGGGGCATTGTGACCGTCGAAAACCTAGATTTCAGTAAATACAAGCTTGGCTGGAGCGACGAACACGACGTCGTCTTTAAGCCCAAGAAGGGTATTAACGAAGCAATCGTCCGCGAGATGTCCGGCATCAAAAACGAAGCCGAATGGATGCAGAAGTTCCGCCTCAACGCACTGAAGCGTTTCGAGAAGAAGCCGATGTTGCCTTGGTTTGCCGATCGCATGCCCGACCTCGACTTCAACGACATCTACTACTACATCAAGCCGACTGAGAATCAGGTCAACGACTGGGAAGACCTACCCGACGCCATTAAGCAGACCTACGAGAAGCTCGGCATCCCTGAAGCTGAACGTAAGTACCTCGCCGGTGTGACCGCGCAGTACGAGTCAGAAGTTGTCTTTCACCGCAACCGAGCCGACCTCGAGTCGCTCGGTGTCATTTTCACTGACATGGACACCGCTGTTCGCGAGTACCCCGAATTGGTTCAAAAGTATTTCGGCACAGTCATCCCACCGAACGACAACAAGTTCGCAGCACTTAACTCAGCCGTGTGGTCCGGTGGATCCTTTATCTACGTGCCACCAGGCGTGGTCGTTGACCAGCCCCTCCAGGCCTACTTTCGTATCAACACCGAAAACATGGGTCAGTTCGAGCGGACGTTGATTATCGCTGACGAAGGTAGCCAGGTGCACTACGTCGAGGGCTGTTCGGCCCCGGTCTATTCGACCGACTCACTGCACTCGGCCGTTGTCGAACTCGTCGCGCTCGAAGGTTCGCGAATCACGTACACGACGATTCAGAACTGGTCCAACAACGTCTACAACCTCGTAACGAAGCGGGCCCGTGCGGAAGCTGAAGCCCGAGTCGAATGGATTGACGGCAACATTGGATCTCGTCTCACCATGAAGTACCCCTCGGTGTACCTCATGGGACCCAAGGCGTCTGGCGAAGTGCTTTCCGTGGCCTACGCCGGAGCTGGTCAGATGCAAGACGCTGGCGCCAAGATGGTCCACTGCGCTCCCGAGACCACTTCCACGATTGTGAGCAAGTCAATCTCCAAGGACGGCGGCACCACGACCTATCGCGGTCTCGTTAAGGTCGAAGAAGGCGCTACGGGCTCCAAGTCCTTCGTTCGTTGTGACGCCTTGATTCTCGACGAGCACTCCGTCTCAGAAACCAAGCCCTACATGGAAGTCGGCGAGCAGGACGCCTCAATCGGTCACGAAGCAACCGTTTCGAAGATCGGTGACGACCAGCTCTTCTACCTCATGAGCCGTGGGCTCTCCGAAGGACAGGCCATGGGCATGATCGTGAACGGCTTCATTGAACCCGTAACACGGACTCTCCCCATGGAGTATGCCGTGGAGTGGAGTCGCTTGATCGAGCTCCAGATGGAAGGATCGATCGGCTAGCGAGCCGGTCGATACATGGCATAAAGCGACGGACCATCCTTGACTGGCGTCAAGGTGTTTTGAAGTTCAAATCCAAAGCGTCGGTAGTAGGCGATGTTGTCCACTTTTTGCGTTTCCAAATAGGTGGGCACGCCCTCGGCGTCAATTTGGGTTAGTGCCTCGTCGAGCAACATCTGACCGATGCCTCGTCGCTGCACTTCAGGATCAGCGACTAACAAGAAGAGATACCAATGGAGTTCCTTGGGGTGGCTCTTGGCAATGGCGTTGATGAAGGTATTGCCATTGAGGAGCGACCGGGGCCGGCGATAGAGCGCACGAATAGTTCCAGGTATCTGGGCCAGCTGCGTGCGGATTGGCTGGGGGTACATTCCCGTGGGCAACCACGCGGCCGCTCCGACAATACGGTCGTCTTGATCGCGAACAGTCACGATGCGACCCGTCTTCCAGTGGCGAAGATTGCCTCGGAAGAACAGCGTTAGTCCCCGTGATCGTGTTATTGCTCGACTCGAGAGGAAGGTGAAAAAAGGGTCGGTGTAAAAGGCGCGTGATGCGACAACGGCGACCTCGTTGATTCCCGCGCTGTCGAGTTCTCTGGTGTCAATCCGGAATTGGTCCATTTGCGAACACTACATCTGAGATGCACAAATCAGAGGACTATCTTGCCCTCGGGGCCGCGGCGTGGCACGATGGAGCTATGGCCATGCGAGAAGAGTGCAAGCACTTCCAGAGTCGCTCATACGCCAATGGCGAAACAGCGCGATTCTGTGTCTTAGGGGCAGCACCGGATCAGCCATTCTCCTGTCCGGACACCTGCGTGATGTACGAGCGCCGTTTCGCCGACGTGGGCTGGGATCACGGAACACTCGTTACTCCGCCAACACCAACAGTGCCAGATTCGACCGCTGGCGCCCGAGAGGACGTCCTGGCTGCCGCTAGTGAAATTGTCGGGGCCGTCGCTCCGCAATTGTTTGAAGAGCGCCGTGCCCAGTTAGAGGTCGACCAGAATAAGAGTCGCCGTCGTTGGAAATTCTGGGAACGTTAATTTCCCCGGAACGTAGGCTTGCGCTTCTCCATGAAGGCCGTCATTGCTTCGATGAGGTCGTTGCTCTGGAGGTACATCGTGTTCCACGCGGCCACAAATTCGAGACCCTCCTGAACGGTTCGTCCTTCGTTGGCGGCCAGCACGGTCTTGGTACCAGCGACCACGAGTGGTGAGTTGCTCGCAATCTCCGTCGCGAGCTCAAATGCCTTGGCGTAGACCTCGTCGGCCGATCCCTTCACGACGTCGTTGACCAAACCAATCCGCTCGGCACGATTGGCGTCGATGTCCTTACCCGTGAAGGCCAATTCAGCAACGTGACCGGCGCTGACAATTTTTGGAAGGCGCTGCAGGGTGCCGAGGTCGGCCACGATGGCGACCTTCGCTTCCCGTACTGAGAAAACGGCGTCAGAACTCGCGTAACGAACATCGGCCGCACAGATGAGGTCAATGCCACCACCGATGCAGTACCCGTGCACCGCGGCAATCACCGGGATCTTGAGTTCGGCAAAGCAGGTGATGGCATCCTGCATGCGGCGTACGTCTCGGTAGAGGGACTCACTCTTTTGCGCTGCCGAGCGTTCGGTCGTCGCTCCCATCAACGTGCTGCCCATCTGTTTCAGGTCAAGTCCCACGGTGAAGTGAGGGCCCCGGGCCGCGATAATCAGGGCGCGGACGTCACTATTGCCGGCGACTTCGGCGGCGGCGCGAGGCAAGTCCTGCCACAGGTCACGCCCCATGGCGTTGCGAGCCTCGACCCGGTCTAACCAGAGAGTGGCGACATGTCCCTGTACTTCGAGGGTCAGTACTGGTGATTCAAATGACATAGGAACTCCTGAAGCTGAGATGTCGAGAGCCTATTGCCTTTGGGGTTGAAGTACCAGCCTCGCCTTTAGACTGCAAGGGCTACCAAGCACCTTCAATTATGACGAAATTTCTCGACACTGCCACCCACTGGATTGAAAGCCAGTCTGACGCCGCCGAGCGCCGGACCATGCTGGCCGAATTTACGACAACTGGCATTCCTACGACCACTGACGAAGTCTGGCGCTACGCCCCGCTTGAGTACTTCAACCTTGATCAGTACAGCGTTGACGCCCCATCCTTGGCGCATGCCGGAGACGCGCTCGAAAGCTCGATTGCCGCTCTCGGTGCCGTCGTGGTGCGAACGCATAACGGAGTACTGCAGAGTGTGGAGGGCCATCTCGATGGTCTGACGGTTGAGGCGTCCAATCACGCCGGGAGTATTGCTGGCTACGAGGACGACTCCTTTGTGGTTCTCAACGGTGCTCTGACACCCGGAACAGTTGCACTCACCGTGGCACCGGGTAGCGAGATTCGTGAGTCCATCGTGATTCTCCATTCGCTCACCACTGGTGCCGCGTTCCCTCGTTTGAAGGTTTCAGTAGGCAAGAGTGCCTCGGCCCGAGTGATTGAGATTTGGTCCGGAGGACTTGAAGCCCTCGTAGTGCCCGTCTCTGAGTACGACTTGGACGAAAACGCCTCCCTCAGCGTGGCGACTTATCAGCGCCTGGACCTCAGCGCTTGGTACGTTTCACGAACGACTACGACGTTGGGTCGTGACGCACGCATGCACCAGTCGGTCATTGGCATGGGCGCCGCGTATGACCGCGCCCGCAACGACGCAGTGTTCCAGGGAACTGGTGCTCAGAACGAACTCTGGACGACCTACCTCGGACGCGGCACGCAAGTGCACGATCTTCGCTCGCACCAGTTGCACAACATTGGACGAACGGCATCTCGTTTGCTTTCCAAGGGTGCGGTCGCCGAAGAGTCACGCTCTATTTACACCGGACTTATCGAAATCGAGCGCGGTGCCCGACGCACCGATGCCCGCCAGACGAACCACAACTTGCTTCTTTCGCCCCACGCTCATGCGGACACCGTCCCGAATCTCGATATTCGTGAAAACGATGTCACGTGTGCTCACGCCTCTTCGGTTGGCCCGCTCGATGAACTGCAGCGCTGGTACTTGGAGTCTCGTGGTGTATCTCGCCATGACGCCGAACGGTTGATGATTCAAGGCTTCTTCAATGAAATGCTCGATGTTCTGCCCCGCGATGTGGCGAGCGTCATCGAAGCCGATATTGCGAGCCAGCTTGATGGTGTGGTGGTCGTATGACGTTCACCCCACTAATTGCTGCCGACCAACTGGTCCACGGCCAGGCCCAGCAAGTGCGGCTTAACGGACGCGTGCTGGCCGTCGTTCTGCTCGATTCCGACGTGTACGTCTTAAGTGATCGTTGCTCTCACGAAGAGTTTTCACTCGCCCTCGGGGAAGTGGATATCGACGACAAGACCATCGAGTGTGAGCGCCATGGTGCACTCTTTTCTCTCGAAACCGGAGCCGCGGTTACGTTCCCCGCGACCCAGCCAGTCGAGGCCTACGCGACTCGTCAGGTCAATGGAGTTGTAGAGGTGGACCTACCGTGAGTGAGCTCGTAATTACTGACCTTCGCTGCAATGTTGGCGATAAAGAGATCCTTCGCGGTGTAAACCTCACGGTCCGCAGTGGCGAAGTTCACGTCATCATGGGGCCCAATGGGTGTGGCAAGTCAACCTTGGCTCACGCCTTGACTGGTCGGCCCGGCTACACCGTCACCGGCGGTTCAGTAACACTTGACGGCGTAGAACTCTTGGGGCTCGCCCCGTCCGAACGGACGCGTGCGGGCCTCTTCTTGGCGCTCCAGCATCCAATGGAAGTTCCCGGCGTACGGCCAGTCGACATGCTGGTTGCCGCGGGTGCCCAGCGCAACGAAGTAGAGGCCACCATGGCTCTCGAGGCAGTGAATGTTGGACTGCGACCAGAACTGCTCGAAAGATTTGTCAACGTCGACCTCAGTGGTGGCGAGCGCAAGCGTGCCGAGGTCGTACAGCTCGGTGTGCTGAAGCCGGCCTTTGCCGTCTTGGATGAAATCGACTCCGGACTCGATGTCGATGCGCTCGGAGCCGTCGCTCGACGGTTGGAGGTGGCTACGAAAGAGTGGGGACTTGGCGTCTTGGCCATTACTCACTTCCGCCGACTTTTGCAGGAGCTCACGCCGGACGTAATTCACGTCATGAGTGCAGGCCGTGTGGTGGCCGAAGGCGGACCGGAATTGGCTGAAGTGCTTGAGCGTGACGGTTACGAACCATTTAAAGAATTGAGCGATGACCGTTCCTAACGGGTCATCGTTGGTATTTTGAGTAAATGGCTACTGGGCGTACGGGCGGATCTCGCAATCGAAAAGTTGGCAACGAAGAACGCCTCATCGCCCTCGGCGATGCCATTGACCGCCGTTCTGGCGTGACACGCAAGTCGCCTCGAGGCACCAAGCGCACTGCCAAGAAGCGTCGCAACACGACACTTCGGCGTCGAGTTACCGTGGTGCTCCTGGCCGTTGCTGTGATTGGTACCGGGTTTGCCGGCTACTCCTTCTGGAGCCTGCGTTCGAGTTTTGAAAAGATCAACAACTTGGGCTGCAAGACCTGTCTCCCCACGATTGGCAATGAGCCATTCAATATTCTCTCCGTGGGCTCGGACTCGCGCGTTGGCCTTCACGGGTCGGCGGCCGCTCAGGCTGGATCGGTCGCCGGACAGCGCAGTGACGTAGTGAAAGTTATCCACGTAGATCCGGGCGCCCAGAAGATTTCAGTAATTTCAATTCCTCGCGACACGATGGTGTCATTGCTGGAAAACACTGGTCTCTACACCCGATTCAATCGAATCAACGTGAACTACGGCAGTGGACCCGAATTGCTGGCCCGCACCATTACGGCGAACTTCGGTATTCCAATCAACCACATTGTGGAAGTGAGCTTTGGGGGCCTAGCGAACTCGGTGGTCGCACTGGGTGGCCTCTACATGAATTTCCCCTACCGCTCTCGTGACGCCTATTCGGGTCTTCGGATTTTTCACCCGGGCTGTCAGCACATTGATGGCAACAGTGCCCTCGCTGTTGCTCGTTCCCGTCACTTTGAGTGGTTCCAAAATGGGCACTGGTACTACGACGGAACAAGCGACTATGGCCGCATCTACCGTCAAGACGCCTTCCTGCGGGCAATGATTCTGCGGGCCCGCAAGGAGTACAACCCCAACACGATTATGAACGTGCTCGCCAAACTGCCCGAGGGCATCACGATTGACAGTTCGTTCACGATCAACAATGTGATCGCGCTCGCGGTGAAGTTTCACAACTTCGACCCCAATCAGATGATGACCTACACCATGCCGACCATTAGCCCCGGACATGTCGGGAACTACGGAAGCGTTCTCGTGGTCAACCAGCCCGCAGCTCAGAAGCTCCTCGTCAATGTTTTTGGATCTTCATTGATCAAGCCGACGAATCCGCCGCCCAACGCGCAGTTGCAGACGCCTCAGCCTCCGTTTGTGCCGTTGCCTACGACCACCACCTCCACCACGGTGAAGCACACGGGAACGACTGTGAAGCATCACGTGACGACCACAACGCAACCGAGTTACAACCCGTACTACTTCAACCCCAAGCCCTGCTTCCCCAGCGAGGCAAAGAAGTAAGTATTACGAGAGGTCGTTAAGACCTTGTGTGAGTGTGTTCCACGCCAGCGTGGCGCACTTGATACGAACCGGGAACTTCACCACGCCCTGAAGGGCAGCGAGTTCACCGAGTGCTCGAAGATTGACTGGCTCCGGCTCGACTTCGGTGTCAAGAGAAGTCTCGTGGACGGTCATCAGTTGCTTGAAGGTGTCAATCGTTCCTCGAACGGTTTCGAGAGGCTTGCCCTTAACGGCTGCGGTCATTAGCGAAGCCGAGGACTGGGAGATTGAACAACCGTGGCCGGCAATTTTGATGTCGACGAGTGTGTCGTTCTCCACCTGGAGGTACACGGTGATTTCGTCGCCACAGAGCGGATTGAATCCCTCGGCCTTGTGGGCCGGAGGCGTGACGAGCTCGCCCCGGTTACGGGGATTCCGGTAGTGGTCCAGAATAATTTCGCGGTAGAGATCTTCAAGGTTTGACATCGTTAGCCAAACAACCTAACGGCATCATCGAGCGCCGTCATCAGCGTTTCAATGTCGGATTCATCGGAGTAGGGGCCAAAGCTCGCTCGCGCCGTAGCAGCGAGGGAAAAGCGCTTCATCAAGGGCTTGGCGCAGTGGTGGCCTGGCCGGACACAAACACCAAACTGGTCGAGCACTTGAGCCACGTCGTGGGGGTGAACACCCTCAACGTCGAAGCTCACCACGCCACCGCGCATCTCCATGGTGGTGGGGCCGATGACACGAATTCGCTCCGGAAACCGTGTCGCAAACTGCTCAAGGAGTGAGTCCGTTAGTTGGTGCTCGTAGGCCGCGATGTCCTCCATGCCCAGGCTTTCGAGGTAGTGCGCGGCGGTATGGAAGCCAATCGCTTCAGCGATGGGTGGTGTGCCGGCTTCGTATTTTGCGATTCCCGCGGCCGCCGAAAAGCCGTTGAGACTGACGTCGGCGATCATGCCACCGCCACCGAGAAATGGGGGCATGGAGTCCAGGATGGAACGTCGGACCCAAAGCGCCCCAATGCCGGTTGGCCCCAGCATCTTGTGAGCACCAAAGGCCAGGAAGTCAATGTCGAGTCCGGCCACATTGGTAACGCCATGGGCGACCGACTGGGCACCATCAACGGCAATGAGAGCACCGGCGGCGTGGGCCGCGGCGGCCAACTCGGCTATGGGGTTGATCGTGCCAAGCACGTTTGACATGCCGGTCACAGAAAGCAGCTTCGCTCCCCGCAGGAGCTCATTCAAATTGGAAAGGTCGAGACGAAAATCGTCGGTGACCTTGATGAAGCGGATTTCAAAGCCGATTTCATCTCGGAGCTGAAACCACGGAACCAGGTTGGCGTGGTGTTCCATCTCGGTCAGCACGACGACATCGGATGAAGTGAGGTTGGCTCGACCCCACGACTTGGCCAAGAGGTTGAACGACTCAGTGGTGCCGTGGGTAAAGATCAGCTCGTCCGCCGGGTGGGGCGCACCAATAAAGCGCCCAATCGCGATACGCGCCTCTTCGTAGGCCTCGGTCGCCTCGGCGGCAGTGACGTAAACCGCACGGTGAACATTGGAGTGGTACGTCTCGTAGTAGCGCTGCATTGACTCGATAACAATGCGTGGTGTTAGTGCAGTGGCGGCCGTGTCGAGGTAGACAATGGGGCGTTCGTGCACCTCCCGATGCAGCAGCGGAATATCGCTGCGGACTTGGGATGGGAGAAAGAAACTCAACTCTTCACCAGACGGAAGGGCTCGTATCCCTCGCGCTCAATGGTGTCGGCCACGGTGGCATCGCCGGAATGAACAATTTGACCATCAATCAAGACGTGGACGTGATCCGGCTTGAGTTCATCGAGGAGTTTGACGTAGTGAGTAACAAGAATGACGCCCATTTGCGGATGAGCGGCCTTGACAGTGCGGACACCATTGGCCACGACGCGAAGTGCATCGATATCGAGTCCCGAGTCGGTCTCATCCAGCAGGGCCACAATGGGTTCCAGGAGGGCCATCTGAAGAACTTCATTGCGCTTACGTTCTCCGCCGGAAAATCCTTCGTTGAGGTGGCGTTCCGCAAAAGTGCTGTCCATCCCGAGTCGGTCCATCCACTCCATAAGGTCCATACGAACCTCCAGAACACTCAGTTCGTCGAGACCCTTTCGGGCGGCAACCGCTTGACGAAGAAACTGGATGACCGAGACGCCACTGATTGCTTCGGGATACTGGAACGCTAAGAAGATGCCGGCCCGGGCCCGCGCATCGGCCGTCCACGTGGCGATGTCCTCACCGTTAAGCAGAACCCGCCCTTCGGTGATGGTGTAGCCCGGGTGGCCCATAATGACGTTGGAGAGGGTTGACTTCCCGGCCCCATTAGGACCCATCAACGCGTGGACCTCGCCGGCATTGATCACGAGATTCACGCCACGGAGAATTTGTGAATCTTCGGCTACAACGTGGAGATTCTGGAGTTCTAAGAGGGGAGTCGTCACGGTTAAAGCCTACCGCCGTGTGGGAAATACCCCTCCGGCTACCAGCCTCGAGCGACCCAAGCGTCAAGCGAAGGTGACTCGGCACCGACCGTGCTCGGTGCACCGTGACCGGGCCAAATCAAGGTCTCGCCATCGAAAGCCCGAAAGATGCGATTTTCTATGGACTGAATGATGGTCTGGAAGTCGCCACCCTCGAAGGTGGCGTTGCCAGGCCCACCCGGAAAGAGGGTGTCACCAGTGAAGAGAACGGGGGTGTTTTCGAGCGAAAAGCAGATCGATCCCGGGGTGTGGCCGGGGGTGTGCAAAGTCCGGATTCGAAGCGCTCCCACCGATAAGACGTCGTCATCTTCGATCAGGGCGTCGTAACTCGGGAGCATGGCCGCATCCTCGTGGCGAACCCAGACGTCAATACCGGCCTCGCGTACCGCCTCGACCGCCTGGATGTGATCCCAATGTCCGTGGGTTTCTACGACTTTTTGGACGCCGAGGGCCCGGGCAATATCAAGCAGGCGTTCGTGTTCGTTGGCCGCATCGATGAGAAGTCCTTCGCCCGTCTGGCGACAACGGACCACGTAGACGTTGTTTTCCACGGGTCCGACCACAAAGCGGTGGACTTCGGCCGTTGCGTCGGACCAGACCAAATCGACATCATTCATGGTTACAGATTGCCACCTAGGGGCCGAGGGCGTCGGGCACCACCTGAAAATCACCATTCTTTAGGGCGATTTCAGGTGCCTCAAGATTCGCTATTCTCAATAAGTCGTTCAGTGACGAAAGATACGAAGAAAAGGAAAACGCCATGAACTTTGGATTCAGCGAAGAGCAAGACGAACTACGAAAGATGGTTCGTCGATTCCTTGATGACAAGTCTCCAGAGACTGCCGTTCGTGAGCAGATGGCGACCGCCGACGGTTACGACAAGTCCGTCTGGAAGCAGATGGCCGAAGAGCTCGGACTGCAGGCGCTCGGAATTCCTGAAGAGTTCGGCGGCCAAGGCTTTGGCCCCGTCGAGCAGTACGTCGTCTTTGAAGAGATGGGTGCAGCACTGCTCTGCGCTCCCTACTTCTCTACTGTCGCCCTCGCCGCTAACGCGTTGCTCGAATCGGGCGACGACAAGGCGAAGGCCGAGTTTCTTCCCGGCATCGCTTCGGGCGAGACAATCGCAACGTTGGCACTCAACGACGATTCTGGAAGCTGGGTTGTTGCCGACACGTCGACCACCGCGAGTGGTTCCGGTGACAGCTACACCATCAACGGCGTTAAGAACTACGTCATCGATGGAGGCACTGCCTCTTTGATCTTGGTTTCGGCCAAGACTGACAAGGGCCTTTCACTCTTCGCCGTCGCTGGCGATGCCGCCGGCTTGACCACCACCGCACTGCCCACCATGGACCAGACGCGTAAGCAGAGTCGCATCGAATTCGTCAACACTCCCGCCCGCCTTATCGGTACCGATGGTGGCGCCGAGGCCGGTCTGAAGGTTGCCCTACAGAAGGCGGCCGCCTTGTTGGCCGCCGAGCAGGTTGGCGGAAGCCAGCGCGTGCTTGACAATGCTGTGGCGTACGCCAAGGAGCGTGTCCAGTTCGGTCGCCCCATCGGTTCGTTCCAGGCCATTAAGCACAAGGCCGCAGACATGCTGCTCGAAGTTGAGTCCGCGAAGTCAGCCGCGTACTACGCCGCATTCTGCTCGCAGGAAAACAACGACGATCTCGCCGTTGCTGCCAGCTTGGCAAAGTCGTACTGCTCCGAGGCCTACTTCCACTGTGCCGGTGAGAACATTCAGATCCACGGTGGTATCGGTTTCACGTGGGAGCACCACGCGCACCT
>CANBVQ010000023.1 GCA_947372925.1 Acidimicrobiaceae bacterium
CCGGTCGACTTGGCCGCTTCGACCAACTCGGCCGTGCTCGGGTTCATGGACTGACCACCCTTGACCAGGGTGCGCACGCCGAGGGATCGGAAGATTCGAGCGACACCCTCACCCACCACCACGGCCACAATCGCCGTCGGCGGGGCCGGCTCGTCGGAGACGTCGTCTTCGTGTTCGGCGCGACCTTCGCGCACCCACTTCTCTTCGACTACTTCATCGAGCAAGTCGGTGATGCGAATTTGACGGGGTCGCCCGGCATCGAGCGCAGCCTCAATCGCGGCACCGATGTTGTCGGTGTGGATGTGGCAGTTGTAGAGGCCTTCACCACCGACAATCACAATCGAGTCACCGATTCCGGCCCACACTTCTCGAAAGGCCGACATCTTGCTGTCATCGGCGTCGAGGAGGTACATGACTTCGTAACGCAGATCGGCAATGCCGCCCTCACCGTGTTCCTTGCTCGGCTCTTGGGCGTGCACCTCAATGGTGTCGAGTTCAGGGGCAATCGGTAAAGGGTCACCGGTGACGACGTGGCTGAAGGCGTCGAGCAACAAGAGGAGTCCAGTACCACCGGAGTCAACGACGCCGGCCTGCTTGAGAACGGGGAGCTGCTCGGGGGTGTAGGCCAACGCGGCCGCGGCCGCGCCGCGTGAGGAGCGCACCAAATTCTCCATCGACCCCGTCGCACTCGAGGCACCAACGGCGGCGGCGCGAGCGACCGACAAGATGGTTCCTTCGATAGGGCGGACCACGGCTTGGCGGGCCAGGATGTCGGCGTGGGTCAGTGCGTCGGCGAGAGCCGTCGGCTCGATGGCGTCACTGTCACGCAACTTCTCCATGAGACCTCGAAGCAGCTGGGACAAAATCACCCCGGAGTTACCCCGGGCGCCCATGAGCGATCCGTGAGAAACGGCCTTGCAGACCGCGGCCATGTCGGGGTCGGGGGCCAACTCGGAGAGCTCGGCCACCACTGACTCGATGGTGAGGGTCATATTGGTGCCGGTGTCACCGTCGGGGACGGGGTAGACATTTAGGCGGTTTATGACCTCTTTGTGCGAACGAAGGAGGTCTGCAAAGGTAGTGATGACCTGGTGGAGGTCAGCAGCCGACAGGGTCGTGAGATTGGCCATTGGGGGAAATGCTACAATCGAAATCCGGTATTGCGGTGGGTGTTGGACCTACCCCGACCTCAGACTTTCTAGGAGAACGAACATCATGGCCTCAGTTTGCGAACTTTGCGGCAAGAAGCCCAACTTCGGTATGAACGTTTCCCACTCCCACCGTCGCACCAAGCGCCGTTGGAACCCGAACATTCAGCGCGTTCGTGCCGTGGTCAACGGTTCACGCACCCGCGTCAATGTCTGCACTGGCTGCCTGCGCTCCGGCAAGGTCACCAAGCCAGTCCGCAGCACCTACTCGGCCTAAGCCGTTTCGTTAGAGCTCGTGCTGCCAGCCGGCACGAGGTAACGGTTCCCCTCGAAGCGTTCGTACGTTCACGTCCCGTACTACTAATCCGATAGCGATCGGTGCGCGGAGCCCACGGCGCAGGTAGGTGTCAATCAGTCGATCGGGATCGGCCGTGGTCATGACGAGCTCGTAGTCCTCGCCTCCCCCAATCGCCTCGTACTCGGTGCAGCCCTCGGCGATCGGCAGGTCCGTGAGGACGAATCCGACACGTGAGGCGTCGGCCAAGCGATTGAAGTCGAGTCCCAGTCCGTCGGAGAGATCCATCATCGCGTTCACCCCGGCGTGTCGCGCGGCCAGGCCCTCTTCGAGACGGGGCCACGGACGGCGGTGCGCCACCACGAGCGGGTGATCGAGCGGGGCCCCTTCACGCCGGAGACGAAGACCGGCCGCCGAACGACCGAGCGGACCTGTTACAAAAATTGTGTCACCGGGACGGGCGTCGGTCCGCAGGATCGATCCCTTACCCGGAGTTTCTCCGATCACGGTGACGGCCACTGAGACATCGCGCGAACGAGTGAGGTCGCCACCGACGATGGGACAGTTCGTCATCGACGCGGCGTCGGCGATACCGCGGTGCAGTTCTTCGAGGTCAGTGCCGGGCGGCGAGGAGACGGCCACAACGGCCGCGCGGGGCCGACCACCCATGGCGGCGAGGTCCGAGACGGCCGAGGCCACGGCCTTAAAGCCCAAGTCCTCCAGCGGGAAGAGGCTGCCGTCGAGGTGAACCCCGAGTACGCAGACGTCGGTGGAAATCAGCGCTTCCCCCACAATTGGGGCTAAAACAGCGGCGTCATCGCCAATGTGGACCTCGCCTCGAGGGATTGTGCGCCGCCCCACGATTGCAGCGATACGCTCCAAGACGGCATCCTCGCGCCTAACTGGTTCCTGAGAAGGGACGGGTGGGAAGTTAGACGTGGGCAACGCCGCGTCCCCCATGGACGTCGTGACTCGTCACGATCGTAAAGAAAGAAGAACAGGTGTCAGCCCCAACCAACAACCAACGACTCATCCAATGGGTTGAAGAAGTCGCAGCACTCACTACCCCCGATCGTATCCACTGGTGCGACGGTTCGGCGGAAGAGTACGACGAACTTTGTCAATTACTCGTTGATAACGGAACGTTCACCAAGTTGTCAGACGCCAAGCGTCCGAACAGCTACTACGCCGCCAGTGACCCCGGCGACGTCGCGCGTGTCGAAGACCGCACCTACATCTGCTCGCAGAACGAAGCTGACGCCGGCCCGACCAACAACTGGACCGACCCCGCCGCCATGCGTGAGACCCTCAACGGCTTCTTTGCCGGCTCGATGAAGGGCCGGACCATGTACGTGGTCCCCTTCTCGATGGGACCACTCGGCTCCAACATCTCGCACATCGGTGTGGAAATCACCGACTCGGCCTACGTGGCCGTTTCGATGCGCATCATGACCCGCATGGGTAAGGGTGCCCTCGAGGTTCTCGGTGACCAGGGTGAGTTCGTGCCCTGCCTGCACTCGGTCGGTATGCCTCTCGCCGAAGGCCAGGCCGACGTGCCATGGCCCTGCGACGCAGAGAACAAGTACATCGTCCACTTCCCCGAGACCAAGGAGATCATCTCCTACGGTTCGGGCTACGGCGGTAACGCGCTACTCGGTAAGAAGTGCTTTGCGCTTCGTATTGCCTCCACCATGGCTCGCGACGCCAACTGGCTCGCCGAGCACATGTTGATCTTGAAGCTCACCAGCCCTGCGGGCGAGACCCGGTACGTCACCGGCGCCTTCCCGAGTGCTTGTGGCAAGACCAACCTCGCAATGTTGATTCCCACCCTGCCCGGCTGGAAGGTCGAGACGGTCGGTGACGACATTTGCTGGATGAAGCCCGGTCCCGATGGCCGCCTCTACGCCATCAACCCCGAAGCTGGATTCTTCGGTGTGGCCCCCGGAACCAATATGGACACCAACCCCAACGCGATGTACACGATTGAGGCCAACTCCATCTTCACCAACACGGCCCTCACCGCTGATGGCGACGTCTGGTGGGAAGGCATGGGCGACGCGCCAGAAGGCATGACCGACTGGAAGGGTCAGCCCTGGAGCAAGGAGTCCGGTACGCCGGCTGCACACCCCAACGCCCGCTTCACGACCCCCGCCGCTCAGGACCCTGCGATTGCCGCCGAGTGGGAAGACCCCGCCGGCGTTCCAATCGACGCTGTCTTGTTCGGTGGTCGTCGCGCCAGCGTCATTCCACTCGTCTTTGAGTCATTCGACTGGGACCACGGTGTGTTCCTCGGTTCGATCATGGCTTCTGAGACCACGGCCGCTGCCGCCGGTGCCGTTGGCAACTTGCGTCGCGACCCCTTCGCCATGCTCCCCTTCTGTGGCTACAACATGGCTGACTACTTTGGCCACTGGCTGAAGATGGGCGCCGTGGCTGACGCCAGCAAGCTGCCGAAGATCTTCTACGTGAACTGGTTCCGTAAGGGTGACGACGGTCGTTGGCTCTGGCCCGGATACGGCGAGAACAGTCGTGTCCTGGAGTGGGTCTTCGAGCGCTGTGCCGGTCGTGGCGAAGCTGAAGAGACACCAATTGGTTTCGTGCCCAAGAAGTCGGGCATCAATGTCGAAGGTCTCAACATCTCTGATGCCGACCTCAACGAACTGTTGACCGTGAACCTTGACGAATGGCGCACCGAAGTCGGCAGCATCCGCGAGCACTACGCCACCTTTGGTGACCACCTGCCCGCCAAGTTGCACGCCCAGGTTGATGCACTCGAAGCACGCCTGAAGTAACCAGCGAATCTGCAACTAGCGCCCCGCCACATGGCGGGGCGCTAGTCAATTTCGCCCGCTTCGCAACGCCGCCCCCGAAGTAAATTCAATTTTTAGAGCGGTACGCTATGGACATGACGTCATGGCGAACTTCAGTGACGGGGGCAATCCTCGCCGCCAGCATTGCCACGATGACCGCGGCCCAGGCAGCGTCCTTCGCACCGCTGCCGGCCCCGGGCACCCCCCAGCAAGTCGCTAAGGCCGTCGCCCACTCAACGTCGATTCGCAACGTACCAAGCAACTTGACTCCCAAACTCACCCAGGCCGGTCTCGTGACGTTCGCCAACACGGCCCTCGGGAATAAGTGCTTCGCCACGTGCTCGTGGGGTAAGGAGAACGCCAAGCCGCTCGTGATCCTGTTTGGTGATTCCCACGCCTACATGTGGGCCCCCGCCGTCGCTCGGGCCGTACTGGCTGCCCATGGTCGACTGATTCTGTATTCATCCATGGGTTGTGTGGTGGCCAAGGTGCGCACGTACGGGAAGTGGGGCAACCCCAACGCCTACAACACGGACTGTGACAAGTGGCGCACGAGGACCATCAAGAAGATTCAGTCCAAGAAGCCGACACTGGTCTTGCTCGCCGAGAGGACCTCGGACATCCTTTCGGGCCCCAACACGCTGGTCACTGACGCCGCTTTCCGTGCTGGTCTCGCCACCTCGATGATCGAGGTCAAGCGCAGTGGGGCCAAGGTGCTCATGCTGGGCGACAACCCGCCATTTGCCAACTTTGTCGATCCAACCGGTTGCGTCGCACAGCACCCGACTGCCGTCCAGGACTGCGCTGCTCCGAAACGCCCGGCTGACGTTAAGTGGCGAGATCGCCACACTGTCGAAGCGGTTATCGCTGCCGCGAACGGCGTTTCGTTTTTTGATTCCACTAAATGGATTTGCGGTAAAAAAACTTGTTCACCAATAATCGGAAACATGGTGGCGTACCGCGATTGGTCGCACATCTCCCCTACGTATTCCGCATACCTATCCAAGGTCATTGGCGAGGCCATGCGGGGCCTCTACTAAGGCTTATCGAACGTACCGTCGGCCGAGTCCGTAGATCAGACCGGTCAGCAGACAAATCACCGCAATCACGCCATCACCAATGGTGAACTCCATGGCTATCGCCACGGGAATAATCGCGCCCACGACCCAGAGCAACTGCTGGCGCACAGCGAACTTGGCGAAGGTCCGACCCTGGTGGCCCGGGGCCACGTGCTGCTGAGTGATCGAGTCAAAGCTCGGCTGAGCGACTGCTCCCACCAGCCCGATAACGCCCGAGAGCAAGACCTGACCCACCAGCGACGGGTTCCACACGAGATAGCCCGCTACGAGTGCCAACACGATGTGCGACCAGGCCAACAACGTGGCATCGTCACGTGTTCCGTGAAAGCGGGTCACGATGGCCAACCCGACCAGAGATCCCAGACCCGTCATACCTAAAGCCCACGCGTACCAAGTGAGCGAAGCTTGTTGGTGGCGTAATCCGAAGACCAGGAGAAACCCAAGGAAGCCAATAGCGAATCGCAAGATGGCCATGGCCGTGAGACCCCAGGTCACTTCAATGTGGTCCACCCCATCGTGCGCTAACTCCCACGCCGTTGCCGTGGTGCGCTGCCGCAAGGGCGAAGCCTTATGGAGCCGCAAGCTCGCGAGTCCCGCGATGAGAAAGACCAGTGCGGCAAACTGCAACACGCTGGCCGCATTGAGTGCCTTCAAAATGGCGGCACCGAGCACGCCCATTATCAATCCCGCGCCGGTGCCGAGCAAGGTGAGCTGGGCGTTAAATCCGGCGAAGCCCTTGTTAGAGGAAGTGGCGCGATTCGCCGTTGGCCAACCCGACTCGTCTAGAGAGTCGATGCGCTGGGAGAGTTGGTCGGTTCGGGCCATCTCGGGAACCAAGGTGCCTCGAGTCACCACGTAGAGCTTGGAGGCGACGAGGACGGCGAAGGCTTCGGGGAACAAGAGCCAGGAGTTGAGATGTCGACTCATCATCCAACAGAGCAGCACGCGACTGAGGCCCGAAAGGGCCACGATGATGCGTCGACCATTGACAGAACGATCAATGAGTGGACCCAGGATGGGTGAGACCACGGCGAACGGCGCAAAGGTCAACATGAGGTAGGCCAAGACCTTGCTCTTAGCCTCGGTGGGGCTGACCGAGAAGAAGAGTGAACCGGCCAGGGAAACGGTGACCAGTGTGTCGCCGGCCATCATGCCTACGTGGACTGCGGCCAACCGTCCGAAGCTGGTGTTCTGATCAAAGAGGTCACGGAGGGCAACCCAGACGAGAGAGAGAAATCCGCGGCGCTTCATTACCCCGTCAGGCTACGGCCTGGTGTCTGAATATTTCCACCTCCTGCTAGAACAACGCCATGCACTTATCGTGGTTCTTTACCAATCTCCCATTCGCGTTCCTCACGGCGCTGGCCTGGGCCTTACTGGCCTTCGCCACTTCCTTTGTCGTTAAGCGCCACGCCATCATTGACGTCTTTTGGGGCTCGGGTTTCCTCGTGGTGTACCTCGAGAGCCTCCTGGTCAGTCATCTCAAGAGTGTCAATGAGAGCGACTCGATGCACCTCTCCAATCACGCCGTGAACCACTGGATCCACTTAGGACTACTCATTGCCGTGGCCCTGTGGTCGCTTCGCCTCTCTATCTATCTCGCCCTGCGTCAACGGGGAACGGCGGAGGACACCCGGTACGTGGCCATTCTGGCGAACACCAAGGGATCAAATGACAGCGTGAAGGCTCTGAAGATCATCTACTTCACTCAAGGAACGCTGCTCTTTCTGGTCTCCATCCCCTTGCAGTTCGTGGCCTTTGCTAACCACGTCACTCTCCCCGCCCTGACATTCGTGGGTCTGGTCTTGGCTCTCGTGGGCTTTGGCTTCGAGGCCATCGGGGACGACCAACTCCGTCGCTTCATTGCCAACCCGGAGAACCACGGAACCACGATGAACCGCGGACTCTGGAAGTACACCCGCCATCCCAACTACTTCGGCGAGGCCGTGTTGTGGACGGGCTACTACCTCGTCGCCTGCTCCGTGCCCTGGGGTTGGGCCACCATCGGCTCGTCGCTGTTGATGATTTATCTCGTTGCCAATCTCTCGGGCAAGCCCATGTTGGAGCGCAAGCTGAAGAAGACCCGGGCCGGCTACGAGGAGTACATTGCCACCACGAGTTCGTTCTTTCCACGACCTCCCAAGCGAACGAAGTAAGGAGCATCATGTTCGACATCATTCCCAAGGCCCTCCACGTCGGCCAGAACGACTTGCCCTTTGTGGAAATTGGCGACGGCTCATCGATGCAGGTCCTTCACATCGACCTCGCCCGCGACCTTTGGGTCGTTCGCACTCGTTTTCAACCTGGCTACCAGGTCATGACGCACCGCCACACTGGTGACGTCTACGCCTTCACGCTGAGCGGTTCTTGGCACTACCTCGAGTACCCCGAGGTAAACGAGGCC
Source organism: Acidimicrobiaceae bacterium (assembly GCA_947372925.1). GTDB lineage: Bacteria > Actinomycetota > Acidimicrobiia > Acidimicrobiales > RAAP-2 > RAAP-2. The sequence goes on from CANBVQ010000023.1 coordinate 7,737, forward strand.
GGCAGCTACCTCTTCGAACCGGCGGGATCGACCCACACGTTGAACGTGCCGGCGAGCAATAGTGAAGTCACCGACGTCTTCTTCGCCATCTTTGGCAAGAACGAAAACCTCGATGCCGACGGGAACGTCGTTTCCGTCTGGGATGCCGAGTTCATCAACAACGTCTACCGACTGCTCTGCGAGGCCCAGGGATTCCCCGCGCCGAGCATCATCGGCGTCGAGATTGTCTAGTTAGAAAAACAACCCTGCCGGTAGATGGTCTCCGGCAAGAGACCTTCCACGCAGGTCACCGAACGATCAGTAGGCCACCATCTGTTGAGGTCGGGGCGCCATTTCAGCACCATGGTGACCCCAATTGTTTCGGTGCCAACGTTTACATCGGCCCACAGATAGGCCCACGAGCCTTCGCAGCCGTAGGCCGCTACGACAACGACCCGGCTTGAGCCTGCAGCATTCACGCCATTGGCGACTGATTGTGCGGTGCACTCTTCGGGGGCGGCCACGGAACTTTGCGTGGCCGAACCTCTCGTCGCCCCAAAGGTCAACAGGCCACAGGTCAAGACCCCAGCCAGAGCGAGACGAAATTGCTGCATGCCACAGTTGACCACGCCAGACATAGAGTGGGCGTGCACCCCAAAACTAGGAGTCATCATGCTGATTGTTACAACCAACGACGCACCGGGCTACAAGATCACCAAGCTGATTGGCGAAGTCTCGGGACTTACTGTTCGCACCCGCCACATTGGCTCCCAGATTGGGGCATCACTGAAGTCCATCGTGGGTGGCGAGTTGGCCGGAATGACCAAGCAGTTGGCCGAAGCCCGCGAAGAGGCGATGGAGCGGCTGTCGGAAAATGCACGTCAGGCCGGCGCCAACGCCATCGTGGCCATGCGCTTTGACTCCAACGAACTGGGCGGCATCTACCAAGAGATTCTCGCCTACGGCACGGCCGTCGTTATTGAACCACTGAACTAATCAGTCGCCGTTTCTTCGGCGACTAGTTCATCAATGCGGGCCCGCCACGAGATGCTCTCGGTGGATATGCCCTCATGGTGCATTGAGTCACGCTCACTTCGTAATCGTCTCGCCACGGCGGCAAGGTTCTTAGGGAGTGCGGAACGCACGAGATCTCGCACGTACTGCGCCAACGCCGGTGCCGAGCCTTCGGTCGAGACCGAGACAATGACCGGTCCGTCACGATGGACGGCCGTGAAGTAGAAGTCACAACGCGAGGGGTCGTCAACGACATTGAGCCAGATGCCTCGGGCCTTCGCTTCAGCGACGACGAGATCATTTACTGCGCCGACACCGGTGGCAGAAATAACGAGCTGAAATCCCTCGAGATCACCTGGCTGATAGGGGCGAATGATCAACGTCGCCGAGTCGGGCACTGGCTCTAATACCTCCGTCGTGATGACCGTGATGTCGGCTCCGGCGGCATCGAGCAGAGCAATCTTGCTGCCGGCAACACGACCGGCCCCGAGGACGAGGACACGCTTGCCCGAGAGATTAAAGGCGAGAGGCAGCACTACCAGGACGCCGTGGCCAACTCTGTGGTGATGTCGTTCAATGACATGGCCGCCACGGCGCCAATCACGATGATGGCGGGATTGGCAATCTCAGTAGTGCCGAGTCTCTGCAGAGTGGTTCGCACCGTGCGTTGCGAGGCCGTGTAGGCCCGCTCAATCACGGCCACTGGCGTGTCGGGCGTCAATCCCCCGAGTTCGAGCTGGCGGGCAATCTCGGCGCGATGGGCGACACCCATCAGGACCACGAGCGTGAGCTCGGGGTTGGCCAGATGGACAAAGGAGTTGCACTCCCCATCTATGAGGTGACCCGTAACAATCGTGACGCCACGAGAGATGCCCCGATGAGTCACTGGAATACCGGCGGCTAGCGGGCCACTGAGCGATGAGGAGAGCCCGGGGATGATTTCAAAGTCAACACCGGCACTAGTGAGAGCGAGAGCCTCTTCCCCACCTCGGCCAAAGACAAAGGGGTCACCACCCTTGAGGCGGACCACGCGACGACCGGACCTTCCAAGTTCAATCAGGAGCTCATTGGTCGCTTCTTGACTTGATGACTGGCCCGGCGTCTTGCCAACGTCGTAGCGAACGGCCGAAGGCGAGATGAGATCGAGGACCGAACGATCAACGAGGCGATCGAAGACGACGACTTCGGCCGCCGCGATGGCACGGGCCGCTCGGACCGTCAGAAGATCGGCCTCACCAGGACCCGCACCTACGAGTTGGACGGTCACTGGCCACTCCAGCGGTTCGCAAAGTCACCGAAGGACTCATCGGCAACGCCGTCGCTCTGCCACGCATCAAAGAGTGGGGCGACCGCATCGGCGAGATCGGCCAGCTTGACCTTCTCTTGGAACAATGTGGCCAGTCGATCACCTTGTCGAGAACCACCGACGTAGATGTCGTATGTCGACTTTGTGCGACCGACAATGCCAATCTCAGCGACGGCCGGGCGGGCGCAACCATTGGGACAGCCCGTCATCCGCAGTGCCACCGGACGGCGCTCTAAACCTCGAGCCGAGAGAGCCGATTCAAACTGCGTGACGACAGAGCCGAGCACTCGCTCGGACTCAGTGAGTGCCTGACCACAGGTGGGCAGGGCGGGACAGGCCAGGGCCGTGCGCTCAATCGAGCCCAACGTCTCGGCCTCACGGACCGATGCGTCGCGCAGTAGTTGGTCAACGAAGGGACGCTCGTCGGCGCTCACACCGTCAATGATGATGTCCTGTTGAGGGGTGAGGAAGAACTTGACTGGGAGGGCCTGGGCAATCTTGCGCAAGGCCGTTCGGGTCTGGCTCGTCTCATCGTCGCGAATACGTCCAGCGGCCACGCGAACGCCAACTCGCCAAGTTCCGTCGTCGTGACCGTGCCAGCCGAGGTGGTCGCTTCGGTCGAAGTTGGCGGGTAGCGGGAGTGCATCGGCCAGTTCGTAGCCGAGACGTTGATGGATTTCGGCGCGGAAGGCCTCGAGTCCAGCGTCCGCCAGGACGTACTTCAGGCGAGCCCGCTTACGATCCGTACGGTCGCCCAGATCCTTGTAGGCATCTACGACAGCCGCAATTACCTCTTCGACATTGGCACGTGGAATAAATCCCAACACTTCGCCGAGACGAGCGAAGGTGTGCTCGTGAGCGTAGTTACGGCCAAGACCACCCCCGACAACGAAGGTGAAGCCCTCACCGAGGCTGGGGTGAGTTCCAGGAATCATTCCGAGGTCTTGAGCGAAGACATCGACACAGTTCTCGTTGGGATGCGCGATGGCAATTTTGAACTTACGAGGAAGATAGGTGTCGCCGTAGAAAGAGTGCTCATTCACTACTTCGCGACTCGCGGCCCGTTGTCCATCCACGAAAATCTCCCAGTGGGCGGTGGTCGTGGGGCGAAACCGCTCGGCAATAGAGTTGGCTACTTCCGCAATGTAGGGATCGGCCTCAGGAATCTGAAGATCGGGGCACATCACCACATTGCGCACAACATCACCACAGCCGCCGAAGGAGGTCATCAACACCTCGTCAAGCTGACGCGCGAGCGACTGGAGCCCGCTCTTGATGGTGCCGTGGTACTGAATTGCCTGACGCGTGGTGAGACGAATTGTGCCGTCGGCCACGGTGTCAGATGCCGTGTCGAGCGCTAACCATTGAGCACTCGTTAAGTGGCCGCCAGGGACTACGACTCGGGTCATGAAGATGTGCTCGAGCTCTTCACCGGCCAAGCTGCGTTCGCGGCGGACATCGCGATTGTCCTGGGCGTAGACGCCGTGGAACTTCAGGAGTTGCTCGGAATCGCCATCGAACTTCGGGCTGGCGTTCTCCATCTCTTCGAGCAGCGTGCCGCGCAGATAGTCACTGGCGCGCTTGGCTACTTCTACAGATGTCTCTTGGCGAGTCTGTTCAACCATCGGGGAGTCTCCTTAATTGCAACATACCTTACTGATTTAGTCAGGTATTCGAACTTTTACCGTTTAATCAGGACTTTTAGGATTCATAAGGGGGTCACGGTGTGTTGCAATTCCGTGACAACCCCGCTTTTTGGGGTTGTTCACTTTTCAATCCCTACTACCTTCATAGGGATTCTTGAGGAGGGTCTATGACGCCGACAACGTGGAGCGCAACCCCCATAACCGGTGCCTTTGGCGCGGAGTTATCCGGGCAGTTTCTGCGAGACGTCACCGACGCTCAGGAGATCCACGACCTCCTCGCCGAGCACCTCGTCCTGGTCTTTCGCAATCAACACCTCACCCACGCCGAGCACTCACGACTCGCTCACTTGATGGGTGAACCAACGCCGGCCCACCCCGTTGTTCCCGGGCACCCCGACTACCCCGAAATGCTGATCCTCGATGCGGCCCAGGGCGGCAAGAACGCTCTGTGGCACACCGACGTCACGTTCATTGAAAACCCACCCCAAATGTCGATCCTCGTGGCCGACGCCGTGCCCCCTTTTGCTGGCGACACACTGTGGTCTGATACCCGCACGGCGTACGCCAAGCTCAATCCCGTCCTTCGAGAAGCGGTTCGTGAGCTAGAAGCCGTCCACCGTATTGCGCCACTGGCCTACTGGGGTGAACCCTTCGACTCGGCGCTCACTCGTGATGATGCCGACTACCTCTACGAACTGTCCAAGAAGCAGCCACCGATCATTCATCCCGTGGTCCGAATTCATCCGAGGACCGGTCGCCCCAATCTCTTTGTGAACCCCGGCTTTACTTCTCATCTCGTGGGCTGCTCACGGATTGAAAGTGAACATCTACTTCGACTCCTCTACGCCCACCAGGTTCAGCCGGAATTCACGTTGCGCCACCGTTGGCAACTCGGCGATGTTTTGATGTGGGACAACCAGGCCACCATGCACTATGCGACCGACGACTACGAGAACGTAGAACGACGTATGCGCCGGATCACGTTGCGCGGCACACGTCCCGTGGGCCCCTCGGGAGTTGAGAGTCGCGTGGCCAGTGACCCTCTGATTGCGGTTCGCTAAGCCTCTTGGCTCTTGGCGAGCGCCACACCGGCGTAGAGAGCAATACCGGCCGCCATCCCTGACTCGTTGATGGTCATGCGGTTGGAGTGGTTTGGTGCCGCTTCAAAGAAGTTCACGCCGTCCGGGCAGACACCGAGGAACAGCATGGCGCCAGGTACCTGCTCAAGGACATAGCTGAAGTCCTCCGCCCCCATAACTGGGGTGGGCATTTCAATGGCAAAGCCACTGCCCAGCAGGCCGGTGGCGACATCGCGTGACCACTGGGCCACTGCGGCGTCGTTCACCGTGACGGGATAGCCAAGTCGCACCTTGAACTCGGCCGTTGTGCCGTGCGCTGCAGCAATGCCGTGCGTAAGCCGTTCCAGCTCATTGCGCACCAGTTCGCGGGTGAAGGCCGACACCGTACGGATAGTCCCGTGGATTTGAGCTCGCTCGGGAATCACGTTGCTAGTCGTTCCTGCCGTCACGTGCGCGATAGTGACCACCGCGGGATCAAAGGCATTGATTTTTCTCGTAACCATCGACTGAATGGCCATGACGAGCTCGCAGGCGACCGGAATCGGGTCCAGAGCCACATGCGGCTGCGAGGCGTGTCCGCCGCGACCCACGATGTCAATCGTGATCTCGTCAGACGAGGCCATGATGGTGCCTCCGCGAGTGCCGATCATCTTGTTAGGCAGTGAAGGCGTGACGTGAATGGCCACGGCAAGATCAGGCTTGCCGGCGACGTCCAGAATTCCTTCATTAATCATGATCTCAGCGCCGCCGTGACCTTCTTCACCAGGTTGGAACATAAAGACAACGCGTCCCTTGAGGTCATCCTTACGGGCCACGAGCAGTCGGGCGGCGTAGGCCAACATGGCGGTATGAGAATCGTGGCCGCACGCGTGCATGGCCCCCTCAACAACGCTCTTGAACGGTTCCGTCGTGTCCTCGGGCATTGGCAGGGCATCCATGTCGCCACGGAGCAGAACGGTTGGGCCGGGACGGCCAGTTTCGAGTACGGCGATGACGCTACTGAGCGCCTCACCGGTAGTGACCGTGAGGCCGAGCCCTTCAAGCGCTTCGAGGACCTTGGCTTGGGTGCGAGGGAGATCGTTACCGAGTTCGGGGTTTTGGTGGAGGTCTCTCCGCATTGCAATTGCGCCCGGAAGAAGCTCCTCGGCATCGGCCAATAGTCCAGTGAATATATCCATGAGCCAAGTGTAGGAAACGAATCATCAAAACGCTGGTAGTGAGGTCGAAACGCTGATTAGGGTTTGAGGTGTGAAAACAGTTCACTCTCCACTCGTTGATGGTTGGGCCTAGTGGCCAGCCTCATCATCCCGGCACACAATGAGGCCGGTCAGATCGAGACGCTGCTCGAACAACTGCGCAGCGAAGTTGGGCCCAACGACCAGGTTTTCGTCATCGCCAATGGCTGCACTGATGACACGGCCCAACGGGCACGGGCCTTTGAGTATGTAACAGTCATCGAACAGG
>CANBVQ010000024.1 GCA_947372925.1 Acidimicrobiaceae bacterium
GACAAGGTCGCCGAGATGCAGGCCCGTTCCGGTGCTCTCGACGAGTTGCTGGCCTCTGGAGCCCTCACCGACCTCACTACGACCCACGACGACATTCAGGCCCAGCTCGACAAGGCCACCGCCACGTCGAGTGTTGACGCCCAGCTCGCGGCACTGAAGCAAGAGCTCGGTTCAGGTTCAGCTGGCGCCATCGGCGCCGGTGAGGAAGGAAAGTAGTCATGGCCTCACGCGGATACGAAAGCGATCACGGCTTAACGACACGAATGTTTGTCACGGGTCTGGCGATCCTGGCGCTCTACACGGCCGTGGGCTTTGCCCTCGTTCGACTCGGTATTGGACTGGGCGCCATCCTCATCATTGAGTTCGCCCTGATCTTCGGTCAGTACTGGTTCTCCGACAAGATCGCCATGGCTTCCATGGGTGCCCGCGTGGTGACGGCCGATGAGGAGCCGCAGCTTCACGCCATGATTGACCGACTCTGTGTTCTGGCCAACATGCCTAAGCCTCGCGTCGGTGTCTCACACGTGCAGATGCCCAATGCCTTTGCTACCGGCCGCAATCCGAAGCACTCGGTCGTCGTAATTACTGAGGGCATTCGCCAGCGTCTCGACGACGAGGAGCTCGAAGCCGTTCTCGCTCACGAGCTCAGTCACGTAGCCCACCGTGACGTCGCCGTTATGACTGTTGCTAGCTCCCTCGGCATGCTCGCCGGACTCGTGAGTCGCATGGCAATGTGGGGCGCCATGCTCGGTGGCGGTGGTCGCGATGAGGACAACCAGAATGCCTTCATCATGGAGCTCATTGTCATGGTCGTCTCCTTTGCGGTCTACGTCGTTTCGTTCCTCTTGACCATGTCCCTTTCTCGCTACCGCGAGTTGTCGGCCGACCGCACGGGAGCGATTCTGATTGGCAAGCCTTCCGCTCTGGCTTCGGCTCTCACCAAGGTGACCGGCGACATGGCCCGGATTCCCAACAATGACTTGCGTCGAGTTGAAGGAATGAACGCTTTCTTCTTCACCCCAGCGCTGGCTAAGGGTTCGATGGGTGCGCTCTTTTCCACCCACCCATCGCTCCAGAAGCGCTTGGACCAACTGGCTCGTCTCGAGCGCGAGATGAATCAGTAGTGGGTCTACTCGGCAATATCTTTGGCAAGACCAAGCAGGTCGAACCCAAACTCGATCAGCTCTTTGCTCTCCCGAGTGCCGCACTCACCCTCGAATCACAGCTCGACCTGGTGACGAGCGGTCAAGCGGGGGTTTGCTACAAGGCCGGTTCAGGCTCCAGCACCCTTGAAAGTGACGAGGAGATTCGCCAACTCCTCACCGTGGGTGATTCTGAGGGCAAAATCACGTTCAGCGTCGACGACCTCGGCTACACCTGGGTCGTTATCAACGATGCCGATCTGGGCAATCTCGTCACGCGGGCCCACGGGGCTCACTCCACCCTGGTCGAGCACGGACTCGGCCCACGACTGCTCTGTACCGTCTTTGGCTTTACGCCCAAGACTCCACCCGGCGAGGGGTCAGTTTCGCTGGTCTACTTAGCTAAGTCGGGGACGTTCTACCCCTTCGCCCCTCGTGGTACGAATCGTCGTGACAACGAACTTGAGATTCGCGTAAAAAACTTCTTAGGTAGCGAACTTCCCGTGGAGCCCGACCTCAGTCGCTGGCTCGCCCTTTGGGGTATTCCAATCGCCTAACGGCGCGCGGCGAGGAACTCGTCCATAAACGTGGCGAGTCGAAAATCGAGTTCAGTAATGCCACTCTTGTCGTGGGTCCATAGTTCGATTCGCAAGGAGTTGAAGCCGATAGTCATAATCGGGTGGTGATCGATCTCATCGGCCAGCGCCACCGATGCGGCAGCCAGTGCGCCCGAGACTCGATACGACACCGTGGACTCCAAGAGCAGGTGACCGTCGACTAACGACCACGCCGGGTGAGCGAGTAGCCAGTCTTTTACTTCCTCGGGTGAGGCGAGCTGTGGCCGGGTCACGGATGCGTCATCGCCGCCGGGTCGATGGCGCCGTCAAACTCTTCACCGGTCAAGAAACCCAACGCCAACACGGCCTCACGGAGCGTGGTGCGCTCCTTGTGAGCCTTCTTGGCCACTTGAGCCGCCTTGTCGTAACCGATCAGCGGGTTCAGAGCCGTTACCAACATCAACGAATTGTTCAAGTGCTGTTGAATCTGCTCGTAGTCCGGCTGCAGTCCCTCCACACAGAACTCCGTGAAGCGCAAGCAGGCGTCGGTGAGCAAGTCAATGGAGTGGCAGAAGTTGTGAATGATCACGGGCTTGCAAACGTTCAACTCCAGATTGCCGCGACTACCGGCCATGCCAATGGCCGCGTCATTGCCGTAGACCTGAATACCCACCATGATCATCGCTTCGCTCTGGGTGGGGTTGACCTTGCCCGGCATGATTGACGAACCCGGCTCGTTCTCGGGCAGCTGCAATTCGCCGAGACCACTGCGGGGGCCCGATCCGAGCCAACGAAGGTCGTCGGCAATCTTGATCAGACTGGCCGCCAATGTCTTGATCGCGCCGTGCGCAAAGACCAGAGCGTCGTGGGCCGCCAGGGCCGCAAACTTGTTGGGTGCAGTGATGAAGGGCAGTCCGGTAAGGCCGGCAATCTCGGTCGCCACGCGCTCGCCAAACTCGGGGTGGGTGTTAAGTCCGGTACCAACGGCCGTACCGCCGGCGGCCAGCTCCAATAGACCCGGCAGCACCAGCTGTAGTCGGTCGAGGTCGGCATCCAGCTGGCTGACGTAACCCGAGAACTCCTGACCCAAGGTCAAGGGTGTGGCGTCCATAAGGTGCGTACGGCCAATCTTGACGATGTCAACGTAGGCCTTGGCCTTTTCGTCAATGGCGTCGCGCAGATGCTTCACGGCCGGCACCAATCGTGACGTCATTTCAGAAGCGGCCGCGATGTGCATTGCCGTTGGGAATGTGTCATTCGAAGACTGGCTCATGTTGACGTCATCATTCGGGTGGACTGGCTTCTTCGAGCCCTGCTCTCCCCCGGCCATTTCAATGGCCCGGTTCGAGATCACTTCGTTCACATTCATGTTGGTCTGGGTACCCGAACCGGTCTGCCAAATGCGAAGAGGGAATTCATCCATCAAAATGCCATCGGCTACTTCTCGGGCCGCACGTTCGATGAGTTCGGCCTTCGTGCCATCCAGTTTGCCCAGGGCGTGGTTCACGCGCGCGCTGGCCAACTTCAAAATGCCGAAGGAGCGAATGAGGGCCGGAGGCATGGTGTCGTGGCCGATTTCGAAGTGGTGCAGACTGCGCTGCGTTTGGGCACCCCAGTACTGATTACTGGGGACTTCGATCTCGCCCATGGTGTCGGATTCAATACGAAATTCGCTCATAGCGACTCCTTATTTCTTTTTGGCGTACAACGCGACGCCTTCGGTAACTAATTTGGTGGCCGCAACGACGTCGCTCGCGCGAGGGCCGTCACCATCACCGGGTACTTCGAGAATCAATGGCAAGTTTCGCACCTTGGGGTGACCAAGCAGCGGGGCGAGGCCGGCCGTTCCAATGGTGCCTTCGCCCAGATTGGCGTGGCGATCCTTGTTGCCGCCGAGTTCGGTTTTGGAATCGTTGAGGTGAAAGCAGGCCAAGCGGTCAATGCCGATACGGTCATTGACTTCCTTAATCAACTTCTTTGTTCCCGCCAAAGTGGAGTAGTCGTATCCGCTGGCCCAGAGATGCTGAGTGTCGATACACAGTCCGAGGCGCTCGTCGCCACCACAGGCATCAATGATGGCTTCAATCTCTTCCAGGGAACGGCCCACGGTGCCACCGGCACCGGCCGCGTTTTCGATCAGTATTGGGCAGTCGGCGACACCCTTGGGCGCGCTGTCGGCCTCGTCCAGGGCGCGCATTAGGCCTTCGGAGACGCGCTCTAGTGCTTCCTCAAAGCCCGTGCCCTTGTGGCTGCCAACGTGCAGGATGACGCCCTGAGCGGCCATTCCACGCCCCACCGACAGATTGTGCGTGAGGCAGGCCACCGACTTCTCGTAGAGCTCGGGATTGTCGGAGGCCAAATTGATCAGATAGGTGGCGTGAGAAAAGGTCGCCGTAACACTGGGATGGACTGCCGCCGCCTCGCGGTAGCTCGCCAGAACCTCCGGGGCGTATTGACTGGGCTTCCACATTCGGGGGCTCTGCGTGAAGATCTGGATGGAGGTAGCCCCAATTTCGACTCCAGCTTCGAGGGAAGGGACAAGCTTGCCGCCACCGCGGACGTGGGCACCTATGTTCATCGATGCCAAACTAGCGGGGATACCGCTACTCAGAATCCGGAGCCCACATGTCTGAACAGTTCACCCAAGCCGCCCGAGACCTCTTCGCGAAGAAGTCCCTACTCCACGTGGCCTCACTCGGACCCGACGGCAGCCCCCACGTCACCCCCGTCTGGGGAGAACTCGATTGCGACGACATCATCATCAACACCGCTCTCGGACGGGCTAAGGCGCGCAATCTCGCCAACGATGGACGAGTAGCCCTCTCGCTCACTGACCCCGACAACCCCTACACCGTCATTTCCGTACGCGGCACGGTGGTGGGTTTCACAACAGACGGGGCCGATGAGGTCATTGACCGACTCGCAAAGAAGTACCTAGATGTCGACAGCTACCCCTTCCGTCGAGAGGGTGAGATTCGGGTGACGGTTCGGATTCGACCGGACCGAATCTCGTCGCAGCCCGATGATGTCAACGAGGGTGACTAAGGGGGCACATCGGTGCCACCTGGCTGTTGTACTTAGTTTTCTTGGTCGGCCAACTATCGAGCCACCAAGAGCGCAGCGGAGGGTTCACGCCGAATGCCGTGGCCACGTCTTGCGTAATAGCGGCCGCCCACATGGAAATACCCGGCGCACACAGGTGCGTACCATCCAGCGATCGCACTCGGTCCCACGTGGCGGGCGGAGCAGAAGGTGATCGAGGTGGGGCTAGATAGGGAGAGTACTTTCCGTTCAACGTGAAGGCCCGATCGACGGGGAAAAAGAGCGCTCGACCGGGATTGGCCGTAACGACTCGGCGAACCTCAGCATTCCAAGCTCGCTGATATTGATCGGTACGTCGATTATCCCGAGCCAGCAACGACGCCGGACGAAAATCAAATTCCGCCGTGTGAATTATCGGGAAACTGGTGAACACGACGACGCGAACACCATCTCGGTACGCCAAGTCGAGGAACTCCTGGTACAAAGTCGCAAAGGCGGTCGGATTCGAGTTGGCCAAGGATGCGTCCCAGAAGTTTGACATGATGATGACATCGGCCGGATGGCGCTTCAGGAAGCGATCCACGTTCAAGCGCCATGTCTCAGACGTGGTCAGGCCCCAGCCGGGAACGGCCCAGCCGTGGTATTCCACTTGGGGCATGGAGTGCATCGCAGCAGTTAGGCCGAACTGCCCGAAGTAGTAGAGGGAGTCACCAAAAGAGTCAATCCGTAATGGTGCAGCATGCGTGTACTGCTTTTGGCTATGCGCGAGCCAACTAGAGAGCCCCAGAATCGACCCCGAACCCACGGGTGGAGACGAAGGGGCGTAGCGAACCAAGACCTCACGCAGCGAGACGCGGGGTTGCCACATCGTGGACGTACCGAGCAGTATCGCGACCACTGTTACCAACGTGCCTACTGGCGCAATGATGCGGCGCGTGGGAAGCGACCAGCGCATTGATCGAATGGGCCGCTCAACTACCACATAACTAATCGCCGTCGCCGCGACAATCAGCAGGATGCGAAGGACGAGCAACTTCTTACCGGCGACGCCAACCAGGTGGGGGGTGACAAGGATGATGACGGGCCAGTGCCATAGATAGAGCCCGTAGCTCACGCGACCAATCAGGCGCAGTGGCGACAGAGAAAAAAGACGAGCGACCCACGTGGCGTCGTCTCGTAGGGCCAAGATGACCATGGCGCTGAGCAGGGCGAAGGCGACGAAACCACCTCGGAACATGAAGCTCATCGGCGTGGAGTCTTCGTGGCCAAGGAGAGCCATCGCCGCCAGAGTCAGGACCAGGGCCGCACTTCCGCCAACATTCAGTACTCGAGTTGAAAGGGAGCGCTGACTACCTACAACGCACCACGCCACGGTGGCACCGATACCCAGATCGAAAATTCGCGTGAACGTAGCGTTGTAGACGAAGTTCATGCTGCTGCCATCACCCGCGTGATACAGCAAGGCCATCAAGAGGGCGGAAACAAGTGAGAGGGCCACGGTCACGAGGGTCCCCACCCGCCGCGCGCTCGAACGACCCAGGCGAAGTAGTCCCAGTGTCAAAAGAGGCCAGACGAGATAAAACTGCTCCTCAATAGCGAGCGACCAGGTGTGGGCCAGCGGTGAGGGTGCTGAGAAATGGTCGAAGTACGAGCCACTAGAGAGTGCCACCATCCAGTTGGTGAAGTACCCCAGTGTCGCCAGTGCGAAGTCTCGCAGTGATCCCAGGTCAAGCGAGGCAATCGAGGAGGGGCCGGCCACGTTCCCGGCAATCAGCGGGAAGAGCGAAACACAGGTCAGGAGCAAGAAGAGTGCCGGGAGGAGGCGACGAGCACGGCGGCGCCAGAAGGCGACGAGTGAGATCTCCCCCGTTTCGCGATGTTCTTCTAACAACAGCGACGTAATCAAGAATCCAGAGATAACAAAAAAGAGATCGACACCAAGAAAGCCACCTCGCGCGACGCGAAAATTGAAGTGGTACGCCACGACGCTCAAGACGGCGAAGGCTCGAAGCCCGTCAAGCCCTCGAAGGTGCCGGTTACGTAGTGACATTGTGAGGTATTCCTAGCAGTCCGGGCCGGAGAAGTCGAGCGTCCTAACTTCGTGTCCGTCGGTCGCTACCGAGCTGCCATCCACCCACCACAGTTTCGGGGGCACCGCGGGTGAAGGCCGATTAAAAGCGCCGACCAGGGTGCCGGCCCCGTTCGAGAAGTTGATCTCATCAGTAGTCATCGTGGCGGCGATGAGCGCGCAGACCGCCGGACCGTGCTCCCCTGCCGAAATGACGACGTTGGCGAGTGGACCCAGCAGAGCGAGCGTCGAAATATCACGGCCCGCCAGGGGCGCCGAATAGTCGTCGGCGACTTCCAGCCAGAGCCCCTCGATGGACTGACCGCTGGCGAGAACGCGGGAGGCGCCGATCACGGCATCGATCGTAAGAAACCGGAGGAGTCCGGTACCGATCTGTTCGCCGCGAAGTGCGGCGCCATCAGCCGGTATGACGACCCATGGCGTTCCCACTAGGGGCGCATCTCTTCTTCGGGTAGCCGTTCAACATTGACATCACGAAAGGTCAACACCCGCACCGAGGGCACGAATCGAGTGGTTCGATACATGTCCCAAACCCAGGCGTCGCTCATGGTTATTTCCAGCAACGTCGGGCTACCGGTTTGCTTGACCTCAACGTGGACATCGTTGGCTAAGTAGAAGCGCCGTTCCGTTTCGACGGCGTAGGTGAATATGCCGACAACGGTCTTCGGCGTCGACAATCACCGCATCCAGAATTGTTGCGAAGCGGGAGATTTGAATGGCCGTGTCCGTGACGAGAACACTATAGAAACGATCGGGGTCGGCCACTTCTTTACGAAAGGTCGAAAAAAGCATGAAGGAAGGTCGAAGACCGCGAGGCCACGTACATGGCAGGGTGGCCCTCGATGCTTCGCTCATACGAGGTCATCATACGAGGCAGCTGAACCGAAGCCCGAGACTACCTATGACTAGGCTTCTGAGCAATGGACAGTGGCGGCAATAATGTCGGCGTCGCGCGCCTGCGATATTGGTCCGCCCTTGATGGCGTGCGGGCCATCAGCATTCTGCTCGTCCTCTACTTTCACGCCGGTCTTGCCGGCTTTTCCGGCGGCTTCATCGGGGTCGACATCTTCTTCGTGCTTTCCGGGTTTCTTATAACGTCACTACTCGTCGATGAACATCTTGAAACTGGCAGGATTTCCCTGGGCCAGTTCTGGCGTCGGCGTCTTAAGCGACTCATGCCGGCGATTGTCGTACTCGTTGTTGGCGTGAACGCGACTTCACTGCTCATTTCTCCGGCTGGCCTATACGGTCACCTCGGTACCGACACGGTGTCATCACTTTTCTTCTTTGCCAACTGGCACTTCATTTCGGCCACCTCTTCTTATTTTTTCTCGCTGGGCGTCGCTTCCCCCCTGAATCACATGTGGTCGCTCGCAATTGAGGAGCAGTTTTATTGGATTTGGCCCGTGGCTCTCTGGTTCGCCCTGCGACGTTTTATTTCAATCACGACGTTGACGGTGGCCGTCGTCATTATCGGTGTCGCATCACAAACGTGGATGGCTTTTGGCGCCGCCCATCACTTCAACTCCAACCGCATCTACTTTGGATCCGACACCCATCTCCAGGGACTGGTCGCAGGGGCCGTCGCCGCATTGCTGCTCTTCCGCTCACAGGTACTCACCACCACACTGCCCCGCATAACCACGTGGTGCGCTCGTCTCGCTCCCGTTGCGCTCGGCGGGCTCGTGCTCAGCCTCGCGTTCATGTCTGAGAAATCTGCTTTTCTCTACCGCGGGGGCTTTGTCGTCGTCGCCACCTGCGCAGCTGTCTTGGTGGTTCATATCGTCACCAAGCCCGAAGGACTCATTGGTCGACTACTGGCAGTGCGACCTCTCGTTTTCATAGGCAAGATCAGTTTCAGCCTCTACCTGTGGCACTACCCGATCTTCGTTTTCATTAATCGCAACAACATCCACCACGCTCGCTTCTCGCTCTTGGCCGTGCGTCTGGCTGTCACATTCCTCGTCGCAGTCCTCTCGTATTACCTCATCGAGGTGCCGCTGCGCCGCGGACCTCTACCCGCGCGTCGTTGGCACTACGTCGTCGTGGCCGCCTTAGTCGGAGCTCTGGCGCTGGGCAGTGTGCAACTCGAACACGTCCGAAATCAACGTGTGACGTATCCGATACCCAATTCGGTTGCGGCGACGCAAACTTCCACGCTGTTATTGGGCGATTCAGTCGCCATGACCTTGGCCGTACAGATCAGCCCCTGGGGACCGCACTACGGTATCGATCTGCACTCCGGTGCCTATCTCGGCTGCGGCATCATTAGTTCGATTCGGCCGGTCACGACGGCCCATCTCTTCCGAAACAATCCAGCGTGTCGTCTGCACGACGGTGTCGACCCCCTGCTCGGCCACTGGCAAAGTGACATCGATACATACCACCCGAGGGTGATCATTGTGCTGTCGGGCCGCTGGGAGTCTCATAACGTCTTTATGCCGCACGGTCGATTAGAGAACATCTACGGTCAAGATATGCAGCACCGGATTAGAATTTCTATGGGCCATCTCGACACCATGGCTCGCGCCGCTGGCGCCAAAGTGCTATACCTCACGGCTCCGTGCTTCAATCCTCGACAGACCGCATTCGGAGACACATTGCCCGAGAGCGATACCAAGCGCGTAGACGTCTACAACGCACTCATAACTAGTGAGGCCGCCAGACTCGGCAATGCGGTCTACGACCTCCACGCCAAGGTCTGTCCTACCGGCAAGTTTCAGTGGCGAGTTGACGGGAGGCTCGTTCGACTGAGCGACGGCATCCACTTCGACACTGGCATTACGCCACTCGTGGCGCCCGACCTCTTCGCGCGAATCAAGCAGCTCGCTACGACACGCTGAGCGGGTCAGCCGTTCGGCCATCCAACGACAGCAGCACTTCAAATGGCATCGGCGGTGCCGGTCGACTGTAGGCCCCCCTTAGCGCTCCGGCCGTCGTGCTCATCGTGACTGGTTCGTTGGTCAGCGGGGCGGCCACCACCACGGCGCCATCGAGCGTCCCTGCCACGATGACCCGAGAGAGTGGAGCGAGATGCGCCATCGTCGCAAGGTCGCGAGCCAATAGCGCGGTGGGATACGCCGACGAAGGAGATACGACCACGGTCGATGGCGGGGCACTCATGGCCGACTAGAGCACGGAGCGTTGGCCGAGCGGAGCACTCCCCGCAGAGAGTTCACCGCTGCGAGCAAGAATGAAATGTTGCATCGGGAGAGCCATTAGGGACGGAGTTCTTCTTCGGGAAGTCGCTCGATGTTGACGTCACGCATAGTGAGCACCCGAACCGACGAGACGAATCGAGTCGTGCGATACATGTCCCAGACCCAGGCATCACTCAAGGTGACTTCCAGCAAACTGGGCGAGCCCGGTACTTTGACCTCCACGTGCGCCTCATTGGCGAGATAGAAACGACGTTCAGTTTCAATGGCGTAGCGAAACATGCCGACAACGGCTTTGTATTCCTGGACGAGCGAAAGCTCTGCTTTCGCCTCGTACTCCGTTAATTCCTCTTCGCCCATGGGCGGTTGGAACTAGTCCGCTACGACGACGCGGCGTTCCTTGATCTTGGCGGCCTTGCCACGCAGATCGCGGAGGTAGTACAGCTTGGCGCGACGAACGTCACCGTAAGACTCAACTTCAATCTTGGCGATGGTCGGAGCGTGGACCGGGAAGGTCCGCTCTACGCCAATGCCGAAGCTGATCTTGCGAACGGTGAATGTCTCGTGGAGACCTGAGCCCTGACGGCGGATTACAACGCCCTGGAACACCTGGACACGCTCGCGGGTTCCTTCCACAACGCGCACGTGAACCTTCAACGTGTCACCGGGACGGAAAGCGGGGATGTCGTCGCGCATTGAGTCGCGGTCGATAATGTCGGTCGGCTTCATGTGAGTTCCTTTACTGCGTACAGAAGTAGGGATTTATCCTACCATCACGGCCATCGAGTCCTCGAAGTCGGGTAACGAGCCTCCCAGAACGGGCAATTTCCCTAAATGTCCGAGAAAAGTCCAATCGGCCAGTTAGCCACTATGCATCCGAAGCAGGAAACTCCCGAAGGGCCTTCTCGTCCTCAACGCTCATGGCGTACTGGGCCCACATGTCGGGGCGACGCTCCTGCGTTCGGCGCAAGGCCTGTGCGCGCCGCCAGCGGTCGACACGGGCGTGGTCCCCGGCGCGGAGGACTTCAGGCACGCTGAGACCGCGAAACTCGGCCGGCTTGGTGTACTGCGGGTACTCCAGAAGACCATCGGCGAAGGACTCCTCGTCGGGCGAGGCATCGTTACCCAATGCTCCCGGCAGGAGTCGAACGACGGCCTCGGTTATGCAGAGGGCGGCCAATTCGCCTCCGGCCAGAACGAAGTCACCCAGGGATATCTCTTCGTCGACCACCATGTCTAGAGCCCGCTGATCGAATCCCTCGTAGCGACCACAGAGAATCGAGATACCAGAACCGGACGCCAGACGACGGGCGGTCGCCTGGGTGAAGGGAGTTCCCGACGGCGTCACGGCAATGAGCGGACGAGGCAGATCGGTCACACGTTCCACGGTGCGCACGATGGGCTCGGCTCGCAAGACCATCCCGGCACCGCCACCAAAGGGAGTGTCGTCCACGCTGCGGTGAGCATCATCCGTCTCGTCACGCAAATCGTGGGTGCGGAGCTCCCACACGCCACGTTCGGCGGCGCGACCCAAGATCGTGTCCTGGGCGTAGTGCTCAATGAGTCCGGGGAACAGCGTGAGAACGTCGACGCGGAAGCTCATTCGAAGAGACCTTCGGGGGCCTCAACGACGATTCGCTCATTCGGCTCAACTTCCACGACAAAGGTCAGGGGAATCAGGACGCCACTGTCAAGGACTAGGAGGTCGGAGGCGGGATTCTCTTCGACCTCGACGACGCGCCCACGCTCGACTCCGTCGGTCGAGACGACCAACGCATTAAAGAGATCGTCAATCCAGATGACGTCGTCATCGTCAAGGTCGAGCGGTTCGGCTTTGAGGAGCAAACCTCGCAGTAGCTCGGCCTCGTTACGGTCGGCAATGCCGGCGAAGGCAATGATGTAGCCCTGCTGAAAAGGCTTCGAGCGCTCAACGGTGAGTGGGCCACGAGTGGTCTGAAAGACCGAACCTGGCGTCACCCGTTCAGGGATATCGGCCGTCAATCGAACGGCAACCTCGCCGCGAATACCGTGAGCCTTGACAATGCGACCCACTTCTAAGAGCGAGCGGTCGCCCGCATCCATAGTTAGTCGACGATGTCGACGTTGGTCACCACACCGTCACGAGCGCCAGCGGCACCCACGATGGTACGGATGGCCTGGGCTGTGCGACCACGACGACCAATAATGCGACCCATGTCATCGGGTCCAACGTGAAGAGAGAGCTTGACGCCACGAGGGGTGTCGTCGATGTCTACCGAAACCACTTCAGGCTCGTCGGCCATCGAGGTTGCGAGGTACTTCAAGACGCTGGCTGAGTACACGGCGCGGTCAACGTTGGACTCGCGCGTTTCCTCGTCAGCTACGACGTTGATGTCGCCGGCTTCGTACTCGCTCACTTAGTGGCCTTTGCGGCTTCGAAGGCGTCCAGGGCACCGGAGGTCTTCAAGATCTTGGCGACGCGGTCCGTGGGCTGTGCGCCCTGCTGGAGCCAGCGAACGGCCTTGTCGTTGTCGATGCTGATCACGGTCTCGGGATTGGCCTGGCTAGCGCCACGGGGGTGATACGTACCAACGATTTCGAGGAAGGCGCCACCACGGGCACGACGACTGTCGGCAGCGACGACACGGTAGGTCGGCTGCTTCTTCTTACCCATACGCACCAAACGGAGCTTGACTGCCACAACGATTCCCTTCAAACAAAACGGATATGCAGGCCGAGGGCCTTACACAGAATGAATATCCTACCGGTTTTTGGGAGGGGTCACTCTCCCGCCCTTCTTTTTCTTCTTACTGCCACCCTTGGCCGGACTCGTAAAGGGGGCCGGACCGCCCAATCCCCCCAAACCACTAGGGAGTTGTCCGCTCGCCTGGGCCCGTGCTGCCATGGGGGCCAACTTGGCCAGGGGGCCAGGTAGGGCCCCGCCGCCGGCCATCTGCTTCATCATCTTTTGCATCTCTTTGAACTGATTCAAGAGCTGATTCACGGCCGCGACATTCGTCCCGGAGCCCTTGGCGATTCTCGTCCGACGTGATCCGTCGATGATCGTGGGGTTAGTCCGCTCGGCCTTGGTCATGGACTTAATGATCGCTTCCACCCGATTGAGGTCGCGATCATCGATATTGTCGGCGGCCTTGCGAATGTCCTTGCTCATGCCGGGCATCATCTTCATCAGACCGCCGAGCGAGCCCATTTTGCGGACCTGGTTGAGCTGACTTAAAAAGTCATCCAGCGTGAACTGGCCCGACATCAAGCGACCGGCGGCGTCGGCGACGACGTCCTTGTCCATGGTGCGCTCGGCCTCTTCGATCAACGTCATGATGTCGCCCATGCCCAAGATGCGTGAGGCCATCCGGTCTGGGTGGAAGAGATCGAAGTTCTCGAGTTTTTCGCCGTCCGACGCAAAGACGACGGGTCGACCGACGACGCCACGAGCGCTCAAGACGGCACCACCACGGGCGTCGTAGTCAAGCTTGGTCACAATCAGACCGCTCAACTCCAAGGTGTCGTGGAAGGCGCGCGCCGTCTGCACGGCGTCCTGTCCCGTCATGGCGTCAATCACGAGGAACGTGTAGTGCGGGTTCGTAGCGCCGCTTACAGCTTTGACTTCCGCCATGAGGGCTTCGTCAATCGAGAGACGTCCGGCGGTGTCGATGATGACTACGTCGCGACCGATACGCGTCGCTTCGGCCAGACCGTCACGTGCGACGGCCACTGGATCACTCGGCGCACTAAAGACGTCCACGCCAATCTGACCACCGAGAACGCGGAGCTGCTCTACAGCGGCGGGCCGTTGGAGGTCGGCGGCGATGAGGTAGGGCTGGCGACCCTGCTGCTTGAACCAGCGGGCCAACTTCGCGGCCGTGGTCGTCTTACCGGCACCCTGGAGACCGGCCAAGAGAATGACGGTCGGTGGGTGGGTGGCGTAGGTGACCTTGAGGCTCGTTCCACCGAGCACCTCAATGAGCTGTTCGTGCACGGCCTTGATGACCTGCTGACCGGGCGAGAGACTCTGACTGAGGGCGACACCGTCGAGGCGGGTCTTAACGGCTTCGATAAAGGCCCGAACAACACTGAGTTCAACGTCGGCTTCGAGGAGCGCGGTGCGGACCTCTCCTAATGCCGTGTCGAGATCGGCCGGTGACAGCCGCCCCTTGGAACGGAG
>CANBVQ010000025.1 GCA_947372925.1 Acidimicrobiaceae bacterium
GCACCCAGGTAGGTCAACGTACCCTCCGGGTCACCTTCATCGATTTGATTACAGGCGCGGTAGACCATGGCCCGTGCGGCCTCGGTGCGGATGGCCATGTCGGCCAACATGAATCGAAGTCCCTGAAGCTCGCTGATGGCCTTACCGAATGCCTGACGCTGCTTCATGTAGCCAGCGGCGTAGTCGATGCCGGCCTGGGCAATGCCGACGGCCTGGGCACCAATGGTGGGGCGGCTGCGGTCAAGCGTGTGCATCGCGATTTTGAAACCTTCGCCCTCTTCGCCGATGCGGTGAGAGATTGGGACACGGACGTTGTCAAAGATCACTTCGGCCGTTGGCGAAGCGCGAAGACCCATCTTGTCTTCACCGTCACCGAACTTGACGCCCCAGTCCTTCTCCACGAGGAAGCAGCTAACCCCACGAGCACCAGTACCTGGCGCCGTCGTGGCAAAGACCGTATAAGTGTCGGAGATTCCGGCGTTAGTGATCCAGTACTTCGAACCGTTCAAGATGTACTCGTCACCGTCTCGCACGGCGTTGCAACGCATCGCGGCCACGTCCGAGCCGGCGTCGGCCTCTGAGAGGCAGTAACTCGACTGAATCTCTCCACTGGCGACACGCGGCAGGTAGGCCTGCTTGATCTCTTCGGAGGCAAAGTTCATGACCGGCAGCATGCCGAGCTTGGAGATCAGCATGGTGACCGACGTTGAGGCGCAGCCACGGGCGAGCTCTTCGGCCATGATGGCCTGGGTCACCATGTCGGCTCCCGCGCCACCGTAGGCCTCGGGGATGCCGAGAGAGGGCAACTCAATCTCTTTGCACGCTTCGAACGACTTCCAGGGATACTCCTGGCTCTTGTCGTACTCGGCGGCGTGCGGTGCCACGCGGGCGTCCACGAAGGACCGCATCATGTCGCGAAAGGCGCGCTGTTCAGTCGTTAGGTCAAAGCTCATCGTGATCCTTTCGAGATCCGTTAGTGCGAGGTGATGGGTGCTTCGGCGACCGTGCCGCGGAGCAGGTCGACATCGACGCCATCAACAAAGTCACGGAGCAGGAAGTAACTATGGCCCACGCCGCGAAGTTGGGTAGCGAAGGAAGGCGAGACGACGCCGGTGCCATTGGTAATGCCGGCCAGTTCAAAGGCAAAGCGAACATCGCTCATTGACGGTCCGCGTCCGTACAGTCCGGCCCGCTTGCTCGCGAGCGCCGCCATGGCGACCTCGAGGTCGTGATGGTTCACTTCGGCCGTGTCGACAATATGGTGTTGATGAATATATTCGTGGGTCAACGTCAAGGCGTAACCGGCGTCGGGGGTCGCGGTGCCGCGACCAACACCGGAACCGTGGTTCGGTCCACCGAGCAGACCGGCCTTCTTGGCGCGACCAATTTCTGGAGTCGCCGTGGTCATCGTGGCACGCACGATGGCACTGTCGGGAACGGGAACGAAGTTCGGTTGAGTCACGCTTTGAGATTAGTGGCGCGAGGCAGCGTCACCGGTGGTCTACCTAGCAGACAGTGAGCCAGTGCTCGTACGCCGGAAGTTCCCCACGGACGATCTTGAAGTAGTTCGACTGGAGCTGCGAGGTGATGGGTCCGGGCTTGCCGTTGCCGACGACGCGGTCGTCCACGGAGCTAATCGGCACCACTTCAGCGGCCGTTCCGGTTAGGAAGGCCTCGTCGGCCAAGTACAGGTCGGTCCGAACCATGGCCTCGAAACGCACTTCGTAACCGAGGTCGTTCGCGAGAGTCACGATGGAGGCCTGCGTAATACCGGCCAGTGCACCGGCCTCGGAAGATGGGGGCGTGACGATGACGCCGTCGCGCACAATGAAGAGGTTTTCGCCGGAGCACTCCGAGAGACGGCCGTCAGGGCCGAGCAGGATGGCTTCGTCGTAGCCGGCCTTCAGGGCCTCGACCTTGGCCAGGCCGGAGTTCAGGTACATACCGGTGCCCTTGGCGGCCGTCGGCATGGCGTTGGGGTCGTGGCGGTGCCACGAGGAGATTTTCATGCGAACACCGTTGTTGTGTCCGTCGTCACCGAGGTAGGCGCCCCAGGGCCAGCAGGCGATCGAGACGTTGACGGGAGCGGGCAGCGGGTTGACGCCCATTTCGCCGTAACCGAGGTAGACGAGGGGACGAATGTAGGCACCGTTGGTCATGCCATTAACGCGAACGACTTCCACGGTGGCGTCACAGAGCTCGTCGAGCGTGAAGGGAACTTCCAGCATGAGGATCTTGGCGGAGTTCAACAACCGCTGCATGTGCTCGCGGAGACGGAAGATGGCGGGACCCTTTGACGTGGGGTAGGCCCGGACGCCTTCGAAGGCACCGTAGCCGTAGTGGAGTCCGTGGGAAAGCACGTGGACCTTGGCGTCGTCCCAGTTGACGAACTGGCCGTCCATCCAGATTTTGGCGGTAGGGGTAATGGGCATTTAAATCCTCCGAAGAATTTCTTTTGTGATTCCCGTTGTTCCGAGTGCGACGGTATCTCCGTCAAAGTCTGCCACCGCGGTGCGGATGCGCTGTGCAGCCTCATTTTCACCGAGGTGCTCCAGCATGAGAACCGATGAGACGATGGCGGCCAGCGGGTTGGCACGATTGGTCCCCACAATGTCGTGGGCAGCACCGTGAACGGGCTCAAAGAGCGAAGCGTTAACGCGCGGTGGGTTCAGGTTGGCCGAAGCCGCGTAGCCAATACCACCGGTCACGGCTCCTGCGAGGTCGGAGAGAATGTCACCAAAGAGGTTGTCGGTCACCAAGATGCCGTAGCGCTTGGGGTCTTCGACCAGGTAGATGCAGGCGGCGTCCACGTGTTGGTAGTCAACCTCCACCGTGGGGTACTCGCTCGACACTTCGGCCATCACGCGTCGCCACAGGTCACCGGCAAAGGTCAGGACGTTCGTCTTGTGAACGAGCGTGACTTTGGGTCGGGGCAAGGTGATGGCGCGCTCAAAGGCGTAGCGAATACAACGCTCCACACCAAAGCGAGTATTGACTGAACCCTGCGTAGCGATTTCCTGAGGTGTGCCGGAGCGCAGGACGCCGCCTTCACCGGCGTAGGGGCCTTCGGTGTTTTCACGGACTATCGCGAACTCACATCCTTCGGCCAGCGAACCGGGCGTGGCGCGGAAGGGTCGGTAGTTGATATAGAGATCAAGGCCGAATCGGATGCGCAGCAGAAGTCCCCGCTCAAGCAGCCCGCCGGGAATGCGCGTGTCGCCAATGGCGGGACCAATCGCGCCCAGCAAGATGGCGTCGTGGCTTCCGAGTGCGCTCAACGTGGCGTCATCTAGAACAAAACCATCGCGCAGGTAGCGGGCGGCGCCGAGATCAAACTCTGTCGTTTCAAGGGCTACGCCGGTCGCCGCTACCACTTCGAGGGCCGCCGCGGTGACTTCGGGTCCAATCCCGTCGCCACCAATGACGGCAATGCGATGTGCTGTGTGCTGCGACATGTTGCGTACCTTGTCTTTTGAGTTCCTCTAGTCTCGCCGACCAGGTGGAGTCGTGGCAAACCAGCCTTGAGCGGGATTCCCCCGTTTCGGTAGAATTGAGCCCTAGCCGCTATGAGGTGACTGCTGTGTCTGGCCAAATCCAACGTATTACCCAAGCCACGTTGCACAAATTGCAACAAGAAGTCGAGCACCTGAGCACGGTCGGCCGTGTCGAAATTGCCCGCATCATCGAGGCGGCCCGCATGCTGGGTGACCTTTCGGAGAACGGCGACTACCACGCCGCCAAGGACGAGCAGGGCAAAATGGAGTCCCGGATTCGCCAAATCGAGCACATCATCCGTAATCACGAACTCGTAGAGCGCGACGAAAATGCCGAAGAAGTCGGGCACGCCTCGATTGTCTCGGTGGCCTACGACGGCGAGTCCGACGACGAAGCACAAGAGTTCTTCATTGGCTCGATCGAAGAGAAGCCTGAGGGCATGCTGACGGCATCCCCCGCCTCGCCACTGGGCGAAGCACTCCTCGGCAAGAAGCTTGGCGAAGATGTGATCTACACCGCACCCAACGGCAATCAGCTGAAGTGCCGAATCATCGGAATCCGTTAGACGTGGCCGCACAGACGCTCTTCGAAAAGATTTGGGACCGCCACATCGTTACCGAAGGTGTGGGTGAGCCCACGCTCATCTACATCGACCTGCACTTAGTGCACGAAGTAACGAGCCCCCAGGCCTTCGATGGCCTGCGCATTAACAACCGTCGGGTTCGTCGACCTGATCGCACCTTGGCTACGGCCGACCACAACGTGCCGACCGATCCTCCCGGCACGCCCATTGCCGACCCCATCTCTAAGAAGCAACTCGAAGCACTCTCGTCGAACTGTGACGAGTTCGGAATCACTCTCTTTCCGATGGGCCACGAGAACCAGGGCATCGTTCACGTCATCGGGCCCGAGCTCGGCGTCAGTCAGCCCGGCATGACCATTGTCTGCGGCGACTCACACACGTCAACCCACGGCGCCCTCGGCGCCCTGGCCTTTGGCATTGGCACCAGCGAAGTGGAGCACGTGCTGGCCACCCAGACCTTGCCCCAACAAAAGCCCAAGACCATGTCGGTCACCGTCTCGGGACCAGTTCCCCTAGGCGTCACCGCGAAGGACATCGCCCTGTCGATTATCAATCGACTCGGCACCGGTGGTGGCGCGGGCTACGTCGTGGAGTATCGCGGTCGGGCCATTAGCGATCTCAGCATGGAAGGTCGCATGACGCTCTGCAATATGAGTATCGAAGCGGGTGCGCGAGCGGGCATCGTCGCCGTCGACGAAAAGACCATTGACTACTTGCGCGGTCGGGCCGGCGTGCCCTCCGGAGAAGCGTTTGAAGCAACGGCCGCCGCTTGGCGCACGCTGGTCTCAGACGACGGGGCGAGCTTTGACGCAATCGTCGAAATCGATGGCACCCAACTCTCCCCCGCCATCACGTGGGGAACCAACCCATCACAGGTGGTCGCCATTGACGGGGTGATTCCCGACCCGGAGGAGTTCACCGACAGTGCCGAACGCAACGCGGCCGAGCGCGCACTGGAGTACATGGGACTCACGGCCGGCACTCTCGTTACGGCCATCCCCGTCGACGTCGTCTTTATTGGGTCGTGCACGAACTCTCGTATCGAGGACTTACGTGCCGCTGCGGCCGTGATTCAAGGTCGTACGGTCGCCTCCAATGTCCGCGCTCTTGTCGTGCCCGGTTCTCACCGCGTTAAGACGCAGGCCGAAAGCGAAGGCCTCGACCAGCTCTTTACCGCAGCCGGCTTCGAATGGCGCGAACCGGGGTGCTCCATGTGTCTCGGCATGAATCCCGACCAGTTGACACCGGGCCAACGCAGCGCCTCTACGTCGAATCGAAACTTTGAGGGCCGCCAGGGACGTGGTGGTCGAACCCACCTGGTCTCACCAGCCGTCGCGGCCGCCACCGCGATTGCCGGCCATTTTGCCGCACCTGAGGTTGGCGCATGAAGGCCGTTCACGTAATCCAGGGCCGGGCCGTACCTCTCGAGCGTTCCGACGTCGATACCGATCAGATCATTCCCTCAGACTGGTTG
The DNA here is from genome assembly GCA_947372925.1 of Acidimicrobiaceae bacterium. GTDB lineage: Bacteria > Actinomycetota > Acidimicrobiia > Acidimicrobiales > RAAP-2 > RAAP-2. The sequence goes on from CANBVQ010000025.1 coordinate 5,553, forward strand.
AAGCGTGTCGAGCGGACTGGGTTCGGTCGCGGACTCTTCAGCCAGTGGCGAGATGAAAAGTCGTTCGTCTTAAATCAGCCCGAGTTTGTCGGAGCGTCCCTTCTCATTGCCGGCCCACGCTTTGGTACGGGATCATCCCGCGAGCACGCCGTATGGGCCCTCATGGACTACGGCTTTGAGGCCATCATCGCCTCCTCGTATGGCGACATCTTTAAGAACAACTCCTCCAAGCAGGGCCTCGTCATTGTCGAACTCCCCCAAGAGGCCGTCAGCGAACTAATGGAGCTCGTCAAGGCTGAGCCCAGTCTCGAAATAACCGTGGATGTCGCCGACATGACCGTTGAAATAGCCGAGAAAAACTGGCGCCAGCCCTTCACGCTCGACCCCATCACCCGCGAGCGACTCTTGAACGGGTGGGACGACATTGGCATCTCCCTCCTACGGGAAACTGACATTGCGGCCTTTGAGGAGACCCACCAAGCGGGGTCGCTTCGCGGAGTCTTCGACGGCGAAGGTCGTGTCGTACACTCAAACGAATAGGAGAGGACGCTCATGGCTGATTTCAACTCTGTATTTACCTCGCTAGCCAACGTCAACGGCTGGATGACCCGAGACCAGGCGCAACGCCTGTGGGACCGCGCCGGAGAATTGAACGCGGGCAGCACCGTGGTCGAAATCGGATCGTTCCAGGGTCGCTCCATGTGTGTCCTGGCCAGCTCGGCACCGGCGGGCGTCACCCTGTACGCGATTGACCCTCACGGCGGCAATGACCGTGGTCCCCAAGAACTTGATGGTTTCGCCGAGGAAGCCGAAAGTGACCACCAGATTTTCCTCGCCAACCTGACCAATGCCGGCGTACGAGACCGCGTCACCTACTTGCGCAAGTACGCCAATGACGCCACTGGCGACGTGACTGGTCAACTTGATCTTCTCTACGTCGATGGAGCTCACCGTTTTAAGCCGGCTTCACAAGACATCCGTCAGTGGGGTGCCCGCGTCAAAGACGGTGGCCGTCTCTTGGTCCACGACTCATTCTCTTCAATCGGCGTCACGCTGGCGCTCGTCGTCTTGACGTTCTTCTCGTCCCAGTGGATTTACGAAGGACGGAGCCAGTCGATGGCCCAGTTCCGACGGGGACCTAACACCTTGGGGGCTCGTTGTGGTTCACTGGCGCGCCAGCTGGCCCAACTCCCCTACTTTGCCCTGAATCTCGTTTACAAAGTTCTCTTGGCCCTCAAGCTGAAGCCCGTCGCCAAGGCGTTGGGCTCAACTGGCGAGTGGCCCTACTGATTCCGCTTTTCGAATTTGGCGTCGTTGCTGGTGACGCCACGAAGCAAGAATCACGATGGCTAAGTTTCCCAGAGCGGCGGCCACACAGGACATAAGTGGTGCCCACTGATTGTTCTCTGAGTAGTAAACGGCCCAGAGGAACAACGAGACCAATCCGATAGACCACGAGGCCACCGAAACGCCGTCGACATCCGCAGTCTTGATGAGAGTGCGAATCTGGGGCCAGCGATTCAACATCATGAGGACGCCGGCGCCATAACAGCCGCCGGGCCACCCCCACACGAGGGTTGGGATCCCGCAGGTCACAAAGACAAAGGCTGCGGACGACAAGATCGTCTTCATCTCGCCCTTGCGCTCAATTCGTGCAATCACGGCCAACTGAATCGGAAAGATGACCAGACTGCTCCAGAGGACCACGGGATCGCCCAGAGAGACGCCGTACCAAATCCAAAAAATGGTGGCGAAGAGAAAGGTGGACCAGGTGGCCAGGGCGATACCGTCGGTCGAAACGACCCACGCTCGACGCAGCTGCACACCCGTTAGAAACCAACCCATCGCGGTTGCTACCCACCCAATAGTGAGAAACAGGGCGTGGGAACTCATCGCGTCAGATTAGTTGTGCCACGTACTTAGTTACAGGTATCACCGTGATTAGAGGTGGCGACGATTGGCGGCCGACACGACCGCCTCAAGCGAAGCGTCGAGGATTGACGGGTTGATGCCCACGCCCCACCACGTCTCACCGGACTCTGATTCAGCTTCCACGTAGGCCACGGCCGACGCTTCGGATCCACTCGTCAAGGCGTGTTCGTTGTAGTCGCGGATTGAGAACTCCACGCCAATTTCATTACGGAGTGCGGACATCATGGCGTCAATTGGACCATTACCTTCGCCCGAGATAGTCCGATGTTCGCCATTGACCAATATTTGAGCCGAGAGTCGTGTCTTGTTGTTACCCGTGTGGACTTCACTAGAAAGCAGACGCAGAGCACCCTCTTCGTTGAGATAGGTCTCGGTGAAGATCTCCATGATGCCGGCAGAGGAAATCTCAGTGCCGCTCACTTCAACGGCCTCTTGTACGTGCTTGGAAAACTCCACCTGCATGGCGCGAGGGAGATCGAGGCCGAATTCGGTATCAAGGATGTAGGCCACGCCGCCCTTGCCCGACTGGCTGTTGACGCGAATAATCGCTTCGTAGGACCGTCCCGTGTGCTTTGGGTCGATGGGTAGGTAGGGCACTTCCCAGACGTCGTACTCTTCGCCAATGGCCGTCATGCCCTTCTTAATGGCGTCTTGGTGTGAGCCGGAGAACGCCGTGTAGACGAGCTCGCCGACGTAGGGGTGGCGAGGGTGGATCGGCAGACGGTTGGCGTACTCCGCCACGTGGCGAACCTTGTCGATGTCGCGAATGTCGAGTTCGGGGTCAACCCCTTGCGCGAAAAGATTCATCGCCAGGGTGACGACGTCGACATTGCCTGTTCGCTCACCGTTACCGAACAGGGTGCCTTCGACGCGGTCGGCACCGGCGAGCACGCCCAGTTCGGCTGCGGCCACGGCCGTGCCGCGGTCGTTGTGTGGGTGCAGTGAAAGCACGACGCTCTCGCGTTGGTTGACATGGCGCAAGAACCACTCGATGGCGTCGGCGTAGAGGTTGGGGGTGTACATCTCGACGGTCGCGGGAAGGTTCAAGATCAGCGGCCACTCCTTAGTGGGCTGGATGGCGTCAATAACGGCGTTGCAAATCTCGACCGCATACTCGAGTTCGGTGCCCGTGAAGGACTCGGGAGAGTACTCGTAACGAAACTCCGTAGTTGGCGACGTTGACTCCAGGGAACGACAGAGGTGAGCCGCTTCAACGGCAATCTTGGTGATGCCCTCTTTGTCGAGACCAAAGACGACCCGGCGCTGCAGAATCGACGTGGAGTTATAGAAGTGCACAATCGCGTTGCGAGCGCCGTGGAGCGATTCATACGTACGGCGGATCAAATCTTCCCGACACTGCGTCAGTACCTGGATTGTTACGTCTTCCGGAATGAGGTCTTCTTCGATGATGTGACGAACGAAATCAAAATCGGGCTGCGAGGCTGACGGAAAGCCCACTTCAATCTCTTTAAAACCCATGGCGACCAACTGCTTAAACATGGCCAGCTTGCGCTCGGGGTCCATGGGGTCAATCAATGCCTGGTTGCCGTCGCGAAGGTCGACACTGCACCAGAGCGGGGCCCGCTCGAGACGGCGATTGGGCCACGTGCGATCGGGCAGGTCTACGGGTACGAAGGCGCGATATTTGTGGAATGCCATTGGGCTGGACTGCTGGGGGTGGGGCGCCATGGTGTCTTCTCTAATCCTGCTCCCGAACTCCTAAAACGAAAAACCTCCCGCTGGGCGGGAGGTTTCGGCGAGCGCGTTGTCGCGCCCGCCTATCGAAGAAGAAGTCCGGAAAACGTAGCTTGTTGCATTGATTTCATTGTATCTCGCCGGCGCAAAAAATGAAAGGGCGGACTAGTCTGCCTTCGTGCGACTTCTCAAGATTCTGCTTGGACTTCTCGTCATGTCCGTTATTGGTGCCGTCATAGCCGGCGTGTCCAAGGCCGTGCGCGGTGGCTCCAAGGGTGGCCCGTCAACGCTTTCCTACGACTCCTGGCCCACTGTGCCTCGCAAGCCCGCCGCCCATGGAGCCGCGTGACCGGTCGCGCCGATCAACCCACCCACTTCTCCGCATCTCAATCTCGTGAGATTGGCGAACTCCTAACTACCGGGGTGGCCATGCTCCAAGCCGAGGATGCCTATCACGTGGGGCTACTTACTCACCATCACGACAGCGACGAAGTCAAAGAGCTCGGCGAACTCCGTCGATTGGCCCGCCATCGCTTTCACCAAATTCTCAATGCCGTCGGAGAGACCTTCGACACATTGGCGTCATAACCGAATCAAAGGAGAAATTAATGAATATGGAATACCGTCGCCTCGGTCAATCCGGACTCAAGGTCAGTGTGCTGTCCTTTGGTTCGTGGGTGACCTTCGCCAACAAGGATCAGATTGCACAGGCCGCTGAAGCGGCTGAGTGTCTCAGCGCCGCTAAGGATGCCGGCGTCAACTTCTTCGACAATGCCGAGGGTTACGCCTCCGGTGCGTCCGAGAGCGTCATGGGTGAAGCCTTCCGCCAACTGGGATGGAAGCGTCACGAGTACGTCGTTTCAACCAAACTCTTCTGGGGTCTCCACGACGTTCCCAACATGAAGAACACGCTGAACCGCAAGTACCTGAGCCAGGCCATTGACGGCTCGCTCGAGCGCTTCGGTCTCGACTTTGTCGACCTGGTCTTCTGCCACCGTCCCGACGCCAACACGCCAATCGAAGAGACCGTCTGGGCTATGAGCGACATGATCAGCCAGGGCAAAGCTCTCTACTGGGGTACTTCTGAGTGGAGTGCCGATGAGATCCGCGCCGCGTGGAACATCGCCGACAAGCACCACCTGCACAAGCCCGTCATGGAGCAGCCGCAGTACAACATCTTCTGGCGTGACCGCGTTGAGAACGAGTACAAGCGTCTCTACGAGGACATCGGCCTCGGTACCACCATCTGGTCACCATTGGCCTCGGGCCTCTTGACCGGTAAGTACCTCAATGGCGTGCCAGAAGGCAGCCGCGCCACGTTGCCCGGTTACGAATGGCTCCGCTCGATGTTGACTGACGAGAAGCGCAATGGCAAGGTCGCCGAACTGAAGGTCATCGCTGACGAACTCGGCATAACCTTGAGCCAGCTCTCGCTGGCCTGGTGCGCCAAGAACCCCAATGTCTCCACCGTCATCACCGGTGCCTCAAACGCCGATCAGGTGCGCGAGAACATGACGGCGTTGGACGCCATGCCCCTCTTGACCAAAGAGATCATGGACCGGATCGACATCATCAGCTTGTTCTAAGACAGCCGTTCAAAAGCCGCCTCGGGAAACCGGGGCGGCTTTTTGCTATTCGCAGTCGATACCGTCGTGGTCACCGTCTCGATACCAGGCGTACTCGGGATCCTTACCCTGGACGTAGGGGCCGTACCCTTGCGCTTTGGCGGCCGTACACGACGCGAATCGTGGATCAAGTGCGCCGCCGGCCACTGAGGTCGATGAATGAGATGTGGTTGTAGTTGTAACACTCGGCTTCGGGGGGCGCAGATCGGCTGCCGTCGGGTACGGCAGACCACCCACGGGAATACGACGAAGCGGACACGTCTTCAAAATCCGCTGCATGGCGGCCTTCTCGGGCGGAACCACCCAGAGGCCGTACTTCTTCTTTACCGCGATCTGGCGGGCCACATAGGAGCAGCGGTAGCTCGCCACTGGGGGCAGCCACGACGCGGCGTTGGAGTCACTCTTTTTGCGATTCTGGCTCGGGTCCACGGCCAAAAGGTTCAGTGGGTCAGTCGCAATCTTCAGACGGATAGTGGCCGACTCATACTGAGCACCCGTGGCCCACGCGTTGCCGAGGGCCACTACGTGGTCGATGTCTAATCCCTGGCTGTAGAGGCCACCTCGCACAAAGTGGATTACGTGATTGGTATAGACATCGGTCACCGTGGCACTGGTGACCGTGCATCCATTCGTGCGCACCCCTCGCTGCAGGCTGGCACGCCAGAGGGCATCATCGCGCTGGCTACAACCGTTGTGGTCAGTATCGAACCACGTGATTCCAAACATTCCACGGGAGTAGCCCGTCATTGGTGCCCAACCCTTGACCGGCAGTGAGGCGAGAGCGGTTGTTGCCAGTGGTCCTACGCCCGAATTCACGCCGTAATCAACGACCACGGTGGCGGCAGTACCGGCATGCATCGGGACGGAAATTGCCGTCAACGCCAAGATGGTGACCGAAGTCATTCCGAGTCGACGAAGAATCTTCATAACGTGAACCTTAGAACCCCGTTATGACGATTGCCAGGTCGACGACACATCGCATCGAGCGTGCGCGAGAAACTCAGTCGGACAACTCGTGAGAAAAATGACCCGTTTCCAAGAACGCTCGCAGCTTCCGCACTGAGGCGGCGGCATACTTCGGCAGGATTGCCTTAAATTCAGCCGTCACCCAACCCGCAACTTCAGTGAGAAGAAGCACATTACGATGAGCTACCAGCCACTCGAAGTCATCAGTAGAGACTGATGGCAGCGCGGCAACCGAACCGTACCCCTCTCGGAGTGCTGATTCGTACTCCTGGTTATCGCGGAGGTAGTAGGTGGCGACAGCCACGTCCTGAACGGGTAGGCCCACGCCACAGTCGTCGAAGTCCAAGATGGCCAGGCGGCCTCGATACCACTTCATATTGCCCGTGTGTAGATCAGCGTGAATCAGCTGCCCCTCGCTTCCCTTCCAAACTCGATTAATGACCGTGGTGGACTGATCGAGGATCGAGCGGAGAAAGGCAATGTCAGCGGGCGGCAGTGGGAGATGGTGGTCGTCTAGGCGATTCACGGCTCCCCAGAGGGGGTTGTCGAGTCGTGGCGCACTGGCGCGTGCCGGCAGAACCCACTGGCGCGTGTGTTCATGAAGATGAGCCATGGCGACGCCGGTGGCCCAAAGCTTCTCGGGGGTCTCCTCGTCGCAAACATCACGGCCACCCAGCCAGGAGTAGAGCACGACGGGGCGTGGTGAGGTGAAGTACTCGCTCGTGACCTCCCCTATGAGCCCGCCCTCGAGGGTCCTTTGGGGGCGAGCCACCGTGAGGGTCTCTTCCCGCGACAACGCTTCGGTCCAAGCCACCTCTGCCCGAACATTGGCTGGCGTGCGATGGGAATTGATATTGATTCGGAGGGCAAACTTCTCTCCCTTGTCCGTGTCGACTCGGAAGGTGGCGTTGAAGCCTGAATTGATGAGACGTACGCGCTCAGCTCGCAATTCGTAGCCTTCCAGCGCCTTTTGGGCAATTGCCAAGAGCGCAGCGCGCTGCTGGCGAACAGAAAGATCGGAGAATTCTGCTGCGGCCATAAAGAGTGACTGTACCGCACCAGACCGTAAATCCACGTGTCGTGAGCACACTTCTCTTTCAGAAAAACGTCACCCGTAGCGCTTGCTTTACGGCATGATGAAGCATGGCCACTTCGAAAGAACATTGGGAACACGTCTATGAGAGCACTCCCGATGCTGAACGAAGCTGGGCCCGCAAGGATCTCAAGGACTCCTTGAATGCCATTGATCGTGTCGCGCCTCGTATTCCCTGTGCCATTATCGATGTTGGTGGCGGTGTCGGGGACGACTCGATTACTTCACACGTTGCTTTTGATGATGGTGCCGGCTACATCCTCGACATCTCAGCCGCCGCGCTCGGTATCAACAGCGAAGAGCGAAATCAATGGATTTCCATCATGGGTGTCAACACCTCATTTTGCGTTGGCGACGTTCTGACGGCGCCACTCCCCCAAGTCGAGGTCTGGCACGATCGGGCCACGATGCACTTCTTAACTGACATCAAAGATCGACGACGGTATATAGAACGGGCCGCGGATCACATCGTCCCAGGAGGGGGCATCATCGTTTCAGGCTTCTCGACCGAAGGTCCGACCCACTGTTCGGGTCTCGAAGTTCTGCGACGGAGCCCGAGTGAATTGACGGCCGAGTTTTCTGAATACTTCGACGTCATTGACGCGTATGAGGCTGACCACATCACGCCGACCGGAGCCGTTCAACGATTCGCCTGGTACCTCGGACGACGAAAGTAAGAGGCGTTACTCCGCGCGCTCACACTGACAGCGCTCCGCTACGGGAACACCGGCCAGTGCCTCTTCGATGTGGTCACCACAACCGAACCAGGTGGGCTTATTGCAGTTGGGGCATGTCACTTTGCTACACATGTTCAACTCCTACTTAAGGGTGATGGCGTGGATGTCAATGATGCCGTCGCTCGAACGCAGGGCGTCCAGCGTGGCGGGTGGCGTCGTGGTGCCGGTCGAGAGAACCATCAT
>CANBVQ010000026.1 GCA_947372925.1 Acidimicrobiaceae bacterium
ATAGTAGCAGTACAAAAAAACAGCGGCCGGAACCCGAGGGTTCCGGCCGCTGTTTTAGTAAATCGGAATTACTTGTGCAAGTACTCAGGCAAGTAAGCACCGACTGGGCTTACGGGCAAGACGCCCTTCACCTTCGTGCTCACTACACCAGTACCGGTGCCAGTTGGCTGGTACATGTATGGAACCTGCGCTGCTGCATACGCTGCGTAACGAGTCTTAAGAGCTTCGTTACCCGTCGTGGTTGCATCAATGATGGCGTCCATCTGTGCGTCTGAGTAGAAACCCGGGTTGCTTAGTGCGTCGGTGTAGAACAACAACTCACCAGATGGGTAGTAGTCAGGCGCGTAGAGCCATCCACCGTACTGGCAGATCTGCCAGGTACCGGAACCGCTGAAGCAGTCGTCGGCAACAGTGTTGGGGTCTGACTTACCGTCGAGGATCATGTTGACACCAATCTTGGCCCAGAGCGACTTCTCGGCAGCCATCTGCTTAACAGCAGTTGGGCTTCCGTTGTAGTACTCGTAGTGCAAGGTCAGTGCGGTGCCCTTAGCGATACCAGCACCACATCCACCAGTCTTGGTGCAAGTGGCGGTACCGGTCTTAGGAACAGTCCAACCGTTGTCAGTCAAGTACTTCTTCGCACGGGTCAAGCTGAATGGGTACGGGTTCTTGAAGCTTGCTCCAGCAAAGTCATTCTTTGGCAGTGCGGGAATCGGACCATAAGTCGGAACACCGTAACCGTTGTACAGGGACTTAATGATTGACACTTGGTCAATCGCAGCCTGCAGCGCCTGGCGGATGTACAACTGCTTGGTCAACGCGCTACCGCCCGTGGCCGAGTCGAAGTTGTAGTAGGCGTAGTTGAACGACCACGTACCACCGGTACGGACGTTGAACTTGCCCTTAAGGGCGCTCCACTTCATGGTTCCAGCAACACCTGGCTTAGGCGCCGTGTTGACGTCTGCGGGAAGTACGTAACCGCTGTCGAGCTGACCAGTGGCAAGAGCCGTCTTTTCAGCGTCAACGGATGCGAATGGGTGCATGATCAACTGGTTGACCTGAGCCTTCTGAGGACCACTGTAAGCAGGGTTCGGTACGAACACGATTGGCGTGTTTCCAGCGCCAGAGGTGTCGAACGAAGACAACTTCCAAGGACCGTCTACAACAGACCAGAAGGGGTCGGTTGAGGTGAAGGTCGAGGGGTCCTGTGAACGGTCGTTCAGGGTCTTGAAGACACCGGAAGCAACTCGGTGGGCCGAGGTGCTGGCGTTCACACCACACACTGCACGAGCGGCAGTACGGGTGAAGGTGTCAAGGTTTGCTCCACAGCCAGCCGAGCCAGCGGCATCGGAAGCCGACAAGCGGTCCCATGCACGTGGCATTGGCGTAATTTCCGTAAGGAAGTTGTAGAGGAACCAGTTGTGGTTCACGGCGGCAGTCAAGTGGATCGTGACAACGTTGCCTGAAGCAGTAGCCGACGCAATCTGGTCTGGGATGCCCATTCCAGGAACGAAACCGGCGTAGCCACCAGGTGCAGCCATGTACATGTTGATGAAGAAAACAACTGATCGAGCGTCAACGGTTTCACCGTTGGAGAACTTCCAGCCCTTCATCGTGATGGTCAGTGACTTGCTGTCCGAAGCCCACACAGGCAATGCACCAGTCGACAGCGTTGGCTGAATGGTCGTGTCAGCACCCTTACCAACCCAGTACAGAGGGCGGTACATCAACGACTGGAAGTCGTTCATGTTGGTTACGGTGAAGAACGCACCACTGGAAAATGGCCAGATGTAGTTCGGATAATCGTTTGGACTAAGTGGTACGTCCAGCTTCGTCGTCGCAGCACCGGCGGAGGTCAAACCTGCCAACGCCAAGCCGGACGACATCGAAGCAATAGCCACTGCACTAGTGACGAATCGCTTCGCTCGCGAAGAAAATTTCATTCCCTTCCCCTTTCCATCTAACGGTTGTTAGATGTCTCTTGATCCCTGGAAACCCAAGTTCAAACTGAATGCTAGAGAGCAATCACGCAATCGTCAAACCACGCGCTGGCAATTCACGCCACCGTCACAATGGGGTGAGAGCGGCGGCATTATGCATCCGTGGAAATTCCCTTATATTCCTGGCAGATTTCCAGTTAGATTAAAAGAATTAACTACGGCCTGGGCCGCAGTCTCTAGTAAGAGGCGTTCGGGAACTACTTCACAAAGTCCCATGAAAAGGGACTTCTACCCGTTCACTAGGTCAGCTAGGCGTCAGTTAGACGATTTCGCTGATCTGCATTTGGGGCGCGATGGTCGTGAAATTTGGCAAATCGGCCAAAACTGCGGCCGAATCTTCAGAACTCATTGCGGCACCCAGGGCATCCATCGACTCGAACTGCACGTGTACGGCGGCAACGAATGGGCCGTTGACGCCCTTTTCGATCACGGCGTCGCTCAATCCCCATGCGGCCTTGGCCATGGGAACGTGCGTCGCTGCGTAGTACTCGTGGTCGAAGGTCGCACCTTCGGTGACTGGATAGTAGACAGAAACTTGGATCATGCAAAAACGCTACACGGCCCATGTGGAGCGCTTCGGCATTTACCCCTCTGGGGGAGATTGAACAACGGTCTGGCTCGATATAAAACGGACCACGATCAGGACAATCGCGCTGACACTGAGTAGGAATACGACTACTAGGGCCCCGCCGGAGTGGGCGAAGTGGGCGAAGAGCCGTATGAGGTTAAAGAACATGGCAACAACCGCGACGATGAACAGAATTCGCCGTTGACGGAAGTGGCTCATTCCTATGGCCATGGCCGAGGTGGCAATGCCCGCCAGCGATCCGAAGAGATAGGGCGCCGTGGAATCGGCGAGCAGCGTCGGTGCGGCAACGAGGCAGACCACCCAGCCGAGCGTCAGCGCGCCCGACGTTGGATGAATCTTTTCGCGTAGCAGAACGATTGCCATGCCGCCAGCCCAAAAGAGCATCGTCACTATCCAGGGTCGCAGTGAAGCACCGCTCAACGCGACTGCACTGCCGACGACCCAAAACATGCCACCAAGCGATGTCGCCATCTGTAAGAAGCGATCTCTATTTCGCCAGAGCGTCACTGAGAGGGCCGTAAAGAAAAGGGCGGTGATGAGCTGAGCGACCTCGTCGGAGGTTTTGACGTAGTGCGTAAGAAGAAGGGCAACAAAGCCAGTGGCGCAGGCAGTAGCGAAAGTCAACAGGACGCTGCCAATCCGCTCCCAGGCACTGCCCCCGAGTCGCACCACACGAGCACCGAGGATCAACATGGCCACTGCGACTAGCCCCAGGGCGAGCAGACGCTCCCCTGTGCTTTGAAAACTCCGGAACACCAACGTCGTGCCGGAGGCCACGGTAAAGACCATTGCGAGATAGGCCATCACTTCGGCGAGAGGCGAAAGCGATGTCGAATACGAAGGTGGAGTCGATGCGGTGACGTGGGCACCTTCATGGCGGACTATGGCTTCGGCCTGCTCGGCACTGATGAGTTGCGCATCCGCCCACTCTCGTGCCTTGTTCGACCAGTCGACGCCTGAGAGAGTGCGGAGCTTCATACGTCATTACTAGCCCATGTGTGCTTCAAAAGAAAGGCACGGCTCAAAGACGTCCCTCACGTGGCGCCCCCGGCAGGAGTCGAACCCGCAACCTGATGGGTAGAAACCATCTGCTCTATCCAGTTGAGCTACAGAGGCGTGCACTAAGCGTACCGACCCGTTGAGGAATTTCCTGAGGCGTGCCGATTCGAGGGTGATCCGGGGCCTCGGTAAACCTGCCGTTGCCTCAATATGGCATACTGAAGGGGCTTGGTGGGCGTAGCTCAGCTGGTTAGAGCGCCGCGCTGTGGCCGCGGAGGTCACGGGTTCAAGTCCCGCCGTCCACCCCAAGTAGATGGCAAAACCGGTCGCTTCGGCGGCCGGTTTTGTCGTTTCTCCCTGTTGGACTACTCGGTCGCGGCGAGTAGATTTTCTCCCGTACGTCAAGAACGGCGTTTACAAATGAGAACTAAGGGGGATCCATGACCATCGTCAAAGATTCGTTCTATATCAATGGTGAATGGGTAAAGGCTTCGTCAAGCGAAACACTGCCCGTTACTTCGTCCGGTACCGGCGAGCTCTACGCCACGATTCCAGTCGGCACTGTCGACGAAGCGAACCGTGCCGTCGAAGCTGCTTCGGCCGCCTTTACGGCGTGGGCCAACACGAGCCCCAAGGAGCGCGGCGAGTTCTTGATTCGCATCTCCGAGAAGTTGGCCGAGAAGGCTGACCTCATCGCCGAGACCATCGCGAACGAAGTGGGCATGCCCCTCGGACTCGCTAAGGGCATCCAGGCTGGCATTCCAGTCGCCACCTTCGCCGACAACGGTCAGCGCGCCATGGACTTCGAGTGGGAAGAAGAAGTTCTTAACTCCACACTCGTGCGTGAGCCTGCCGGTGTCGTTGCCGCCATCACACCGTGGAACTACCCACTGCACCAGATCGCCAACAAGGTCGCTGCTGCTCTCGCCGCCGGTTGCACCGTGGTCTTGAAGCCCAGTGAGGTCGCACCCATCAACGCCTACATCCTCGCGGACATCATCCACGAGGTCGGCCTACCTAAGGGTGTCTTCAACCTCATCACCGGTACTGGTCCAGTAGTCGGCGAAGCGATTGTCGCTCACCCCAAGACCGACTTCATCTCCTTCACCGGTTCCACCGGCGCCGGAAAGCGCGTCATGGAGATTGCCTCGAAGATGGTCAAGCGCGTGTCGCTGGAGCTCGGTGGCAAGTCCGCCAACATCATCCTGGAAGACGCCGACCTCGCTCGCGCTATTCCAGACGCCATTTTCAAGTGCTACCTCAACTCGGGTCAGACCTGCTCTGCTCTTACGCGCCTGGTTGTTCCACGCTCGAAGTTGGCCGAGATTGAAGACCTCGCCGTTGCTTCAGCCGCCGGCTTCCAGCCTGGCGACCCCATCACCGGTGGCACCTTGATTGGACCCCTCGTGAGCGAAGCACAGCAGACCCGCGTGCGTAACTACATCAACAAGGGTATCGACGAAGGCGCTCGCCTCATCATGGGTGGAACCGAGCAGCCCGAAGGCCTGCCTCGCGGTCACTACGTTCAGCCGACGATTTTCTCGGGTGTTACCAACGACATGACGATTGCTCAGGAAGAGATCTTTGGTCCCGTCCTTTCCATCATCCCCTACGACACCGAAGAAGAGGCCATCGCAATTGCGAACGACTCGCTCTACGGTCTCTCGGGTGGAGTCTGGGCCGGCACGCCGGAAAAGGCATTCGAAGTGGCCCGCAAGATCCGCACCGGTCAGGTCGAAGTAAACGGTGGAGGATTCAACATCTTCGCCCCCTTCGGTGGCTACAAGCAGTCCGGCATTGGCCGCGAGCTTGGCAAGTACGGCTTCGAGGAGTTCCTCGAAGTGAAGGCCATCCAGAAGTAACTGTCCTCACCAAAAAGGGGCGTCGGGAAACCGGCGCCCCTTTTTGCGTTTTCCGGATGAATCACAAGTTGCAATGGGTCGTACCGGCTAATATCGCAATGCGCCTCTAGCTCAACGGCAGAGCAATGGACTCTTAATCCACAGGTTTCGGGTTCGAATCCCGAGGGGCGCACCAGGAAGGGCCCGCGCGCAAGTGCGGGCCCTTTTCCGCTCTCTTGCCACCTTCGACTTCACACCCTGTCTCTATTTAGTGCGGTCCAAGGTTAGGGTTGCCTTGATCCCTGGTAGGAGAGTCGCCTCGTTTGGGCTGGACGGCCGATGTGCTGTCGCCCCGTGCAGGCTCGACGTCTCTACCGACCTCTGATCACACTTCCACCGTGGAAGTGAATTGCAAGAGGAGTCCCCATGGCCGAAAAGTCACCCAGTGCCCGCAACAACAAAAAGGTTGGCAAAACGTTGAAAGAAAAGCGTCTCGACAAGCACGCTAAGAAGGATCAAAAGACCGGCCTCATGGGCGACGGTAAGTAACTTTCGTCAATTGGCGAGGTGCGGACAACAAATTTTTGCTCTACTAGGAGCGCTATGAAAAAGATGTTGTTCGCCCTCACCATGACGGTGAGCACCCTCACGCCTTTCGCCTCGGCTCATGCCGCCACGGTGCCGGTCAAATGGCTATGTCCTCCCACGGGCACCACCACGTGCGTCGGTCCAACCATCACCAAGTTGGTTCCCCTCAGCGGCCCCACAATCTCGACCACGTACCAGAGTCAGTCGAAGCCCGTCGCCGACTGTTTCTTTCTCTACCCCACAGCAAGTCCCGCCAGATCCTGGAATGCACCGAATCGCTCCACCCCGTGGCTTCGACAGACCGTGCGGTCTATGGCGCTTCCTTTTACTCGGACGTGCCGACTTGTCGCGCCGGTGTACCAACAGGTGACGCTGGCCCACCTCGCGGTGACGACGCCAACAGCTCGAGATCACGCGGCCGCCGAGACGGCCTACCAATCGGTGCGACGAGCATGGCGGGCATACCTCAAGGCCACGCCGTCGAACCGCCCCGTCATCCTGATCGGCTTTAGTCAGGGTGCCGCCATGCTCTCGCAGCTTCTGCGCCGCGAGATTGCACCCCACCCCCGCCAACTCCGACGTGTCATTTTGAGCGAGCTCGTCGGTGGAGGACTTACCGTGACTGCCCCACGTTCCGTCAAGGACGGACTAGCCGGCATTCCCCTCTGTCTCCACATCGGCACGATTAACTGCGTTATCGCCTTTGACGCCTTTACGGCGACGCCACCAGTGCAAGCACTCACCGGACGTCCCGGGGCTCCGTGGACCTACCTCTCCGGCTGGACGGCCGCCCAGGGCTCCAAGATGGCCTGCGTCAACCCTGTCTACGGCGGACGACTGAGCGGCCCTCTCGTTCCTTACCTCGGACTCAATGAACGAACTACGTACGACTACATTGCGGGCACTACCTACAAGACCTACGCCAACCGTTTTAGAGCCGCCTGTGAGGTCCAGAGTGGAATCGACTGGCTCGATATCCGACAGATTGACGTCCCCAACTTTGGTGGTCACCGTAATCAGTTGCCGTCACTACCTACGGACTCCGACCGTTCAATTGTCGGTCTACACATGGAGTCTTGGAGCTTGACTCTGGGCAACCTTGTGCTCTCGGCCCGAGCCGCTGTGTCGAAATGGGCCATTCGGCCCTAGTGCCAAAACCTTCACCAGGTTGTTTCGTCTTCTAGCGTGAGTTCTAACAAAGGAGTACCCATGCGCTTGTCTCGTCTTCGTCGTTCATTGCTCGCCACTGCCCTTATCTCGGTGATTTTCGTGGGAGTCCAGATTCGCCCCGCACCATCCGAGGCATCACCCGTCGTCTCGGGACACCCCGGCATGGGCTACCTGTGGAACTTCGATACGTCTAACAACACGGACCGAGAGTGCCAGGGCTTTGAAATTCAGATTGACGGCGTCTCCGCCACTGACGTCGGCGGAACCTACTGGGGCACCTACAACCAGCCCACCGTCACGGACACCACCTTTAACGGTACGGCCGGTATCGACGTTATCTACCAGGCCACCTTCGATCCCAGTCTCACCACGTGGAGCGTTTCGACTCCGGTCGGTGGTCTCGAGCACTTCGGCGTGTCACTCAACGTGGCCCCGGGCATGCAGCGTTACACCTGGCTCTGCGACAACCCCAGCAATCCGGGCCACCTCGCCCAGTACGGCGGCTCCACCGAGGGCAATGGCTATCCCATGCCCACCGACCCCTCGCTCATCATGACCGCGGGCACCACTGTGCCGACCGTTCCCGCTGGTGGAACCATCGGCACGACACCGGTGCAGACCACCGTCACGCAGACGCTCGTGAATAATGCTCCCGCCGCACCTGGCTTTGCCATCGGTGACGCCTTTTTCGCGTGCCACTTCGAACTCACGACGTCGCAGCAAATCGCACTCGGTGATCTCTTGACCGATTCGGCTCTCGTGAGAAGTACCTTGGCCGGCCACCAGATTCTGGACCAGTGTGACCTCATCAACGGCGACGCCACGTTCACCATGCCTGCGGCGAATCTGAGTGACGACAAGGGTGTAACGAATGCGGTTTACATTTTCGCCTACAACGGAACGTACGACGACGCCCACACCCCCAACTGTTCCGAGAACGCTTCATCGGCCGACTACTGCCCGAACGACCTTGGGGCGTCGATTGCCGTCGACATGATCGCTAACACCACCCAGAACCGTGGACTCGGGATTCAGGTTCAAGGGGGCGGCACTGTCGTCGTGACTCCCCCCGCCCAACCAGCGCGAATCCGGGCTTACGCCACCACGGCGCCAGTTACCTGTGCCGCCAATACGGTTTGCGGCGAAGTGGTCGCAACGAATGCCCAGCTCAACGTGACCGCAACGCCCAATGCCGGCTACGTCTTTAGCGGCTGGCAAACGAAACTCCACGCCGGTAGCGAGGGCACCTGCAAGACCACTACCCGAACGTGCTCAATGACGCTGAGCAAGAACGTAAACCTGGTCGCCACATTCGCTCTGGCGCCGCACGTCTCAATTTCCAAGGTCTCGACAACTTCGTTAACTCGTGGCAAGGCCACCGTTATCACCATCACTGGCACGCTGTTCGCCCGTGGCGCCAAGGTCAGGTTCTCTGGCACCGGCGTCACCACGGCAGTGACGTTCAAGAGCGCGACCAGCCTGTCGGTCAAGGTCACGATTACTAAGACGGCCGCCAAGGGGCTACGCACATTTACGGTAACGAATACCGATGGCACAACGTCGACCTACACCAAAGGCGTAACGATCAAATAGTTACGAAAGAGTGGTGGCCAATTCGAAGAGGAAGAATTGCAGCGCGCGAATCGTCTGCAGGCTCGACTCGTCCGCTTGCGCCAAATCTTCATCCGTAAAGATGGCGGCTTCGCTCGTGCGGGCCCGCAGACCCAGCTGCATTGAAGCGAGCCAGGCGAAGGCCTCCTCTTGCGAGAGAAAAGACTCGTCCAGTGTCAGTCGCATCAACTCCGCGCTTGTCGCTGTCATCTTTTGACGCTCGAAGGAACGTAACGGATCATCGCTGTCGGCCGCCGGAGTGATTGGAGAGTGCAGTGCTGCGTGCCAGGGATGCTCACCATCAGATTCAGCGGCAATGAGTTGATCGATGACGGACTTCAGAAACTCTCTCGCATCCGGGGCGATCTTGACTTCGATGCGCCCATCTTTCCGCTGAATAAAGATTTTGGAACGAGCCATCTCAGGAGTCCTGTTCGACGGTCGACAACAGGCCGTTGGCCTGAAGCTTTACGCAGTAACCCTCGGCCCGATCGCGTACGCCAGACCAGACGATCGCGCGTCCCTGATGATGAACAGTCATCATCAACTGGGTGGCCTTGTTGTTGGAGTAACCGAATATTTTGCGAAAGATCAATGCCACCACCGGCATCGGTGTCACCGGGTCATCCCAGACCACAACGTTCCAAGACTTCTCGGTCACGACTTCTTCTTGATTGAGCGTGGCGGTTGACGTGGAACGCTCGTGCTTTACGGAACTCACTCCTACAGTGTGGCACCTAGTCGTTGTTGCGTGGGCGAAATTCTTCCGCCAGTTTGGCAATCGCGTACTGGACATCACCATGCCGAATGTTCGACCCCAGAGCACCTTCGACAAAGCGGTCACGACGTACGTAGAGGACTAGGGCCACGAGCGCTTCGGCGGCATCGCTCGGCCGCCAGTTCGGCACCCGAATTTCTGGGAGTTCCATCCAGGCAATATCGGTAACAATGTTCTGCGCATAAAAGGCTTTGACCCACCGGCTCCACTCTCGAGAGAGTACGAAGAAGGGCATTCGATGGAGGTTTTCAGACGCCCCTGAGACCTGGTCACCCCCGTGCATTTCGCCCGCGGGAGCGCCTTGCGTCGCGTCGGATGCGAGAAAGAAGCTACGCCACTGCGCTGCGGTCACTGTCTGTAGGTGTTCGTGGGCTTTTAGTCGTTCTTCGTGCAGACTCATCGTCGCCTCCATCTCCTCCCTACTCTCTCGTAGCCCTATGACACTTAAGGTGAAGACATGGGACTCCTAGAGAACGCCAAGCAGCAGGGCGAGCACGCGGTGAACGATCTCACTCGTCGCGTCCAAGATGCATCCGGTCGCCGAGTCCGCTCCGCTATTGGTATCGACGAGGAACCGCCGCCACCGTGCAACGACCCCGCCACGTCCTACATGCCCGTCGGGGGTGCGGCGCGCGAACTGCACGTTGACCTGCCCGCCATGCTCGTTGGAGGGCTCGCCTCGCTCCTCTTGCAGATGACGCACCCACTCGCGATGGCCGGCGTGGCTAAGTTTTCGTCCTACCGCGAAGATCCCCTCGGTCGCCTCTACCAAACGGCCCAATTTGTTGGCATCACCACATTTGGCTCCGAACTCGATGCTCTCGCCGTCATCGACACCGTGAAGTTCATTCATGAAGGCGTCAATGGCATCGCCCCAGACGGACGCCGGTACTCGGCCACTGACCCGCACCTGCTGGCCTGGGTTCACGACTCCGAAACCGCAATGTTTCTGAAGGCGGCCGAACTCTACGGCCCCCGCATAGTCAGTGACGCTCGAGCCGATCAGTACGTCAACGAGATGTCGCGTGTCGCCACCGATTTAGGCGTTATCAACGCCCCGCGCACCAAGGCCGAACTGTGGGCCAATCTCGAGGCCTACATTCCCGAACTTGAGCTGATTGAACAGGGCAAGGATGCGCGCAATTTTGTTCTCCGGGGGGTTAGCAAGAAGCCCCACGAGATTGCGACCTACGCCACACTGGTGGCCGCCGCTATCAATTTGCTACCGGACTGGTCGCGCAAAGTACTCCGACTGCCCAAGATTCCTCTCGTGGAGTCATTTGTGGTGCGCCCAGCCGCATTGGCCGCCTGCACCACGCTGCGCTTTGCCATTGCGCCAGTTGACGTTACGTCGCCAGCGTAAGGCCACCATCGGTCGCGACGACCTGACCCGTGATGTACGGCGTCGTAGCGAGGGCGTAAATCAATGCCGCTACGTCTTCGGGCTTCCCGCTTCGCTTCAACGGGGCGACCTGCTGAACAAAGCCTCGAATGGCATCCCAGTCCTGCGTCCACTCGGTGTCGATGAGCCCGGGGGCCACCGCGTTGATGCGCACATTGGGTCCAATCACCTTGGCCATCAAGACCGTGAGGTGGTTCAGGGCAGCCTTTGATGCGGCGTAGGGAATTGAAGAACCGGTAGGACGTAGTCCGGCAATCGACGATACGTTGACGATGGCGCCGCTGCTCGCCTGGAGAGCCGGCATGGCCGCTACGGAAAGCGCCCACGTACCGAAGAGATTCACATCGAAAATCTGACGGAAGATATCGACCGTGGCGGCATTGAGATCGTGATGGGGAATCACGTGGGTGAAGCCAGCGTTATTGACCAGAACATCGATTTGGCCGTACCGCTCCAGGATCTGAGCAATGAAGCCATCGGCATCAAAATCTCCGCCGATCGCCCCTTGGATATAGAAGGAATTCGGAAGGGATTGCGCCAGCCCCTCACCGGCCGCAATGGAGCGACTGGAGTTGACCACGACGGCATAGCCCTGATTGGAGAACCACTTGGCGGTGGCCTCACCTATTCCACCGGTCGAACCGGTAACCACTGCAACTTTCAAACTCATCGACTCGCTACTCTCCACGTTCCGGCCCAGCGTTGACCGGGCTCAAGGACTACAACATCTTTCCCACTTCGCAAACTGTCCGGTGGGGCCGTCATCGGTTCAACGGCCACGCCGGTACGACGGCGACCGCGCTCCAACTGATCTCCGGTGTAGACCTGCAGATAGGGGAAGTTGCGGTCAACACTGAGCTCAACCACGTGACCACGGGTATCGACCAGGGTGGTCGTGGCCATGCCGGCTTCATCGCGGATGAGTTCCGTGAAGGTGACGTCCAGCTCGTGTCCACTCACTGATTTCAGGGAGCGGAAATCCTTGGGGCCATCGGCCGTGGGCAGGATGAGTCCAGTTGGCAGCTGGCGGTCGTTGACCTCCACGAGGGCGTTCGCCGGCACTTCTAGGCGAGCTCCTTCGATGGTGTCCGTCGTAACTGCCAGATACGGGTGGAAACCCAGAGCGAAGGGGATGGCCACTTCGTCGAGGTTCGTTACCGTCGTGGTCACCGAAAGACCGAGGTCTCCGAGGTGATACGAAATCTCAATGTTGGAGAGGAAGGGGTAGACCGGCGTGGGATGCAGAGTCAAGGACAGCACGCAACGGTTTTGATTGAGTGCCTTCACCTCAAAGGGACGCCATCGCACGAGGCCGTGAATCCCAGTCAGCGTCACGGGGTTGTCAATTTGAGCCCGCGCCGTGCGACCAGAAAAGCCCCACGGTTCATGATCTATTCGGTTGGGCCAGGGATACAAAACCTGCCCGCGACCACCGGTAGCCATCTCTTCGGCGGCAAAACCCTCAATAACGGGCACCCCGCCATGGACGTAGGCGCGGAGGGTCGCGCCGACCTCTGTCACTACTGCTCGCTGGTCACCGTGGGCGATCGCAATCTGCTCACCACTCGGTAATGCTTCGGCCTTCACCATTTAGTCACCACCATGTCGCTTCTTCCCGTTATCGTACGACTAATGCGCTTACTAATTACGAACGATGACGGAATCAATGCTCCAGGGATTCAGGCCCTCACCCGGGCCATTTCTCAGTGGGTTGCCCAAAGACCCGAGGAGCGTTCCGCCATTGTGGTGGCTCCGAACCGGAACTTCTCGGGCATGAGCTCGGCCGTTGGCGATATCTTCGATTACCCCAAGGTCGCCTACGAGCGTCGCGTTATTGAAGGGGCCGAAAATATTCCGGCCTACGCTCTCGACGCCGCCCCCGCGCTCTGCACGATCATTGGTGGCATTGGCTATCTCGGCGAACGACCCACTATGGTCGTCAGTGGCATCAACGCCGGTGCCAACGTCGGCCGCAGCGTGCTGCACTCCGGCACTATTGGGGCAATTCTCACCGGCGCCCAATTGGGCATGTCGGGTTTGGCAGTCTCGTCGCAGTGGGATGAGGCGATTACCCACTACGAAACGGCTGCCAAAATCGCAGTGGAAGTGCTCGACCAGTTCTACGACGCGCCAGAGCGTACGCTGTTAAACCTCAACGTTCCGAACTTAAGCACGGCCGAGCTCAAGGGCGTACGCCGTGGTCGCATTTCCAATGCCGGGATCATCAAGGCGACTCGGAGTGAAGAATCAGGCTTCACACTCGGTGAGTCGGGCGAGATTCCCTTACGGTTTGGTGCTGCTACGCCTCAATTGGGTGACGTGAGTGACGAGCAGGCCGATGAGGATGGCGCGCTCGTAGTGGCCGGCTACGCCAGCCTGACTGCCCTTCGCGGCGTTCACGAAGATACGGACATCAGCACTGATGACCTCATGCGGCTAAGCCTCGAGGCCATCGAACAGCACCTCGCTAGCCACCGCTAGTCGTCGTCCCTCGGGCGCCCCCGCTGCGCCTTATGCCGACCCGCAATTCGTTT
>CANBVQ010000027.1 GCA_947372925.1 Acidimicrobiaceae bacterium
TCGAATTCCACTCGCCGATTCCACGCCTCATCAAAACCAACCCCATCGATGCCCGTGAGGAGGTCGATGCGGTGTGGTGGGTAACCCAACTGGATAACGGTGTCGGGATTGAGAAGATCTTCACGGGTGATATTGAGTGAGCCGAATCCAAAACTTTCTAGAACCACGAGTACCCGATCAGCGTTGTCGCTGTTAACCCAGAGCCAAGTGTCGAGGTCGCCGGTGTAGCGAGGGGCGCCGTGAGCAGCGAGGGCGTAGCCCCCGATGATTAGAAAACGAACGTCGTTAGCGAGTAGTAATTGAACAAACTCGTTGAAGTCTTGATCCAGTTCCACTGGGCTCTCCGATCATTTGACGTCGAAGTACTTCTACGGCGGCGATGCGCTCTGACGGGCTCTTCGCAAGCCAGTACTGCAAGTCGCTCTGCTGCTCATGCAGCGGACGAATCGACACAACGGGAGTAATCATCACGATTATTTTACTCCTTCGGGCCGGACAACGCTTGTCCTGAGACCTGGGACCTCGGCTGCACGACTCGCGATTTTGTCGCCATAATTCAGACGACAACCCAACTTCATATCGCCGATCTAGTCCATAAAGAGGCCACTGGGAGTGCTCAGTTCCGCGTAGGCGGAGAATCCGGATGCCCGTCGCTGATTTCTAGGGGACGTGAAATAACACGCTTCATCCCAAACAGCAATAGAAGCAGAAAAGCGACGACTCCAAATTCGCCCCATGCGACCACCGCCGGGCTACCTGCTGGGCACTGAGTGGGGACAGGGACGTTGCCTGCGATGTGACACGAGTTAGTTGGATATGAGCCGGCCCAAAATGCCGCTAACAGAGCGGCCGGGCCACCGATAGCCCACAATGCAATCCAGACAGCACGGCCTCGGCCAAGTATTTTGAGCCTCTTGAGTCCTCGAATGAAGGTTGGAACCGGAAGCACCAAACCCAGGAGTGAAGAACCAACTACAAGTATTTGAGCAGGTGGTGGGGTCTCCGCCCAGCCGTAGATTCCCAGATCAATCCCGGTGTAGGGCGATAACGAGACCCAGAAAAGATAAAGCACCACACAATGCCCGTGGCTACTGAAGTGGCCGATGCAACCCAAAGTAGGTCAGGGTTCCGTAACTTCATGAATTTCTCATTCGATTTGGCGTTCTTGCTATGAAGAATCGGACTTTTAACTGGCACTCACGTACTCCTGCAGTGCGGTTCGAATCGCTTCGGAGAGACTTATGCCCTGCTGGGCAGCGCGCTCGAGCAAATCCCGCTTCAGCTCGGGGCTGAGTCTCACCGATTCGACGCTCGATGGCGCCGAGCCCATGGCAGGTCGACCCCCACGACGGCGAAGAATTTCATCGACGTCATAGCCCTCTTCGGCCTGCTTGGCCATCTCTTCTACTGAACTCTTTCGTTTGCTCATCATCATTCACCTGCTTTTGGTAATAAGGATCGATACTTCTCACGCATCTTCATGGCATGAATCACACAAGGACCGTTTGGTCGATCCAGGACCACAATCTCTAAGAGGTTGCCGACAGTGTCAGGGCCCAGAATGAGGTACCGAATCGGGTCTTCATCTACTTCATCGACGCTGAGTGCATTGGCGACAGCGTGGCGGATATCTTCATCAGCAATACCGTGCTTTTGGCTGAGGCCAGTATGTCCACATGAGTATTGTACTACGAAACCTTGGGTGATGCTGAAAGGGGCGAACAGAAACAGGTCCCATTCCCACGTAGGTTCAGTACATGGACACCCGCATCTTCTTCCCCCGTATCGAAGCTCGAAATCTCGAAGGAGCGACCGTGTTGTTGCCGGAGGCATTCAGTGGTTCACCCAGCGTGGTCATCATTGCTTTTACGCGTTCCCACCAAGCGCTTGTTGATTCTTGGGCGCCATGGCTTGACGAATTCGTCGAACAGCACCCCTCTGTGGCGTTTTATGAAATCCCCACAATAAGTGGATCATGGAAATTCATGAGGCGGATGATTGATGGTGGCATGGCCGCCGCCATTCGAACTCCTAAGGTGCTCAAACGAACCATGACCGTCTACGGCGACATTCGCAGACTCACGGTGCCACTCGGGATTTTCGACCGGTCAACCATCACCGTTCTCGTTGTTACCAGCGAAGGAGAAGTTCTGTGGTCACACGCAGGGCCATTCGACCCGGTGTCCGCTGCAGAGCTGGGCGAGATGGCAGCTACGCCCTAACCAACGAGTTGGAAACGCTGTAGTTGCGGTGAAGTTGCGCTTAGCGTCCGATAATTCTGACGGTGCGATTAAGTGTCGCACCACCAAAACCAGAAGTGCTTCCACCGGGAGTGATGGTAATCACGATCGAGCGCTCTCCCATATTGTGTAGCACCGTTGCGAGATACGCCGCTACGTGGACCGCTCGATCGTGACTCAAATGAGGCTTGGCTACATAGTTCGCGAAGCCAGTTAATGCAACTGTCGAGCAGTGATTAGCCACCAACTGCGCGGCGGTATTCCTAATGAACTTTTGCATACCGCGGGTCAATGTGCTTGATGAATACGACCAACCGCGCACATAGGCAATCACCCTGGTTGTTTGGGTCGTGGCGGGCGTGCCGGTAGCTGCGGGGCTCGAGAACGATCCGGTGCCCACCGCATTGGTGGCCGCGACGCGGAACTGGTAGGTCGTGCCGTTAGTCAGACCCGTCACGGTGAAGGGTGACGAGGTCACTGAGATAGTGGCGTTCTGCCAGGTCTGGCCACCGTCGCCGGAGTAGGAAACGACGTAGGCGGTGATGGCGCTGCCACCCGTAGAGCTCGGTGCCGTCCAGCTGACCACGGACTGGGTGTTGGCGTTAGAGGTGGCGCTGACGCCGGTGGGGACGCCGGGGGTCGTGGCGTTCACGGTAATCGTCGTAGTTGATGACGTTGTGGCGAGATAGTTCGTGTCGGCGGCCCGAGTGGCGCTCACCGTGCATGTGCCTTCGCCCGTAGCCGTAATAACGCCACTTGTTAACGAACAGTGTGCCGTTCCCGTTGAGACCAGGGTGTACGTGATGGCCCCGGTCCCCGATCCACCGGAGGTTGTCAAAGTTAATGACGAAGGCAACGTCACGGAGGTTGAGGTGACCTGGAGTGTGGCCTGCGAACGTGCGGTAAAGGTGATTGTTACATTGACCGACGATGCTGCCAAGTACGAAGTGTTTCCGCTCTGGGCGATGGTCACGACACACACCGTTGTCTGCGTTGCTGATACCAAGCCGGCGCTCGTCACCGAACAACCGGTACCGGTAACCGAGTACGAGAGGGTCAAGCCCGAGGTACTGGTGGTGGCGACCGATACCGAATTAGCCCACGTTGACGAACCGTCCGAAGGAGCGGTTATCGACTGGCTGACTTGGCTTGTTGTGAAGGAAAGCACTGATCCGTACACGGTGCCGCTGGAGTTCACTGCCTTTACTTGGTAGTAGATCGTCACCCCGGGGGTAAGGCCACTGAGACTTAGTGCCACCGTAGTTGTCGTTGATCCAGTCAGTGTTCCGGGCGACGCACTACGCGAAGTAACAGTTCCCAACGCGGAGGTGCAGTTTGAAAGATCTGATGAAGTGGAATAACAGACCGTGACGGTCGTGGATGCCGAGTTGGCATTGACTGTGCCTTCAACAACAGCGGAAGTG
This sequence comes from Acidimicrobiaceae bacterium, assembly GCA_947372925.1. Taxonomy (GTDB): domain Bacteria; phylum Actinomycetota; class Acidimicrobiia; order Acidimicrobiales; family RAAP-2; genus RAAP-2. The sequence goes on from CANBVQ010000027.1 coordinate 3,665, forward strand.
GAACCGACACTGGATGGACTCAACGTCACCACGGTGGGGGCGCCAACAGTTTGGAATGACAAGACGGAGCCGTAGGTCGTGCCAATGCCATTGGTGGCCATGACTTGGTAGTAATAGACAGTCTTGGAAGTCAGGCCCGTCAGCACGTACGAAACCGTTGTCTCATTGCCATCGGCGCCAAGTACTGATCCTGGGGTTGGTGTGCGGGATATCACTGATCCCGACGCTGACGTGCAGTTTGCAAGGTCCGCTGAGGTGGAGTAGCAAATCCAGACTGAGGTGTCGCTGCTGTTCGATGAGACCGAGCCAGAAATAGTTCCACCGGAAGTGGTGATGGCATAGGGACCAAACGTGGAAACGGTTGGTGCGTCAGCGAGACTGAAGGTCACACTGGATGACGCAGCCGAGTACACGGATGTCGCTGCTGCGGTGGCCAAAATCGTGCACTGTCCACCACCGGAGACTGTGACTTGACCGGTGTTGGTATCCACGGAGCACGAGCTCGTGGTGTAAGAAAACACGCTGTAGGTGATTGCTCCATCGCCGGTAGTGGTTGCCAGACTGGGCGTGAAATTCCCAAGGGAAGCCAAGTAGAGCGACTGAGACGGATTCCAGATTACGTATTGAGGAATCTGCGTGAAGCTAAATGTGATGGAGGTCGATGCGGCGGCGTAGACCGTGGTCGCCGCGGCGCTCGCCAGGACCACACACTGGCCGTAGCCGGTGTAGGTAATCATGCCAGTAGATGCATCGACCTGACAGCCCGTGGTTCCCGCACTCGAAACAGAGTACGTAATAGCCGTTCCTCCGGAAGCCGTGGCCGAGGCGTCTGGCGTATAGGGCGACTGAGATGTAGTGGCCGTCGTATAGGTCGGCGTCCAGGTGACTGTTTGACTGACCAATGCGATTGCAAACACCACGGTCTTGGTGGCGCTCGCGTAGATGCCCGTGGCAGCCGATGACACCAGCACCGTGCAATTACCAACTCCGGTGTAGCTCAGCACACCCGTTGAAGAATTCACTGAACAGCCCGTGGTTCCAGGGTCCGAGACCGAGTAGGTCACCGTGGCCCCACCAAGCACCGTCGCCAATGAAGGGGTGTAGGTGGTAGTGGCCATCGTCAAAGACGTTGTGGGGTTCCAGGTGATGGTCTGAGGGAGCAGTGAAATCGTAAAGCGCACTGTCTTCGTGGCAGTGGCGTAGACGCCATTGGGGTCGGTCGCGGTCACTACGACATCGCAAGTACCCGAACCCGTAAAGGTCAAGACGTGATTGGAGCTACCAATGGAACAGGTGCTCGAAGTAAAGCCGGATACGGCATACGTGAACGTTGCTCCCCCGAGTGCGGATGCGGCTGTAGTAGTGACGGGAGATTGGTTCGCATTCAACGCCGTTGTTGGATCCCACGTGATGGTTTGAGATACCAGAGTCGAGTTAAACGTCACCGACGTTGTCGCCGCGGCATAGTTGGCACTGGCCGCCGCCGTAACACGGACAACACAACTGCCAGCGCCGGAGAAGGTGAGAACGGGAGCTCCCGAAACCACGGCCACCGAACAAGTTGTCAACGATGAACTCTGCACGGCGTACGAAATGGCGCCATCACCAGAAGTGGTTGCTGCGGTGAACGTCTGCGGCGAATTGTTCGGCGAAATCGATTGTGGCGATGAAATCCATGAAATGGTTTGCGACGGAAGCGTGGTGGTCGTGATATTGAACGTGACGGTCGTAGACGCCGCGCTATACCGGTTCGACACCGCGGCGGCAGTAGCTGTTACCGAACAGGTTCCAGCGCCCGTGGCGGCGTACGTCAAGACTCCCGTGCCGCTCACAACTGAACATGAGGAGACGAGGCCCGTGCGGGTTCCGATCGCATAGGAAATGGCACCCGTGCCACTCGTGGTGGCCGAAGCTGGTGTGTAGGGCGACTGCGAGGTCGCGAGTGACGTCGATGGGTTCCATGACACCACCTGGGTGCCCATCACAATGGAGAAGGTCACCTGTGTTGACGCCGAGGCGTAAATCGAGGTTGCGGCGGCGGTCGCGGTAATTGTGCAGGTTCCTGAAGCACTCGTCGTAGTGGCAAACGTCATTACCCCTGCCGTCACTGCACAGGAAGAGGTGCCACTCGTTTTTGAGGAATAGGTGTACGTAATCGCACCGTCACCCGTAGTGGTGGCGCCTTGCAACGTAATACCCGAAACACCCTGCGGGTAGGTCAAGGTTGTCGTTGGCGACCACGTCACTGCTTGCGTAGCGAGTGAGATTGTGAACGTAACCGCCCTCGTCGCAGCGGCGTAGACCGAGTTAGCTGCGGCAGTGGCGGTCACGGTGCAGGTGCCCGTGGAAGTAAAGGTCAAGGCACCGGTGGAGGCATCAACAGTGCATCCAGCGCCGGCCGTCGTAACGGCATACGAAATTGCGCCAGTTCCATTTGTCGTAGCTGCGGTCAATGATTGTGGGGACTGCAGGACCGTATAACTAGTGGTTGGAGCCCAGGTAACGGTTTGCGCCGCCAACGCGATGGTGAAGGTTACTGAAGTGGATGCTGCGCCGTAGAGCGAGGTTGCGGCCGCACTGGCCGCCACGGTACAACTACCAGCGCCAGTCCAACTCAATGCTCCGGTCGTGGCGTTCACAGTGCAACCCGTCGTACCCGCGTTGGTAACCGCATAGGTAATCGGGACGGAACCTAGATCGGTGGCAGCACTTGGGCTTGCCGAAGTTGAGGTCATGGTGTACGAAGTCGTAGGCGACCACGTCACTGTTTGAGTCGCCACGGAAATCACAAAGGTTTGGATCACACTCGCCGCTGCTGCCGAAGCCGTGGCGCTCGCCGTCGCCTGGACCTGGCAGGAACCGGCGCCCGTGAACGTTACGGTCGGGGATGTCGCGGTCGCGATAGCGCAGCCAGTCGTACCGGGGTCAAGCACGGTGTAGGTAATTGTCGATCCAACGCCCGTAGTGGTCGCGGCCGTGAAGGTGTTGCTGCCCGCTGTAGCGGTTAGTGCGGTCGATGGAGACCAGGTCACCGTTTGGGTGCCGCTCGCTACGGAGAAGACATAGTTGGACGTCGCGGCATCGTACGTTGCCGTTGCCGCGGCGCTCACAATCACGGTGCACGTACCGGTTCCCGTATAGGTCAACACGCCAGTCGATGCGTTAACCGAGCACGTCGTAGTGGTGAAACCCGACTGCACGCTGTAACTAATGGTGCCATTGCCACTCGCGAACGCTCCCGAAGGAGCCGAATAAGGCGACTGGGCAGAAGTCAAGCTCAGTGTGGGGCTCCAGGTAATCGTCTGCGCCGCCAATGAGATGGTGAATGTGACCGTTGTGCTTGCGGATGCGTATGTCGCGTTACCAGCCGCAGTGGCCGTGACGGTGCACGACCCCGCAGCGATGTAAGTCAAGACGCCAGTGCTTGGGTCAACCGAGCAGCCCGAGGTGTTAGGGCTGGTTGTCGAGTAGGAAATAGCCCCTTGTCCACTGGCCGGACTCGGTGAGTACGGCGACTGGGTGGTCGTGATGGATGTCGTTGGGCTCCATGTCACCGTCTGGGGCAGCTGAACGTAAATCGATACCGTGGCGGAATCCGTCGAGGTGCGCACCGTTGTTGGTGAACTCGTCTCGATGACCGTGTAGGTGAAACTCACGGCCCCCGAGTAACCAGCAACGGGGACGAAGGTGAAGTAGCCATTAGTGAAGTCCGTTACCGTGAGCGTCCCCACGCCATTAATTGTGATTGGCGTACCTGCGGTTGTCACCGTTGTCCCCATAAAAGTGACGGAGTTAACACCAATCGACAAACCACTCTGGTCATTGGCGAGCAGCGATGAAGTTGTCGAGTTCACCGTGAGCGTGCCACCCTGAAGAACGTTGTAGGAGTCATCAAGAGGCAGCGGCGGATCAAATGGGTTCTGAACGTAGGGGTTGGCTGCACCGTCGTTGGGACCAACCAATGCTGGCGCTGCGGTAGCGACCAACGTGGCCGTAACCGTGGACTGACCATTTGCTAGCTGAGTAGCAGATATCTCCCACATCTGAGAGGCCGTGTTGCTGAAGAAGAATGCATTGCCGTTGCCGTCTGAGAACGATGCACCATACGTTCCCGTCGGCAACAACACTCCGGCCGTACCCGAGACAACGACACGACTTGTTTCGGCCGCCGTAGTACTCGACGATCCGGTGAATGAAATGGTGTTGAGCTGCGCACCATTCATGCCGTAACCGTAGAAAGTAGATCCGATCTGCTGGAAGGCAATGTCGGCAGCGCTCCACGGGTTCGATCCTTGGGCCGTTGCCAGCGTGAACGTCACGGCCGTTGGTGTCGCCGCTGAAACATCAATCTCATACCACGCGGTCGTTCCGTTATTCACTACGAACATGTTGGTTCCGGGGATGAAGTCACCACCCGTATTCGACCGCGCCGGCAGTCCTTGGACCGTACCCATTGAGTAGTACCCGCCGGTGTTGTCAATCTTGTAGAGCACCGAGTTGGCATCGATACCGTAGATATATCCATCCACCGTGTTAAACCCAAGCGCGTTAATACCCGTGATGGTGTTCGAACCCAATGTGTTCTGTGTTCCCGAGAGACTGGCGTAGTAGTAGAGCATCGGTGAAGTTGCCGACACTTGATAAAAGTTCGTGATGACGCCGAATGGCGCGCCAATCGTCGTGAAGCTCTGCAATCCGGAGTACGAAGACCCGACGGCATTCGTGGCGACTACTTGGTAGTAGTACTTCGTTTGAGCCACGAGCCCTCGCATCGTCGCCGTGAAAGCTGTCGACGATGCAGATGAAGAAAACGGCGATCCAGGGACTGTCATGTACTTCACGGTGCCGGAACCTTGGCAGTTACTCAGCGAGGCCGTGGAATAACAGATCTGAATCGTCGTTGCAGAACCATTGGCCGAGACGGTACCCCGAGCGATGGCGGTGACGTCGGCCATATTCGTGGTGCCAGTGACGGTAATCGTGGGTGTCGACAAGGTGGTAAAGCAAAGGGGCGAAGAGTAAGTAGTCAAGGACCCGGCCGCACGAATGAGATAGCAGTACTGCGTATTGCCGGTGAGGCCACTCACTGAAAGTGAGATGTTCTGTACGGAAGTACCCGAGTAGGTGTTTGCCAGTACCGCAACTGAAGCGCCGGTGCAGTCCACCATTGACGCTGACGTGGAGTAACAGAACGAGATTGTGGTTGATTGGCCATTGGGCTGCACGGTTCCCTTGAGCAGCGCGGTCGACGAGGTCACATTCGTTGCCGCCAGTGTCGTTGACACGGGACTAAGTGCCAACGTAGTGAATTGCGGCGTGCTGGAGCCAACTGTTGAGTAGTTCGTTCCCTGAGAGTTGGTACCAATGAGGTACATGTAGTAGCGGGTCGACGCCGTCAATCCAGTGGCGGTTGCTGTAATGGTTTGCGTCGTGGTGCCGGTGGTAGTGCCGGACACGCGAACACTGATTCCTCCGGCGCAGCTCGCCGATCCAGAACTGGGACGGGTGGTCACGAGACAAAACGTCGAGGTAGTGGCGTAGTTGCCAGGGTTCACGCTGCCGGTCAACGTCGCACTCGAAGACTGGATTCCGGTGGCGGTGACCGTCGTCACATTCATAATGGGACCTGGCGTAGGGGTCGCGAAGGTATACACCGGTGAGTAGTAAGTGTTCGCACCCTGGGTACCAATGAGTTGGTAGTAGTAAGTGCTATTTACCGACAGACCCGTCAGGTTAGCCAGTTCGGCTGTCCCCGAATTGCCCGTAGCCGTAGCGGGCGTCGCCGTGGCAAAGAGAACGCCGCTTCCACTGCAGTTGGTCATCGTGGAAAGCGAATAACAAAAAGACATACCCGTCGATGTCCCGTTCGCATTGACCGTTCCATTCAAGGTGACCGAAGTCTGGAGGATGTTAGTTGTCGAACTATTCGTGCTCGTGAGCGTTGGTCCCAATGTCTTGAACGATGTCGACGACGCAAGTCCAATCGAACCCGATTGATTCGCTTCCAAAATGTAGTAATACGTGGTCCCCGAGAGCAGGCCCGAAATGTCAGCGGAAACACTCTGAACTGAAGAACCGGTGAAGGGGCCACCGGAAACAGTTATCGCCGTCGCCCCACTGCACGATGAGATTGAAGATGAAGTCGAATAGCAGAATCGAAGCGTTGTCGAATAGCCATTGGGATTAATCGTTCCGTTCATCGTCGCCGACGTACCGGTGAGATTCGATGCTGAGGTGGTTGCCAGCGTCGGACCAGTCGTTGTGAACGACGTTGGACTGGTGGACAAAATCGTCGAGCCGGCTTGGGTCGCAACCAGGACGTAGTAGTAGGTCGCATTCAGATTCAGTCCGGTGACATTGGCTGTCAACGAATACAGCGTTGAGTCACCGGCGGCAATTGAAGTCTTTGATGCGTTTATTGCCACTCTGGAACCACCGCTACACGAGCTTGAGAAGGAATTCGAGGTGGAGTAACAAAATTGGATCGAAGTTGTCGCGTAGCCATTCGCGTTGATCGTTCCGTTCAATGTGACGGTTCCATTTGCAACTGACGTGGCGGCTGACGTGGCGAGCGTTGGTCCACCAGTCGTAAAACTGAATGAAGTCGAATACACAGTCACACCTGACTGAGTCGCAGACATGATGGCGTAATACGTGGTCAATGGTTTCAAGCCCGTAATGGCGGCCGTTTCTGCATGATCTACGGCGTCAGAGAATGATGGTGCACTACCAGCGGCCGTGGTGGCGCCCGAGCAGCTTGCGATTGACGAAGTCGTGGAATAGCAAAATTGCACAACCGAAGTGGCGTATGCGCCTCCGGCGTTCACAGTTCCGTTAAGAGTCGCGGTCGAATTTGTCACGCTGCTCGCCGACAATGTTGTGAATGTCGGTCCGGCCGTGGTGAAACTTCCGACTGATGAATAAGTCGTGATTGAACTTGGCGCACCACTGACAGCTTGGACGAGGTAGTAGTACGTCGTGCTTGGTGTTAATCCCGTGGCCGCGGCCGAAACAGGTACCACGCTCGAACCCGTCAATGCACCCTCAACGCTTACGGTGCCGAGCGCACCCGTACAGTTGGCCATCGATGCGGATGCGGACCAACAAATAGTGACAGCCGTTCCGTTCGGGTCGCCATTGGGATTAACCGTTCCACCGATGGTGGCAGAGACATTCGTAATCGCCGTCCCCCCGGTTGCCGTGTTCGTGGCGGAGTAGCCGGGTCGAAAGCTGGAGGTCGTCGAATAACCGACAGATGAGGTGCCGTATCCAACGGAGAATTGGTAGTAATAGGTGGTCCCGGCGGTGAGGCCTGTGACTACCGATGCAATAGCGTGCGAGGTCGTATCCGGCGATCCCGTTGAATACGTCGGGCTAAATGAAGAGTCCGTCAAACTAATTGTCGTCACCGTTCCACCACTACAACTCGACAGGCTGGCGCTCGTCGAATAGCAAAACTTCGCCGTACCGGCGCGATAGACCGAACTCGCTGACGTTGAGGTCAGCGTGAATGTGCCGTTCAGGGTGGCCCCCGTGGGCTGAAGCGCCGTGACGCTCGAAGCAATTGTTGGGGCGGCGGCAAAGGCATCAACCGTAGTCAGTACGAGGGTGCTTATGCACAACAACAGACCAACCGTGGCGCGAAGTGATCGCTGCAGCCAGCGACTGAGGTGGTTAAAAAGAGCCATGAATATCGTCAAACAAACGTACCATTTCGACCACAATTTGGGCTACCACTGCAGCTATTAATTACTTCTTTTGAGGCAATTACGTGGCGATACAGTCGGGTCGAATCAATCCGACGGTGCGTCAGCCTGAAAGTTGAAGGGGCCTGGCAGTCGAGTTACAGATTGGTAATAGCCTGAACCTCAGTCTCACGTCGTCAGCGCAACCATCTCTCCACTCCAAAGGAGCACACAATGTCTTCCATAGTCGACCCCGCTGCAATAGTGAAACCGCAGCGAGTCAAGTTGCAGCCATTCAAGGTCATGGTTGGTCCTGTCACTCATTTGGCCGAAGAGCGAGAGCGCCTCAGCACTCTTACCTACTCCGGTTTCACCGTCAAGCAATTGGGTGCGACTATTGGTGGCATCGTCGATGGTGTCGACATCACCAAGCCCATCAGCGATGAGCTCGTGGCCGAACTGCGCCGCTGCTTGCTGGACTTCAAAGTCATTTTCTTCCGCAACCAGCCCTTGACCCCTGCCGAGCACGTTGCGTTTGCTCGACGCTTTGGCGACCTCGAGATTCACCCCTTTATTCCCGCCAACACCAGCCAGCCAGAGCTAGTGCGTTTTGAGAAAGAAGCCACCGTCGGTGGTTTTGAGAATGTGTGGCACTCCGATGTTCCGTGGCGGGCACTCCCCTCCGCCGCGGCGGTGCTCCACGCCATTGAAATTCCACCAATCGGAGGTGACACCTCCTTCTGCGACATGTACGCCGCCTACGAAGGTCTCAGCCAGAAGATGAAGGATCAGATTGCCGATCTAAAGGCTGTCAACGACTTCACGAAAGCCTTTGGGCACACCCTCGACGACGCGGGTCGGGCAACCATGCACGAGAAGTACCCCCCAACGGTCCAGCCAGTCGTTCGCACTCACGGTGAGACGGGCAAGAAGTTGATCTACGTCAACCGCGCATTTACTGAGTCCATTGTTGGATTAAGTCCGGCCGAGAGCCACGACCTCATTGACTTCTTAAGTTCCCAGACCAACGTCCTCGAGTACCAGTGCCGATTCCAGTGGGAACCACATTCAGTGGCCTTCTGGGATAACCGCGCAGTGCAGCACTTCGCCCTCAGCGACTACTGGCCCCAGCGTCGCGTGATGGAACGGGCGAGCATTGTCGGTGAACAGCCCCGTTAACGAGGCTGGGAGTACCGACTATTTGCCGGTACCGGCCATCAAGAATGTGCCCGTTTCCACGATTGATTTTTCGACGTCGATAAAGTCAAACGCAAAGGCGGCCTTCGCCTTCTTGGAGTTAATCCGAACCGGCTTGCCCAACATCGGCAAGATCGACTTGATCTGACCATCAAAGAGTGCGAGCACGTACATCAAGAGTTTCGGTGCTTTCCGCGTAACGATCTTCTTGTTGGGGAAGGTCTTTTTCAGGATCTTGGCGATCTCAATAAACGTGATGGCGTTCGAAGCGGCGATGTAGCGCTGACCCTCGGCCGCCTTCATGTCGATACTCTTCACGTGCATCATGGCCACGTCCTGCACATCGACAATGGAGAAGGCGAGGTCGGGCATGGCGGGATCTTTCGCGTCCAGGATTCGTTCGAGAACACTCACTGATGTCCCGTAGTTGCGGTCCAGGGGTGCACCCAGCACCATGCTGGGGTTGATGGTGGTCAATGCAATCTCCGGGGCTTCAGACGCGATGTAGTCCCACGCGGCCTTCTCGGCGAGTGTCTTGGACTTGGTGTACGGGTCACGACCAAGCGCGGACGAAACGTCGGTCCAGTTCGACTCGTCGTAGTCGGCGGACCCTTGGCCCAACTCGACTCCTTGAATGGCGGCGACCGAGGAGGTCAGAATCACCCGCTTCACGCC
>CANBVQ010000028.1 GCA_947372925.1 Acidimicrobiaceae bacterium
TCACCTTGTGAATGGGAAATTTCAGTGAACTAAGGAATCGATCAGGCGCCAGCGACAGGTCGATTCTCGAAAACTTCCCGTTGGCTGCGCTCGGAGAATGTTCATGGAGAAGCTGACGGACGCGGGTTCGATTCCCGCCACCTCCACCAGGTTGTCCGAATGACAACAGGTCACTTGAGTTCTTCAAGTAGTCCCTGGGTGGACGTCACCAACGGCGAGCTAATCGTGACATCGCACTACGGAAGCTTCTTTCAGGAAAGGGTTCGTCGGGGCCGCCGAACGAGTTCTCCGCCACAGTTGGGACATATGTGAATGAGCTCAGTACCGCAGGTTGCACAAAAGGTGCACTCGAAACTGCAAATGACGGCATCTCCATCGTCGGAGAGGGAGCCCTCACAACGCTCACAGGCTGATCGCATCTCCAACATGACAGTATGTCAACCCTCCTTGGACCAAAGATCATCAATGAAGCGCTGGTCTTCGTCGAACAGCCAGCACTCTCGCAGCTTGTCGTCCTGAACTCGGTAAAGCAGGACTCGCCGAACACGCTGTGGCGGATCGCCGAGGTCCTCGACCGCAATCAACGCACCTAGAGAATTTCCCACCAGAACATCTTCAACAGTTACAAGTTGGCGCGTAGTGCGTTGGGATGCCTGACTGAGTGCAACAAGCGCTGCATCCCTGCCGACATGCGTTCCCGCTAGAGGACTCGTGCCCATGTAATGCAGTTCTATGTCGTCGTGATAGGAGTCAAGCACCGCTTCTAAGTCGGATGCCAACCACGCGGCTGCGTAGCTTCGGAGCACTCGCCGAGTTTCATCGTGTTCTGCCACGGACCAGTTCTAGAAGGCAGAATGGTCCGGTCTGACCATTTCATACCGGCCGCAGCGAGCCTTGACACCGAAGCCTGCCCATTAACGGGCGGCCCTGGGTCAGTTGAAAATGGATCGGAAGAAGTCGATCACCGCCGCGCCGAGCAAGGCGGTGATCACGATGCCCGACGCTCCAAAGAGTGCGCCCAGTCCCACCACGAGCAGATCACCGAGGATGATGCCGAGCGTGATGCCGAGCGCTCCGAGTGCGGGCAAGGTGTCGAGACCGGAAAACGGCGGCGCCAACAGAGCGCCCACGGCTAGGCCAATGAGTCCTGCACCGAGAATCCGATTGAACCACCGTTGACGCAGAAGAATTAAGCCCCGGGGCTTGGAGTAGCGCTCGGCCCAGGCCACCCTCCGGACCACGAATGGAAGGGCTTTACCCGTCAGCGATCCGCTGAGTTCGAGGTTGCGCCACCGAGTTGGGAGCCAAATGGTCGTGAGGCCGATCACCATCTCAGCGGCCACAATGATGGCGATGACCTCGAGCACATGCGTCACGCCACCGGTCGGTAGCGGTACCGCAGCGGGGAACATAAGTAACAAGACAGCCACTGCGAAGGCTCGCTCGCCAAAGACTTTACTGAGGCCACCCAACGTCTTGGGCTCGTTGGAGTCGAGCCAGTCGCCTAGCTCACGTGAGAATGGCTTGGGTGATGCATTATCTTCGGACTGGGCCACATACCGACAATACAAGTGATCACCCCGATTTCCAGTGCGCACTGAGGGGGCGAGCACGGAACGTATCTAGTTCGCCTACCTTCATGCATCCAGTTAACGACCCCATTGGTGCCAGTGAGTTACGGAAAAGTGACGACAACATCAACTTCAAAACATTTTCCGGGGCTTTTTCGTAGAGTGGCACTGTGAACCAAGCACCCGTAAGTCGTGAAGCAGTCCTCTCCGAACTCGAGCGTCGTCGATCACTCGACCCCGACATCCACGCCGGTCGCCTTTTCGGGCTGGTCTACCCCTCGGGACGTGAAGACGTCGAAGAACTCATCCGTGAGGTCTACGAGTCGTTCCTCTTTCACAACGCTCTCAATCCCCTGCGGTTTCCCGAGCTCAATGCGATTGAGCGCGAAGTCATTCAGATGACGGCCGATCTCCTCCACCGCACGCCCACCGAGCGCCACGCCGGATCGGTGACCTCCGGTGGTACCGAGTCGATTTTGATGTCGATGCTCGTCAACCGGGCGCGAGCTCAGGCCCGCGGCATCACGGCCCCCGAGATCTTGGCCCCCGCGTCCGCCCACCCCGCCTACGCCAAGGCTGGCCACTACTTCGGCATGAAGTTGGTACAGATTCCTCTGGATGAGCACTTCCGGGCCGACGTGGCCGCCGCACGCGAACTGGTCAATCCCAATACGGCCGTGATTGTGGCCAACGCTTACTCCTACCCGCACGGTGCCATGGACCCCGTGGAAGAACTGGCCGCTCTGGCCGCCGAGAACGGCATTGCCTGTCACGTCGACGCCTGCATCGGTGGCTTCGTGCTCCCCTTCATGGAGGAGCTCGGCATTGAGATTCCCCTCTGGGACTTTCGCGTTCCCGGTGTGACTGAGATTTCCGTCGACATTCACAAGTACGGCTTCGCCCCGAAGGGTTCATCGGTCATCTTGCACCGCGATGACGACTGGGCCTGGCTCCAGACATACTTCTACTCCGAGTGGGGATCTGGCCTCTACGCCACCCCGGCCATCGCCGGTGCTCGCGCGGCCGCTCCCGTCGTGGCGTCCTGGGCCATCATCAAGTATCTCGGCATTGAAGGCTTCACCGAGATCACCGCCACCTTGGTGGAGGCCACCAACCGACTTCGTAGCGCGATTGATGCGATCGACGGCATCGACGTAGTTGGCGAACCCATCGGACCGCTGCTAGCCCTGTCGAGTTCGACGCTAGATCTCTTTGGGGTTGGCGACGCCTTAGAGGCGCGCGGTTGGCACGCGAACCGCAACTCCGACCCGAAGGGTCTGCATCTGATGCTCTCACCGGTGCACGCACCACTGATTGATGAGCTCATTGCCGATATTCGCGGAGCCGTCGCCAACCACCAGGCCAGCACTTCGGATGAGGTTCGCTACTCCTAGGAGAACTTCATGTGGTCGTTGACTCGGCGCAGGCGAAAGAGAGCAGTGTCTAAGAAGTAGTTCTGGTAGAGACGCCACGGCATCTTCGTACCCTGCTTCGGCAACTGATTCGCGGCGCGGGCAATGTACCCCGAGGCCAGTTCGATGTAGGGAATGTCCGAGGTCCCGCTACTTGGAAACTCGGGCGTACAAGTCCGCTTCTTTTGTCGCCTCATCTCATTGAGCAAACGGCAGATGTAGCGGGCCGTGAGATCGGCCTTAAGCGTCCAGGAGGCGTTGGTGTAGCCGAAGGTCATGGCCAAGTTGGGCACGCCGGTCAGCATGATGCCCTTGTAGGCCACTGTTGTGGAGATATCAAGCGGAGTACCGTCGAGGTCAATCGTCATCCCCCCGAGCATCTGCACCGATAGACCGGTGGCCGTCACGATGATGTCGGCCGGGATTTCAACGCCCGACTTCAACACAATCCCGTGAGCGGTGAAACGCTCGATGTGTTCTGTTACTACATCGACCGTGCCAGCACTGATGGCGGCGAACAGGTCACCGTTGGGCACGAGGCAGAGCCGTTGATCCCACGGGTTGTAGGCCGGCGAGAAGTGGGTGTCGACATCGAAGCCTTCGGGCAACGCGTCAATGGCCCCCTGGCGTAGAGCCTTCTTGATTACTTCGGGGCGCCGGCGACTGAGCTGGAAGGCCAGCGTGCTGAGGGTCACGTTTTTCCAACGAATAAGGCGGAAGGCCATCTTGGCCGGCAGTTTCGATTGGAGGAAGTTGGCGAAGGCATCGACGTCCGGCCGAGCCGCCACGTACGTTGGCGAGCGTTGCAGCATCGTTACGTGCCCGGCCGTCTGGGCTAGTGCCGGCACCAGCGTCATCGCGGTGGCGCCACTGCCAATGACGACGACGCGCTTACCATCGATCGCCAGATCTTCGGGCCAGAACTGGGGGTGGACAATCTGACCAGTGAAGGACTCTTCGTTTTCAAAGTGAGGACGGAATCCTTCGTCGTAGCGGTAGTAGCCCGTATTGCCCCAGAGGAAGTTGCACTTGATGGTGCGCTCGGCTCCCGTTTCGCTGTCCACGAGTCCCACCGTCCACTTCGCTTCACCCGAATGCCAACTGGCCGAGGTCACCTTGGTGCTGTACTGAATCTTCTCTTCGACCCCGTACTTGGCGGCCGTCTCACGGATGTAACGAAGGATGGAGTCACCATCGGCAATCGACTTCTTGTCGAGCCAGGGTTCAAACTCATAGCCAAGCGTGTACATGTCCGAGTCGCTTCGAACATTCGGGTAGCGAAAGAGGTCCCACGTTCCACCGCTGACGGCCCGTGCTTCAACGATGGCGAAAGTCAGCTTCGGGGCTTCCTTTTGAAGATGACAGGCTGCACCGACTCCCGAGAGTCCCGCTCCAACAACGAGCACGTCGACATATTCGAGAGTTTGGGTCATGGCTTGATTCTACGAAGTTCTGATCAAGAATCCATCTCTCTCATGTGCTCCCCATAAGCGATTCGCGACTTCTCGAGTGCAGGTGCACTCGCGGTCTGCCATGTGCCAGCCCGATACCCATTACCTTCCGACAGCATCATGTCAATGATGACGTCTTGACAGTTAGGTAAAACGGTTGCCTTACGAATGACGGCAATCACATTGCTACCAATGCAGCGATCGACGAGGTAGGCCGTCGAGACATCAGTTGGTAATTCGGTCACGCTTCGATAGACGTAGCGGCGAGCAACTTGGACCTCAGGAGGCTTGGGAATGACTACCGTGGCGTAGGCCCACCAATCTTCAATCTCGTAGTGCCAATCTGAATCCAAAACCATTTGGAAATTTCGATAGAGAAAATCTTCGAGAAAAACGGCTACGTCGGGATTAAAGATTGGAGCGTCAGCGTCAGTCCACAGCAGTTCCATCTCGGCCAGTGTCTGTCCCTCGTAGCCCCGATAGAGCAGCCACGGCGTCTCACAGGGTGGCACGGTATAGACAATCATCAAGCGTCCGGTCACCTCATCAGGGTTACGGGACCGTGTGACAGGACTACGGCGTGACCTCTCGAAGAGCGCCGGTGGCAACCTCAAAGACGAATCCGCGAATGTGCTCAACGTCGGCCAGGAAAGGGCTGTCGTGGAGCATCTGTACCGACTCACGCACGCTGGCATCTACCTCGGTGAAGCACTTCTCTTCCCACGTTGGCCTCGAGCCGGTCGCCTGCTCGAGCTCATCCTTAAAGGCTTCGTCCGTAAAAGTCTGCAGTCCACATTCGGTGTGGTGAATCACGATGATTTCTCGCGTCTTCAACTTTCGTTGCGAGATAGCGAGTGATCGCAGTACGTCATCGGTGACCACACCGCCGGCATTACGAATGACGTGGGCCTCGCCCAGGCCGAGTCCCAGACAGGCAAAGACGTCAATACGAGAGTCCATACAGGCGACCACGGCCAGGTGGCGGGCCGGCACGAGAGGCATGGGACCGGCGAAGGTGCGGACGAATTCTTTATTGTGCTCTAGGCAGTCATCGATAACGGACACGTTTTCCTCTCGAAGTCTCCTAGGCATTGTACGGAAGGAAGCGCGCCGCTAGGCCGCCGAGGCGTCAATCCCCACGTCCTTCAAGATGTGCCGCACCTTTATGACCTGATCATCGGAGAGGTCGTGACCACGAACCCGGCCGAGTGAATGAACTACTTCCCCGATCGTGACATTCATATTGCCTCGATGGGAAATCGAAACCATGCCGATTCGCTCGAGCAGGGATTCGACGTCGTGCCACTGAATGTTGTGGCTGAGCGGGTGACCGAAAATCTTGGTCGCGGTGACGCGATGGTGGTGATCAAGCTTGGACAGTGGCATGGTGGACCCCTTTCGGGCCCGACCACATATCGGGCCTTAGTGCCAGCATCTACCCATTACGGGCGCCTGTCAAGTACCCCAACGAGCTCGACGTGCTCAGTCATCGGGAAGAGGTCGAAGGCCTCTAGGTCTCCCAGTTCGTAACCAGATTCGCGCAGAACTGCAATGTCGCGAGCGAACGTGGCGGCGTCACAACTCACGTAGACAATGCGACGAGGAAGAGCCTTGGCCAGAGCCTTCATTACTTCGATACCGGCGCCATTACGAGGAGGGTCTAGGACCACGATTGAATCGGCCGGCACGAGTTCCATGATTTGGCGACGATTGACCATCTTCTCCACCACGGAGACCTGTGGCAGATCGGCCACATTGCGACGGGCATCGGCGCAGGCCGCATCAGAAGTCTCAATCGCCGTGACGTGGCCCTCAGGACCGACGGCAATCGCGAGGGGGACAGTAAAGAGGCCAACGCCGGCGTAGAGGTCGATCACCGTCTCGCGAGGACGCGGCTTCGCAAACTTCATCACAGCTTTCGTCAACAGCTCGGGGGCCAGTTCGTGTGACTGCCAAAAGGAGTTAGCGCTCACGCGGAAACGGTTCTTACCAACGAGCACCGAGGAGCGACGAGGCTCCTCGTCAATGAGGCCGTCTAAGTCACTCGTGACCTGAGCACCGTCTTCAAACGTCACTACGGCAAAGGCCGGGCCATCACCGATGGCGCGCATCTCAACTTCTTCAGCGCCATCCCAGGTTGAAATGAAACCTTCGGTGAAAACGGGATTCGCAACGACACATCCGGCGATGGACTGCAGTTCGTGCGAGCGACTCTTTCGCATGGCCAAGTGCCCCATGTCATCAACGGCACAGCGAAGTCGAGTCCGGGTGCCGAGCAGGGAGTCCCCTACCGACTGAACCGTTACTTCGTACTCCAAATGGGCCACGCGGCGGAGCTGTTCGGCAATAAGCATGGCCTTCCACTGCGGCTGGTATTCAGCGGCGACGTGCTGGAGATCACAGCCACCGCATCCGTCGGCGTGCGCGTAGGGGCACGGCGCCTTGACGCGGTGCTCGCTGGCGGAAACGACGTCGACGGCGTCGCCACGAAGAAACTTGGCTCGCTCTTCGGTGAATTCGATTCGAACACGCTCACCGGGAACGGCGTGGCGGACAAAGACGGCTCGTCCGTCGGCCGCGTGGGCCACCGTTCCACCATTGGCCACGCGCTCAATCAACACTTCTTCACGATCGAGCATTGGACCAGCCTAGAGGGCGGTCGCGTTACCTCTAGGAATCAGGGCAGAGTGCGCTCGATAGCGTCCGCGACCGATTCCACAATGGCCTGACCCTCTTCGCGCGTGACGCCGTGAAAGGTGGTGCCGGGATTGACCTCCAACACGGTCCACTCACCATTGACTTCGAGAAGATCAACACCGCACCAGAGGAGATTGCAGGCACGGGCCGCGCGCAGCGCGAGGGCTTCGGCCTGCGGTGAAACGTCGAGGGCCGAGCTGTAGTGGGACCCTTGGGCAATATTGGTGCGCCACTCCCCTGCGGCCGGACGACGACGGAGCCAGTGTTCGACTCGACCGTCAACGACCATTGCCCGCAGGTCGTCGCTCCAGTGAATTCGTTCCTGCACCACGAACTGCTCATCATGGGGAATGGCACTTCCTTCACACAACGAGACTCCGTGACCACCGCTACTGCGCCGTTCCTTCAAGACATACTGCGCCCCCGGCATCGGCCCGGTGGCGAGGACTGTTTGTGGATGGGCCACGCCGCCTTGGGCCAAGAGGTCCACCGTGGCCCATTTGTCACTCGAGAGCCAGTGGGCCTCGGGATCGTTTAACACCAGGACGCCCTGACCTTGAAACCCGCGGGCCCGTCCAATATTGATTTCGCCACCACTGCGAATCACCACCAAGTCGGGAGACTCGAGCAGGCAGGGGCCGAGTGGTTCATCCCACCACATCACGACCTCGTGACCGCGCAGCGTCAACGATTCGGCGAGGGCGTTGTTCCGGCCGATTTCGTAGCGGGCCGAACTCGGGCCGGTCCGTCCGGGCAGTTTGGCCCGAGTCAAAATGACGATGGAGGCCACGACTAGGACTGCAGTCGGTGGAGGAACCAGGCCACGAGTGCATCAGCGTCGCGCACGAGTCGTTCGTGGTTCGCTGTCGCTTCAGCAATATGCGAGGCGGCATCAATAGTCCCGTTACGCGCGGCCTCATCATCCAAGAACCAATCGGTTAGCTGACTCGCGTCGACTTCGGGGTGGAACTGCACACCCACGTTGCGACCAATTGTGAAAGCTTGGACCGCTCGGGGATTGGCCGCCACGACGGTGGCCGAAGCGGGGAGCACGCAGTGATCAAAGTGATACTGAAACCAAGGGCCCGAACTAATGCCAGTGCCTTCGATGGGTTTAATCTCAAACCAGCCGACTTCACCTTCGCGGGCTCGCTCGACACGACCACCAAAGTGCTCACAGAGCATCTGGGACCCAAAGCAGATTCCGAGCACCGGAATCTCTTGGGCTATGGCTTCTCCCAAGACGACCATCTCGTTGGCGAGCCAGGCCTGTTGGGCGGCGGGGTCGTAGACCGACGCGGAAGAGCCCAAGATGAGCAAGATGTCGACACTGTCGAGTGGAGTTGGTGGATTGAGTGCGTCAATGAGTTCGACTTCGAGCTCATAGCCCCGGGCTGCGAAGGCGTCGCCGATGAGGCCAGGGTGATCGGTGTCGTGATGACGCCATACTCGCACTGCGGCCACAAGAAGCCTCCTCGCCGAAATCCTCGGGAGTAGCCTACGAACAAATACCCGCGTTTCGTATCGGAGAAGGTCATGACCAAGGGCAATCCCGCAGTTCTAGAAGCATTCACCAAGACTCCCTTTACGGCCCTCGGTCGGACACGCGACGTCTACCGCCTGGGTTCGGGACCGACCGTTCTCATCCTGAGCGAGATGCCCGGCATTACGCCTTCTCTGGTGACCTTCGCGAAGCGCGTCGTAGCCCAGGGCTTCAGCGTGGCCATCCCCCACCTCTTTGGTCGCGACGGCAACGTCGCCAGCAACGGCGAGTTCCTCAAGACGTTCGGGGAAGTCTGCGTCTCACGTGAGTTCACCCTCTTTGCCACCGGTAAGTCCAGCCGGGTAACCAAGTGGCTCAACGAACTAGCGCAATACGAACACCGCGCCAACGGTGGACCGGGAGTTGGAGTCATTGGCATGTGCCTCACGGGTGGCTTTGCCTTAGCCATGATGGTCGACCCGGTCGTGGTGGCCCCCGTCCTCAGTCAGCCCTCACTACCGCTCGGTCGCAAGGATCGTCACAAGTCCGATCCCGGAATCTCGGCCGAAGAGATGGCCAAGGTCAAGGCCCGTACCGACAACGGGGTCTGCGTGATGGCCTATCGCTTTAGTGGCGACAAGCTCTCCCCCGGACAGCGATTCGAAAATCTCCGCAACGTTCTCGGGGATGGATTTATTGGCGTTGAGATTGATTCGACGCCCGGCAACGAGTGGGGCTATCCCGCCGATGCCCACTCGGTCTTTACCGACGGACAAGACAACAAGGCCGGCTCGCCCACAACACACGCCATGGATGAGCTCTTGAACTTCTTTACGGCGCGCCTCGCGGCCAGCGCTTAGCCCTGGGGGACGTCCCAGCCCATTGAAACTGCGATTTCTCGGCACGTGGGGCAGATTGGATACTTGCGAGGATCGCGACCGGGCACCCACACTTTGCCGCAGAGGGCCTTCACGGCCGACGAGTTGATGATGCCTTCGACCACGGAGTTGCCAATCGGCACGAAATCGGCATCCTTCTTGTCGGGGGTGTAGCCCTCGAGCACAATGTGCGTGAAGCGCTCGTGATCGCCGTCGTCAATCTGCGGCGTGGTCACCAATTCGGTGACGGTGTCGGCGAAGGTGCTCACCCGCCAATCCTAGAGACCGAAAGTAATCTCAACGGTATGAAACGTCGAGGCCCGAAGCGAAAAGTCCTGCGCCCCCTCGCCATCTCTTCACCCCACTTCGATAAGCAGGGCAAACCCAAGAATGCCTACCGGAGTGAGCTCGAGGCTCGGCAGGCCGCGGCGGCCACCTTTGCCATCAATGGGATTGACCTGGATTCCTACCGCTGTTCGGAGTGTCACGCCTGGCACAACGGTCGCCGTTTCGCCGAATAAATAAGGCCTGAACGATGCCGCTCGAAAACTACGGCACAATAGAGGGAGAGGAAAGGCAGACCAATGACCGTTAGCGCGTACATCTTGATTCAAACCGAAGTCGGCAAGGCCAGTGAAGTGGTCCACGCCACCCGTGCCATCCCCGGCGTCGGCGAATCCAACGAGATCACCGGCCCCTACGACGTCATCGTGAAGTGCACGGCCCCGAATCTCGATGAGCTCGGTCAGTTCGTCATCAGCGCCATCCAAAAGATTGGTGGCATCACCCGGACGTTGACCTGCCCGGTCGTTAACGTCTAACCAAACGCGCCAGCGGCACCGAGGGTGTCGATCTCTTCGCTGCTAACACCCCATCGAGCAAGTCCTTCACTCGTGCCCGCACCCGGCGAGGTTGGGCGTGCCCCGATTGCACCGGGCGTTTTTGAAAAACGTGGTGCCGGGTTCGGCTGCAATGTGCCACTCGTAGAAAAGGTTCCTCGAGCAACGTTGTGTCGGTGTGTCGCCGCTTCCGTTGGCGACAGCACGGGCGTCACACAGGCATCCACGTCTTCAAAGATTGCCGTCCACTCGTCACGAGTCTTGGTCTTAAAGATCGCGGCGAACCGTTCCTTCATTGCGGGCCACTGCGTGCGGTCCATCTGACTGGGCAGTTCGGCACCGGTGAGGCCCATGCCGGCCAACAACTCTTCGTAGAACTTCTTCTCGATCGCTCCGACGGCCACGTACTTGGCGTCGGCCGTCTCGTAGACCTCGTAGAAGTGGGCACCTGTATCCAAAATGTTGGTGCCACGCTCTTCCTGCCAGAGACCGGCCCCCATGAAGGAGTAGGTCATTGCCATCAACGACGCGGCGCCGTCCACCATGGCGGCGTCGACCACCTGGCCCTCACCCGAATTACGGGCATTGACGAGAGCGGCCATGAGACCAAAGGCCAGCAGCATGCCGCCGCCACCAAAGTCACCGACCAGGTTCAGCGGAGGCATCGGGCGCTCCCCGGCTCGGCCGATAGACCACAAGGCGCCCGAGATGGCGATGTAGTTGATGTCGTGGCCCGCACGCTGGGCGAGGGGGCCGTCTTGGCCCCACCCGGTCATACGGCCGTAGACGAGTTTGGGATTAACGGCGTGAACATCGTCCGGACCGACTCCGAGCCGTTCGGCGACCCCGGGGCGGAAGCCCTCAATCAAAATGTCGGCCTGGGTGGCGAGTCGCAGAACGAGGGCGCGGCCCTCTTCGTTCTTGAGATCGATCGCCACGGAGTTACGGGAACGATTGAGTAGGTCCCAGGAGGGTTCGCTGGAGGCCTGAGCGTTGCCGCGCTCCAGACGCAAGATGTCGGCCCCGAGATCGGCCAGCAGCATGCACGCGTACGGCGATGGTCCGATTCCCGCTAACTCCAATACCTTCACGCCCTGCAGTGGTCCTGACATACGTCCTCCTTAACGCAGGTGAGCGTATCGCTCTCGCGGAGCGATGTTCACTAATCTCAAGACGTGAATGAACTTTCCTGGCCCGCAACCTTTCAATTCGGTGTCGCCACCGCCGGCTTTCAGATTGAGGGTGGCTACAACGGCCCCGATCAACCGCGTAATAACTGGGCCGACTGGGAAGATTCCGGTCGAGCCGCCAAATCGGGAACGGCTAATAGTTTTTGGACCGACTACGAACGTCAGCTCGATCTCGTCGTAGCGATGCAACTCGACAGCTTCCGTATCTCCATCGAATGGTCGCGGGTTGAGCCGTCACCGGGAACGATTGACGAAGCGGCCGTTGCGCACTACCGCACCATCCTCCAAGCAATCCGGGATCGGGGCCTGCGCCCCCTCGTGACGTTGCACCACTTCACCAATCCCGCGTGGCTGGGCACCGATCCCTGGCTCAACGACGAAGGGTGGCGACGACTCGCCGACTGGTACGAACTAGCCGTTACCCGATTCGGCGATCTCTGTAACGAGTGGATCACCAGCAACGAGATCAACATCTTTGCCATCAACACGTACTTCCACGGCATCTTCCCGCCCGGACGCAAGAACGACTTCGAGGCCACAGTCGCCACCATCGACCATCTCCTCGCCGCACACGTCGTGGGCTACCAACGCATCAAGGCCATCCAGCCCGAGAGCGTCGTGGCCACCAATAACTACTCCTTTTCGATCTACGAACTCGATCGCTTCTTGCTCGACACGCTCTACGCTCACCACTACCAAATCGCCCCCAGCGAACGCATCGCGTGGTTGAGCGAACGACGGGCCGAGCACTATCGACGAGTCCCGGGTGGCAAGGGCATCTACGCCCCGCTCGAGGCCTACCTACGACGCCTCGCCGCCAAACGAATTCCCCTCGAGACGGGTTTTCCCACCACCGAGCAGGTCCTGCGCGACGTCACGACGCCGCGACTCTTAGACATCGCCCAGCTCGACTACTACGCCCCCACTGTGGCCGAGCACATCACGCTGCCCGGGAAGAAGACGGCCGGTGGACGGTGGAAGAAGCTGGGACGACCCCTTTGGGACGATCGACCCGACCCCCACATGTTCTTGGATTATGTCCGCGAGGCCGGACAGGATGGCCTGCCCGTCTGGGTCGTCGAGAACGGCATGTGCGTGCGCCGCGACGAGCGACGAGTGTGGCCCCGCCTCGATGGCTGGACTCGCGAGCGGTATCTCCGGGAAAACATCGGCGCACTCGTGCGAGCCCGCCGCGAAGGCATCGACGTTCAGGGCTACTGGCACTGGACCCTCATCGACAACTTTGAGTGGGGCTCCTACCAGCCTCGCTTCGGTCTCCACGGACTCCACAGTGACGGCTCATTCCTCGCCACCGACACCAGCGGTGACGACGTGGCCGGCGCCTACCGTTCCATCGCCAATGG
>CANBVQ010000029.1 GCA_947372925.1 Acidimicrobiaceae bacterium
CCAGACAGCAAAACGCCCGAGCCACTGCTGGCGGACCAGAGCGACTCGGGCGTTTTAGCCGAGTAATAACGCTTAGTTGAGAATCCGGAGTGGCAAGTTGCGGGCGCCGCGTACTTGGCCCTGAGACCAAGTCACTGCGTCGGCATCGGCCAACTCGAACTTCGGGTAGCGCTTGATGAACTCTTCAATGGCCACGCGCATTTCCATGCGAGCCAAGTTCGAACCGGCACAGCGGTGAATGCCGAGACCAAACGCCACGTGGCGGTTGATCTTGCGGTCGATGATGAACTTGTCAGCGTCGGGGAATGCCTTCGGGTCACGGTTAGCAGCCGGGAAGCCCAGCAGCAGCCAGTCGTCCTTCTTCATTGGGCAACCGTTGAAGTCGAAGTCTTCCTTGACCAAACGAGCCATCGTCACTGGTGAGTAGAAGCGCAAGAACTCTTCAATCGCCAATGGCATGAGCTCGGGCTCGTTTACGAGACGCTCGAGGTCCTTGGGATTCGTAGCCAAGTGGTAGAGCGATGAAGCGATGCCCGACCAGGTGGTGTCAATTCCAGCCACGAGGACCAGAATCATGGTTCCAAAGATGTGCTCGGGGAGCAACTTGCTTCCGGCAATCTCTGCGTTCAACAGGTACGACGTGAGGTCGTCACGAGGGTTGTCGATGTGGTCCTGCACCTGGTCCTCGATGTAGATGCGAATGGGCTCAAAGTCCGCAATGCGCTTCTCGAGGTCGGGCTCATCGATGCCTTCCAAAACGATGTGGACGAACTCACGGAACAAGTCATCGTCCTTCTCGGGGAAGCCGAGCATCTGGCGGATAACGGCTACCGGAATGTACTGGGCGTAGTCCGAACCACCGTTGACAATCTCCTGGGCCGAAACGTTGTCAAGCAACTTTCCGCAGTACTCACGCACGAACGTCTCGATCGTGTTAACCACTCCAGGCGAGAACGCGGGGAGAATCAAACGACGAGCAATGTGGTGGAAGGGTGGGTCTGAGGAAATTGGCGGAGCCACACCGATTGGTGCTGGTGGTGCATCTTCGCCGGGACGACCATTACCAATTACCACGGTACGGCTCGTGAAGTTGTCGGTGTCGTTCGCTACAGCTGAAACGAGTTCGTAAGTCGAAGGGAACCAACCGCCGCCGTAACGGTCGGTGTGGGCGACTGGGCACTTCTCGCGAAGTTCGTCCCAGATCGGGTAAGGGTTGGCAACCCAGGCTGGGTCCGTGTGGTCCCAGTCGGTCGCGAAGTCTTCTACGGGGGGCTTGATCGACATGACTATTCCTCGATTGAGATTGCGTGCTCGGGGCAGTTGGCTTCAGCCAAGCGGGCCTTTTCTACGAGTTCTGTCGTGACCGTTCCGTCACCCTTCACTACTCCATTACCCAAGTCATCGAAATCGAATAGTTCGGGTGCGATACCGAAGCACCGACCTTGACCGGTACAGGCATCTGCGTTGATAACTACCTTCACAACCCCTCCTTTGTGGCGTTAGTGAGACAATAACACCTGTTTTGTCTCACCTCAACAACACCGGAGAAATTACGGTAACCCCTTATTTCACGCGGATTGGTAGGTTCCTGGCGCCACGTACCTGCCCTGGTGAGAAGGTGACTTCGCTGGGATTTTCCAGCGTAAATGTCGGGTAGCGCTTGATGAACTCCTGGATGGCCACCTTGAGCTCAAGTCGGGCGAGGTTCGAACCGGCGCAGCGGTGAATACCCAGACCGAAGGCCACGTGGCGGTTCTCACGGCGATCAATGATGAACTTGTCAGCGTCTTCAAAGACTTCAGGGTCGCGGTTAGCGGCCGGGAAACCTAAGAGGACCCAATCGTCCTTCTTCATCGGACAACCGTTGAAGTCATGATCCTTCGCTACGAGGCGTGCCATCGTGACTGGCGCGTAGAAGCGAAGGAACTCTTCGACGGCCACGTCCATGAGTTCGGGCTCGTTTACGAGTCGAGCGAGGTCGTCTGGGTTCTGTGCCAAGTGCCACAGCGACGAAGAGATAGCCGACCACGTTGTGTCGATACCGGCGACCAACGTCAAGACCATCGTGCCGATGACGTGGTCAAGCTCTAGCTTGCCTCCGGCAATTTCGGCGTTCAGGAGGTAGGTGGTGAAGTCATCACGGGGATTGTCGACGTGGTCTTGGATCTGCTTTTCGAAGTACGCACGATTCTTATCGGCCGTGGCCTGGCGCTCTTCGGCAGACGAGTCAATCGAGTCGAGCACGTCAATAACGATCTGCAGGAACATCTCGATGTCTTCAAGCGGGAAGCCCAGCATCTGCTGAATGACGCCAACGGGGATGTACTGCGCGAACTGCGTTCCACCGTTCACCACGGCGGCGTCACCCATGTCGTCGAGCAGACGATTGCAGAGCGCGCGAATCTGCGGCTCGAGAGCGTTCACAACACCGGGAGAAAATGCGGGAAGCACCAAACGACGAGCAATTGCGTGAAATGGGGGGTCCGAGGTAATCGGAGGGGCAATACCAATCGGCGCTGGCAGGTCCTCATCAGTCGGACGAAGGTTCGACATAACTACTGAGCGACTAGTGAAGTTCTCAGTGTCCTTGGCCACACGACTCACGAGCTCGTGGGTCGCGGGGAACCAAGCGCCGCCGTAGCGGTCAGTGTGAGCCACGGGGCAACGGGTGCGGAGGTCCTCCCAGATGGGATACGGGTTACTCACCCATTGGGGATCGGCGTGATCAAAATCAGTAGCGAAGTCTTCGACGAGTGGTTTGGTGTGTGACATACGTCCCCCTTGTGCCAGGGGAAACCATCAGCACATGAGTACTGACTTCCCCCCGGATTGGCCTGTCTGCGACAATAACAGAGGTAGGGAACTACCGAAGAAGCAGAGGTTTAAGAAAATTCACGACGACGTCGAGCGCAAAATCGGCGGCCTCCAGACGTCCGACGGACAAGGCAAAATCGTGCCACATGTCGTGAATAATGCATTCATTCACGTGGGTTCCTTGACGCGTGAGCACTTCAACTAACCGAGTGGCGTCAGGCGCCAAAACATCATCCGTTCCACCAATCACCAACGTCGGCGGCAAGTTCAAGTCGCCCAGTAAAGGTGAGGCCAGCGGGTTGCGGCGGTCGCTGCCGGCGTAGGCCGATGCACACATCTCCAGCCATTCGGGACTCAGTACGGGGTCTCGCTCAATGAGGTCCGAGCGGCCTAACCGGTCGTCGGAAATATCGAGCCACGGTGAAAGCAACACGGTTGCGATAGCCGTGTTGTGTTGCAATGCCGCGACGAGGGCACCAGCACCCGCCGAATCGCCAACGGCGACCACATTTGCGCCCAAGCTCTGCAACACGTTCGATACGTCGTCGACCGCAGCCGGCGCCGGAAATTCCGGAGCCAAGCGGTAGTCAACCAGCACGGCCTTGGCTCCCAACGCATCCGACAAGGCAGTAATGAACGGAGCACCTAAGGCCGGCGAGCCCACGCAGTAACCGCCTCCGTGCACATACACAATGACCGTGTCGGTGGTTACTGCGGTGGGGGCGTACTCCTCACAAGGGACGCCCGCAACCTGCAGGGACCGAAACGATTTTGATCCCCCGCTGGCCTGAGTGGCAATCCGAAGACGAGCACGCTGCTTTTCGAACGCAACGTTCGGATTAAAAACCAGTCGCTTGAGCCCCGCCATAGCGAGGCGCTGCGGGGCTACCGGCAGATGCCGGCTCACGACGCGTTGGCGTAGTTCGTTAGATCTACCGAGCGCAAAAGTTGGTGGTACTGCCACGAACTCTTCGGCCAGTTGTTGGTATTGACGCCATTGACCGTGTACCAAGACTGGCAACCTTGCAGCCACGCAGTTTCACCGGACTCGTCATCGATCATGGAGCGCCACTCTTCCAGAGCGGCAGGCTTGACTTCGATACCACGCCAGTCTCGATCGTTGGCTGCTCGCATGAGATGGGCGGCGTATTGAATCTGAGACTCCAACATGAAGAGAATCGAATTACTGCCCAAGTTGGTATTTGGACCGTAGAGAACGAAGAAGTTTGGAAACTCTGGGACCGTTACACCTCGGTGCGCAATCGGTCGGGTGGCCCAGGCATCACGCAGCGTCTGCCCCTCACGACCAGTGATCTGCATGGGAGCCAGGAAGTCGGTGGTCGAGAAGCCCGTGGCGTAGACCAGCACATCGAATTCATGTTCTACGCCATCGGCGGTCTTAATGCCTCGAGGCGTAATCGAGTCAATGGCGGAAGTTTCGAGGGAAACATTGTCTCGCTGCAGCGTGGAGTACCAATCGGATGCCAAGAGAACGCGCTTGCAACCTATTTCGTAATCGGGCTCTATCTTGGCGCGCAACTCACTGTCTCGCACGACGGCAGTGACGTAGGTCTCCCATTGGGCCCGCGCTTTGGCTCGAATCTCCTTCTTGCCCACCAGCCCGGCACCAAAGAGTTCACCGAAGACGTAGGACCGAAGGCGACTAAAGAGCGTGGTCCACGGGAGGTACTGCTGGCGGCGACGTTGGCCGACCGTGGTCTCAGGATCTTCTTTTGGCATGACGTACGGAGCAGAACGTTGGAAGATTTCAAGTTGGGCCACCGACTCCGCAATAGCGGGTCCAACTTGAATCGCACTGGCGCCCGAGCCAATCAGCGCCACCCGCTTGCCCGCTAGATCAACCGAGTGGTCCCAGCGAGCCGTATGAAACTGGGGACCGGCGAAGGTCTCACGCCCCGGGAACTCGGGGACGGAAGGACGATTCAGCTGTCCCGTCGCGCCGACGAGATAACGGCCGTGGTACTTGGTGTTGTCCTGGCAGACCACTTCCCACAGACCCCACTCCGACTTCCAGGTAGCTGAGACCACTGACTTATTGGTGAGAACGCGAGGCGTGACTCGGTAGCGATCGGCCGTGGCCCGGATGTACGCCAAGATTTCCGACTGCGGAGGGTACGTACGGCTCCACGCCCACGGGGCATACGAGTAGTGGTACAACGTGGCCTTTACGTCGCACGCCGCACCGGGGTACGTGTTGTCACGCCAGGTTCCGCCAATGCCATCGGCCTGTTCCAAGATGAGATACGAACCCAGACGACGGCGATCAATTTCAATGGCCATGCCGAGCCCACCAAAACCAGAGCCGATGATCAGTACTTCGACGGCATTATTGGGAACACTCATGAATCGGCCTCAATTTCTTCTCGGCTAATACCGAGGAAGTACAGCACGGCATCTAGGTACGGCACATTGATCGCCGCGTCAGCGTGATCACGCACTACGGGCTTGGCGTTGAAGGCAATCCCGAGTCCGGCCAGCGAGAGCATGTCAATATCGTTGGCGCCATCACCGATGGCGACAGTCTGCTGGAGAGGGACGCCAATCTCGTTGGCAAAACGGGCCAGCGCGTGCGCCTTACCTTCGCGGTCAACGATTTCTCCATCAATTTCACCGGTCAGCCGGCCATCAACTACCGCTAGACGATTGGCCGCAAGATACTCAACCCCGAGATCTCGGAGTAGCGGTTCGAGAACCTCAACAAATCCTCCCGAAACGACCGCGGGGACATACCCCAGACGTTGGAGGGTGCGAATGAGAGTTCGAGCGCCGGGGGTGAGTCGCAGCTTGGCGCGAACTTCGTCGAGCATCGCCACGTCGAGGCCCGCCAAGAGGCGAACGCGGCGGCGGAGTGACTCGGCGAAATCAATCTCACCGGCCATGGCCGATGCCGTGATTGCACTTACCTCACTCGCGCAGCCGGCCTCTTCGGCAATCATGTCAATCACCTCATCGCGGAGCAGCGTTGAGTCGGCGTCCATGACAACGAGGTGCTTAGAGCGGCGGTGAAGACCAGCTCGCTGCACCGCAACGTCAAGACCGGCCTGGCGGGCAGCTTGCGTCAGCACCTCACGGAGCGTGGCGTGATTAGGGCCTCGAACGACTAGTTCATAACAGTCAACGGGATAGCTAGCGAGGTGCACGATCCGCTCGCACGTTGCTCCACACGCAGCCATGGCGGTAAAAACCGTGCCGAGCGCATCGGTCGAAACGGCGGGGGCCAACACGGTGAGCAAGAGACGCTTGCCGTTGAGGAACTCTTCAGGTTCAACACGCACCACCGTGACTTGGACGCCTTCGTCCCGGACTCCGGCCTGAACTATCTCGGCCTGAACGGTCTCGGGAGCCGTCGCGTCATCGAGCGTGATTTCGACACAGAGGACGAGATAGCCACGAATTGTTATCTGGGCGATGTCGGAAATCTCTACTTCGGGATAGTGCTCAGGTGAGACGGCCGCGAAGAGGGAGGCAGCAATTCCAGGACGGTCGGGACCACTCACGGTGACGAGATAAGTCGTTGTGGCCATGGTGTGAGGTTAGAGCGTTTTGCGCCTCTCCTCGCGCCCTTCGGGGCATCAGCACCTTGTCCTACGATTGTTCGATGCGTGTATTACGGCCCATAACGATCAGCCTGGCAATCACCTGTTTCGCCGCGACTGCGGCGCTCGCCGTCACACCACCGAGCGGCACAGCCAGTCAGGTCGCGACCGCCGTGGCGAATTCACCAAAAATCTTGAAGGTGTCCCCCAAAGTTCTCGCAGCGATTCCCAACTCATCCCAAGATACAGTCGCGCGGATTTACCCAATCTCGAGTAATCCCGGCTGCGATACCGCCACACAGTGCGTCTTTGGTTCGGCCAACTCGAAGACCACTGTTGTGCTCTTTGGAGACTCCCATGCATCGCAGTGGCTGCCGGCCCTCGCTCCGATTGCGCTCGCGAACCACTTCAAATTGATTGTCATCTGGCACGCCAGCTGCCACATTGCTGAAGTTAATGTCCAATACGAACCTCTGGGCTTCCAAGACTTCGACTTCTGCAACACATGGCTACCCCAGCAAATTGCGACGATTGCGAACCTGCATCCCAATCTCGTACTGCTTGGCGAGCGAACTGCGCTCATCGGTGACGCCAACCAACATTCATTCTCGTCGGCTGCTTGGCATGACGGGCTCGTCTCGACCATTACTCGACTGAAAACTGCGACAACACGGGTGGCCATCTTTGAAGACCTCATTTGGGGGAACGTCAGGCCCGGTCAATGTCTTTCGATGAATTTGAATAAGGTCCAATCCTGCGCAACCTCGTATACGAATCCCACGGTAACTGGTCACCAGCTGGCCGAAAAAAATGCCGCACGCGACACCAATACGATCTTCATCCCAACCCATCAATGGTTTTGCACGACGAAGACCTGCTCTGCCGTCGTTGGCGACTACATCACGAAGTTTGATCAGGGACACGCTTCGGCTAGCTACGTGCAGTACCTAAAGACCGTTATTCAAACTGCCGTAAAGCCCTTGCTCTAGTCCGCCACTTCTGCGCTCGAGGTCTGTAATTACTCTTCTTGGGCGCGAATCGCCGCAACGTTGGCCACATCCGCATTGGAGCGGACGTCGAAATTCCACAGTTCCGGCAACACCGCAGGCAGCGCCGCGCAGACTCCAGCGCAAGCCAGTCCCCCGAGAGCCAGCGATGCACGCAGCCCGAAAGCTGCCGTCATGGCACCACTCCGGAACTGTCCGACTCGAGGACCGATGGAGTAACTCAGCATTTCGATGCTGGCCATGCGACCTCGAACGTCCGGCGGTATCGATTGATTCCACATGGTGCCTCGAAACATGGCACTTATGGAGTCCGTGGCACCGGCCCAGAACAGCCCCAATGCGGCGATGACCAACGAAGAGGTCCAGCCAAAGATGGCGATGCCGACCCCCCAGAGTGCGGCGGCGAGTGCGACCGCACGACCGTAGTGATGAACACGCACCGTCCACTTCGACGTCAAGCTCGCCACTAGAGCCCCTAACGGCATGGCGGTGTAGAGCAACGCCAAGGCGTACGTCTGGTGAAAATGATCGGCGACAAAGGGAAGCATGAACATGGGATAGGCCAGCATCATGGCGGCGAGGTCCACGAGATAGGTGCCGAGGAGATCGCGACGACCAACGGCATAGGCAAAACCAACGCGCAGGCTGGCAAACGAGGGGCGACCTTCTCGCTCGGGGCGGACCACCGCTTTAATGCCCAGAAGGAATCCCAGTGAAATGGCAAAGGTCACCACGTCAGCGATGTAGACAACGCGACAGCCGAACGCAACGGCTACAAAACCACCAATGGCCGGGCCCACGATGGCGCCGAATGTCCAGCGAAACATTCCGAGCGCCGACGCCTGGCGCTGAATCTCGTGGGGCACGAGCTCTTGATTCAGCGCATCGAGACTGGGCTTTTGGAGGCCATCGCCCACGGCCGCGAACGCCACAACGATATATAAGACCAGACTGCTCGGATGGGCCACGGAAGCATTGACGACGAGAGCGATAGCGGCACACATCAAGCCAATTTCAGAGGCCACAACTATGGTGCGGCGATTGAAGTGATCGGCAATCACGCCCCCGTACAGTCCGAAAATGATTAACGGCGCTAACTCCACGAGGCCGATGATGCCTACAGCCAACGCCGAGTTCGTCAGCTGTTTCAACTGAAAAGCCACGGTGACGTACGTCGCTTGACTTCCAATGTTTGTTACAAACCCCGAGGCGTAGAGGCGGCGATATGTTGCCGACACCCGCAGTGGAGAGAGATCAAGGCCCCAGCTCGAACTAGCCATTCAGTGGTGCGCCGTCCACCCAGCCCCGGGCCTCGTCGTAGTGACGGAGAATCCGAGCCGGTACTCCCCCGAGCACGACATGGTCGGGGAACTCGCCCCGCACAACCGCTCCAGCCGCCACGACCGAATTACGACCGAGCGTGGTGCCCGGCAAGATCACGACATTGGCGCCGAGCCAACTACCTGAACCAATTTTGACGGCACCCTCTTTGGTGGCCTGCCACCCCACCGGTGCGTCGATGTCCTCGTAGCCGTGGTTCTGATCGGTGATGTAGACGTAGGGGCCAGTTTGAATCTCGTCACCGAGCTCAATAGACCAATGTCCGATGATGTGCGAACCTCGACCGATGATGCACTTGCGACCAATGCGCACCACTGGATTCGAAAGCATGGTCTGCCCCGGACCCATACCGGCCGTGAGGCAGACGCTGGGCCCGACCATGGTCTCGTCTCCGATGGAGAGATAGCCCTCGTTGTAAATAACGCCTTGCGGAGCAAGGAGGGCCGCACCGGCACCGAAATAATGAAACGTTTTGGCGTAGTTGTCCTCTTGACCCACAATCGCGGTGTCGTTGAGGAAAGAACGAATGGAACGAATCACTGCACCTAAGCGGCGGCGTCGCCATCCTCGAAGTCTCACGAAACAACGCTACCGGTGATTGCCCGGTGCGAAGTTTGGCAACCACCTCACACGATGTCCGAGTAAAAGAAGGAAAACTCGGAGGCCGGAGCCCAACCATCGTGTGAGGTGTTGCGACTGTTGACTACTCAGCAGAGATGGGGGTGTCGGCGTCAATCTCGAGGTCGGCGTCGACGTCAACTGGCTTGAGCAAGTTGGCGAGGTGTTCACGAACGCGGGTGTCGATTTCCAACATCAGCTGAGGGTTCTCTCGGAGATAGCCCTTTACGTTTTCGCGACCCTGCCCCAACTGTTCACCTTCGTAGGTGAACCAGGCACCAGCCTTCTTGACAAATCCAAGCTCCACGGCAACTTCCAAAACGGAGCCTTCGCGGCTAATGCCCTGTCCGTACATAATGTCGAATTCGGCCTGCTTAAACGGTGCGGCGACCTTGTTCTTCACAACCTTGACGCGGGTGCGGTTACCAATGACTTCAGTGCCGTCCTTGATCGCTTCAATACGACGAATGTCCAAACGCACCGAAGAGTAGAACTTCAGCGCACGCCCACCAGGTGTCACTTCAGGACTGCCGTACATCACGCCGATCTTTTCGCGGAGCTGGTTAATGAAGAGCGCAATGGTGTTGGACTTGTTGAGATTGGCGGTCAACTTGCGAAGCGCCTGGCTCATCAGACGGGCCTGCAGTCCGACGTGACTGTCACCCATTTCGCCTTCAATTTCGGCGCGAGGAGTCAAGGCGGCAACGGAGTCAATTACAAGCACGTCGAGCGCGCCGGAACGAATCAGCGTGTCAGCAATTTCCAGGGCCTGTTCACCGGTGTCGGGCTGGCTGATGTAGAGCTCGTCGACGTTGACACCGATGGCGCGGGCGTAGACCGGGTCGAGCGCGTGTTCGGCATCGATGTAGGCGCAGACGCCACCATTGCGCTGTGCTTCGGCAACGACGTGAAGAGCCAATGTCGACTTACCAGAAGACTCGGGACCGTAGACCTCAACAATGCGTCCCTTAGGCAGACCGCCGACGCCGAGTGCCATGTCGAGTGCAAGTGAACCGGTTGAGATCGACTCAACGTTCATGCTCAAGTTGTCGCCCATCTTCATGATGGAGCCCTTACCGAACTGCTTCTCGATCTGTCCGAGCGCTGCTTCGAGTGCCTTGCTGCGATCTTCGTTTGCCATCTCACGTACCTGTTCTCTCTTTGTCATGGACCCACCGTAGAAATCCACTGTGACAACGGTCGGTTTCCGTCAACGGCAACGTACTACGAACAAGTGTTCGCTTCAAGGATTATTTAGAGGAAAATTTAAAATACCTGATTAAAGGCTGTATTAGTCAAGCCTTGAAGTCTTACTTAGACTCCGTGGCAGCGCTAATCCAAGATCTAACGCTCGCGAGAACCTCGGCGCACTCCTCAGGACTTTGGAAAATTCGCTTGGGGATGCCAATGAGACGGTTCGAATCTCGGATGTGAAGTATGAGAGAACGTTTCGTCTCTGTCACACCTGAATATAGATACCAGCGATTGGTCGCGGTTGAACCATCCTGTGTAACTGACAGCTGCTCGCTCGTGAATGTGTAATGCCGAGAGGCACGAAGGTCGGGGCCAGCGGCTCGAATAGCTAGCGAGATGGCTATCCAAATTCCTATTGGATTGATGACGAAGTAGCACAGACCCAGACCGAGTAACAAAGCCCCGATGTTCTTTGTGCCAAGTACCACAAGCGCAGCCACCAATTGCAAAAGGATGATTAGAGCGATCTTGCCTCGTGTCACAAGGTGTCGCGCTACTAAGCGTCGCAGCTCTTCTTTTTCGAAAGCAAATTCCAAATTGAAGGTTTTCATGGGGTGCCCTCAATCGACAAGTGCTTGGTAGACAACCTGTTGCAAGTGGCGCCGCACTGGGTAGGTGGAACTCGGTAAAAGCTGAGTGAAGAAGGTGACCGTCAAGTCTTCGACGGGGTCAACCCAGAAGGTTGTCGACGCAGCCCCACCCCAGGTGAAGAGTCCTTCGGCCGCACCCGTGGCGTTACGCGCCCGATCCATCAAAACGGCGAAACCGAGACCAAAGCCCATTCCCGACATTTCGGTTTCGGAGAACGAGTCGCGCGCCACTGCGGTGAGGTCTTGATTACCGGGCAGGAAGTTCTCGGTCATGAGCGAAATGGTGCGGGGGCTAACGAGGCGAACCCCATCGAGCTCTCCGCCGTTGAGCAGCATCGTCAAGAAACGGTTGTAGTCGTGCGCAGTTGAAACGAGTCCCCCGCCTCCCGACTCGAGGGAGCCTTCGCGATACGCCCCTTGACCCATCTTCGGGTACGGAAAGGCCTCACCGTTTACTGGGACGTAGAGCTGAGCGACGCGTTCGTGCTTCTCTTCGGGTGCGAAGAAAGAGGTGTCGTACATCTTGAGGGGGCCGAGAATCCGTTCCTGAAAGAACTGTCCGAGGCTCATGCCACTCCACAGTTCAACGAGATACCCCAAGACATCAGTGGCCACTGAGTAGTTCCAGGCTTCGCCAGGATTGAAGAGCAGCGGTGAGGTACACCAGTCGTTCACGGCTTGCTCGAGCGTGGCGTCCTTCGGCCAGCCGAACTCGTAACCCTTCAGGCGGTAGATGGCATCGACGTTGTGTCCGTACGTAAAGCCGTAAGTCAAACCAGCCATATGGCTCATCAGGTGCCAGATCCGAACTGGTTCCGTGGCGGCCACCGTGGTGGGATTGGCTGGCGCTCCACCGGTGTAGACCCGGGGCTCGCGCAGGGCTTCAATCCACTTGCCGGCCGAATCATTCAGATCGAACTTGCCCTCTTCGTGCAGCATCATGGCCGCAATCGTGGTGATGGGCTTGGTCATTGAATAGATGCGCCAAATGGTGTCGTCTTGGACGGGCCGATCCAATTCGCGGTCAGCGTGGCCACCCTTGCCGACGTAGGCCAATTGACCGCCGCGTGAGACGGTGGCGAGCCAACCGGAAAGCTTGCGCTGGTCGACGAAGTCGTTAAAGAAGTCGTCTATGCGGGAGAGACGGTGGGAATCAAACCCCAGCTCTTCGGGGTCGACGTGTGGGCGAAGTGAACTCATAACTGCTCCCTAGTTGGTTGGTTGTGAACTTATCGCTGACCGTCAAGGACGCGTCGCAGGACGTCGAGTCCACTAATGGCGCTGTAGGCACGGATGCGAGGGCGGTCACCGGGTAGGTGCAGCATCGTGCTCCCACTTTCAGCACCGAGCGACCAACCAATAAATACGGTGCCCGGGGCGTGACCATCTTGGCTATCGGGACCGGCCACCCCGGT
>CANBVQ010000030.1 GCA_947372925.1 Acidimicrobiaceae bacterium
GGTTCGCTCTACGCCCTAGCCGATGACTCCTACTGGCTCGACACCGGAACCCCGCAGGCCTACCTCGAAGCTCACCGGGACATCTTGGAGTCCCGTCGCCCCGTGCCGCTCGCGACGCCGGTGGCCAACTTCAACTGGGTCCACGAGAGCGCCCAGGTGACTAACGCCACGCTGTCGCTCGCCACGATTGACCGCGACTGCGTTGTTGCGTCCCACGTGACCATTGAGAACTCCGTCCTACTGCCCGGAGCCGTTGTGCAGGAGGGTGCCACCATTCGTGACTCGATCATCGGACCCGGCGCCATCATCGGTCGCGGCGCCACGCTCGAGGCCACCTGCGTTATCGGCGGCGGCGTTACGGTGCCCGGTGGATCTATCTTGCGCGGTGAGGTCCGCCTCGGAGGACCCGAGTGAGAGTTCTCGTTACGGGAGTAGCGGGATTCATTGGGTCCAACACGGCCGAACTCCTGCTCGAGGCTGGACACGACGTTGTCGGCATTGACAACTTCTCTTCCTCCTCCCCGGACAACGTGCCGGCCGGCATTGAGTTTCACGAAGGTCGCAGCGGCGACCAGGTCCTTATCCGCTCCCTGGGCCATCTCGACGCCTGCATTCACTTCGCCGCCCATATCGAAGCGGGCGAGTCGATGCACGTTCCCGAGAAGTTCTTCCGTAACAACGTGGCCGAGTCACTACAGCTGCTCGAGGTGCTCGTCGAACAAGGGGTGGCGAAGTTTGTTTTCTCCTCCACGGCCACCGTCTACGGACCGGAAGTGACGCTGCCGATCGACGAGACCCACCACGTCGAACCCCAAAACCCCTACGGCCAGTCCAAGTACATGGTGGAGCAGGCCCTCGACTGGTTGGCTCGTCAGGGTCGCATCAACGTGGCCCGGTTGCGGTACTTCAACGCGGCCGGTGGCACCCTGGCTCACCCCGAACTGCATATGCCCGAGACGCATCTCATTCCAATCTTGCTGGCCGTGGCCGCCGGTGATCGTGAGTTTGTTTCCCTCTACGGCACCGACTACGAGACGCCCGACGGCACCTGCATTCGTGACTACGTGCACGTCAAGGACTTGGCGGCCGCGCACATCCTCGCCCTCGACGTACTGAATCGCGAAAACAACCTCGTGCTGAACCTCGGCACCGGGACGGGGTACTCCAACCTGCAGATGATTGAAGCGGTGGAGCGAGTGACCGGCCAGACGTTGGACGTTCGCCGCACGGAGCGCCGCCCGGGTGACCTAGCGGCCACGGTGGCCTGTAACGACAAGGCCAAAGCGGTCCTCGGCTGGGAACTTCGCTACTCCGACCTCGACACGCTGATTAGCGACGCCTGGGCCAGTTACCGCACCCACTAACGAAAGAGATCTTCGGCGGCCCGTCGGATCATGTTTTCGCTAACGCTGCCCTCACCAAAGACGGTGGGGTCAATACCTCGCACAATCGCAAATGGCGTGCCGGCCGCTTTACCCAATACGAGATTGACCGCCCCGGCGATCTCGTCGGCCACGGCCACTTCGGTCGCTTCCAGTACGCGACCCGTGGCGTCGGTGGTACCCCGTAGGTCGAGCACGGGCTTAATGCCGGCCACCCCGAGGGCGACGTCGGTCACCCCGGAGCGCCAGACGCGACCGAAGGTGTCGGTGACGATGACACCTACCGAGACGCCGAGTCGACGTTGGAGGTCGCCACGAATTCGACGGGCCGAACGGTCAGGGTCGACGGGCAACAGCACGGCCGTGTTCTCGGCCGTGTTGGACAGATCGATTCCGGCGTTGGCGCAGATGAAGCCGTGATGCGTCTCCACGATGTGCAGGGTGCCCCGGCGACGAAGCACCCGCTTGGACTCTTGGAGAATGAGGCGGACCTTGTCCTCGTCGGTGCCGTCGAAGGGCACGGTGCGACCCTCGGACTTGCTGACCACCTTGCTCGTGACGGTGAGGATGTCCCCATCCTGGAGCGTCAACTCTGACGTGGCCAGTGCACTAACGATGGCCTCAACTAGTGAATCGTTCTCGGCGATCTCCGGGACGCCGCGTAACGCCCAGATCTGCAGTGCGCTCACGCGAGGAGCTCGCGAACGAGAGCCTCGGCGTGGAGGGGATTGGCCATGATGGTGGTCGTCACGATCGCGCGCATGCCGGCCGCTTCGACGTCAGCAGCCGTCTCGGCGTCGACCTCATCGATGACCAACGTGGCGGCGTACGGGGCGTAGTAGCGGGCAATGCCGGCGTTGCTGGCCTCGTGGCCCAACTCGTTCATCAATCGATCGGCTGGTCCCTTCAGGGCCGCACCACCAATGAGTGGTGTCACCGCGATGACGTCGTTACGACGGGCTTTGAGTGCTTCGGCGATGGCCGGCATCTCGACGATCGGCTGAATCGAAAGAATGGGATTCGACGGGGCGATGATGATGCGGGAGGCTGACGCAATGGCCTCGAGTACGCCGGGCGCCGGTGTCGCGGTGGCGCCGCCGACGTAGCGAACGGCAGTCGTGGTCACGCCGTGGTGGTGCTTGACGAAGTACTCCTGAAAGGAGAGGTCGCCGACTTCGGTGTCGAGTCGGGTGGCAATTACGTCGTTGGAGGCCGGGAGTATGCGCAGGGTGAGTCCGCGCTTTTCGGCCAGTTCGGCCGTGACGTCGAGCTTGGTCGCCCCTTCGTGCAGGCGCTGGGTCCGGTAGAGGTGGGTGGCGAGGTCTTGATCGCCGAGGGAGAACCAGGACTCACCGCCCAGTTCACCGAGGCGTCCCATGGCGCGCCACGTTTCGTCCTTAAGACCCCAACCCCGTTCGTCGTCGTTCAGGCCGCCCAGGGTGTAGGTGATGGTGTCGATGTCGGGACAGATGGTCAGTCCGTGCAGTTCGAGGTCGTCGCCCACGTTGACGATGGCCACAATTTCGCGCTCGTCGATCTGGGTGCGCAGGGCCCGCAGCAGGCGCGCGGCACCGACTCCACCACATAGGACAGTTATCACGCCCCTGACCTTAGAGGCGAGGTCGGTAGTATTCCAAAGTATGACGACGACATCACTGTTGGCTGGCTGGCCCTCGGGTTCGGCAGTTTCACTCCTCGCCCTGCGGGACGGGTCACTCGAAACCGTGGCATCCGAGGGTGATCGCGAGCGGATCTACGACTGGGCCTCCCTCTCCAAGCTGGTGGTGGCCGTCGCCGTTGGAATTGAGCACGACTGGCAGTACCTCAAGCTCGACGCGCCCATCGGTCCCGCAAACTCCACCGTGGCCGATCTGTTGTCGCACGCTTCGGGTGTCGGTATCGACGCCACCGCCCCTCTGCAGCCGGTCGGCCAGCGTCGCATCTACTCGACCTACGGCTACGACCTCGTGGTGCAGCGCGTCGTCAAAGATCGCCCGCCCTTGGAGTGGCTCAAGGATCGCTTCCTCACGCCCCTCGGTATGAACGACGTGACTGACGACGGTTCCGTAACGGCCGGACTCCGCGGTTCACTGGCTTCGGCCGAGGCGTTGGCCGCCACGTGGCTCCGCGGCGACCTCCTCGGTCCCGAGACCTTCGCCCGCATGCGCACCACGCACCTCCCCGAACTCAATGGCGTCGTGCCCGGCTTCGGCTCCTTCTCGCCCTGCCCGTGGGCCCTCGGTCCCGAAGTCAAGGGCACCAAAGATCACTGGATGGGCTCGGAGTGGCCGGCTACCAGTTACGGCCACTTCGGTAAGAGCGGTTCACTCCTGTTGATCGACCCCGTGGCCCAGGTGGCCGTTGTAGCTCTCAGCAGTGAGCCCTTCGGTCAGTGGGCCGTGGACCTGTGGCCCACGTGGACGAACGAGATGCACCGCCGCTTGGTGTCGAATTGACTCAACCGAACCTGCGCGTCGGTCTCGACCTCGCCGGATCGCTCGAACCTCTCGGCGACACGATGATGAATCTCGTCGGCGCCCTGGAAGAACGCACGATTGACTTAGTGACGTTCGCCACCCGCAAGATGGATGAACCAGTCGACGGAGTCGTGCGAACATTTCCCCGCGTTTTGCGACCACTGTGGCGCCGAGGCCGGGGTCCGGCTATCGATAGTTTCTTGCCGCCACTCGACGTCCTGCACGTCGCCGGCACGTTGGTGCCGCCGACCAAGCGCACCCCGCTGCTGGTCTCGGTCGACGACCTTCGACCGCTCCGTGACGAGTCGGCCGGACGGTGGCGCATTGAACAACTCCGACGCTCCGTCGACCGCGGCGCTCAGATTGTGGCGACCTCGTACGCGGCTCGACGCGAGGTCCAGTCGGTCCTCGAGATTGAGAACCAGGACATCGCCGTGGCCCATCCGGCCGTGGCCATTAAGAGTCGTCCCAAAGTAGATAACTCCCTGCTGGTCAGCGTGACGGGCACGGCCGAACTCTTCTTGGAGTTAGCGCCCGAACTGGTCAAGCTGGCTAAGGCCCAGGGTTCGCAAGTCGTCGTTTTGGCCAGCCGTGAGGCCGGCGCCCGCTTCAAGGCCGAGTGCCCCGACGTCATCGTTCGCTCCCGTACCCGGGCCCGGCGTCTCCTCTGGGAGGCGCACAGCGTGCTGCACCTCTCCGACGGTGCCCGCTTTCCCTCGCTCCCCGTGGCGGCCTTCGCCGCTGCCATTCCCGTGGTCGCCACGTCGACCGACGTGAATCGTGAACTCCTCGAGGGAGCGGCCGATCTGGTCGAGCTCTACGACCACGACGCGATCATCGCGAGCGTCTTGCGTAACTTCGCCGACGAGTCTCACCGCCAACTCTTAGTGGCGGCCGGCAACGTGCGGGCCGTGGACTTCTCCCCACCGGTGGTGGCCGAACGGTACGAACGGCTCTATCGTGACGCCGTGAACGAAAGTCGGGCGAAGTGAAGACGGTAGCTATCAGTGTGGACCAACTTCGCCGCCCCCAGCCGGGTGGTATCGGCACCTACGTACGAGGACTCCTCGCGGGCATGCAGGAGCACCAGGGTGCGTGGATGGTCCAAGAGGTCGGCCCACCCGTCGTCGGTGGTTCGCGATGGGGAACGGTCGCCGAAAAGTTGCGCCTGCGCTACTACGCCGAGCGCTGGGCCAA
The DNA here is from genome assembly GCA_947372925.1 of Acidimicrobiaceae bacterium. Classification (GTDB taxonomy): domain Bacteria; phylum Actinomycetota; class Acidimicrobiia; order Acidimicrobiales; family RAAP-2; genus RAAP-2. Next base: position 5,057 of record CANBVQ010000030.1, read on the forward strand.
CTCGGACCTCGGCGTATCGCCCGAGGCCGCGGTAATCCACGCCACCACTCTGACGGGACCCTTTGGCCCTCCCCGGGCCGACGTCATTCGCTCCGTCACGCTCCAGGACTTTGTCTGGCGCGATCAGCCGGAGAGCTCGACGGCGCGCGGTCGTGAGTTCCACGAGTCGAGATTTCAACTGGTCCGCGACCGCGAGGACATTCGTATCTTCGTCACCACGCCGACTATGGCGCAACGGGTGGCGGCCGAAGGGGTGGCCACGAGTCGTATCCATCTGATCACCCTGGGGCTGGACCGCACCAGTGCACTGAGCAGCGAGGCCGCCGCGCACGTGTTGGAGACCCACGGCATCACTGGACCGTTCACCCTGTGCGCCGGAACCATTGAACCCCGCAAGAACCTCCCTCGCCTCATCGAGGCCCATCGCCTGGCGCGCCGCGAGACTCCCGAACTCGGGCCCCTGGTCTTTGTCGGCCCCACGGGTTGGGGCCAGGTGGACCTCGACGGTGAGATTTCGCTCGGGTCCGTCGAACGCGGGGTGCTCAATGGACTGCTCGCGCGCGCGTCGCTACTGGCCTACGTCCCCCTGGCCGAAGGGTGGGGACTCCCGCCGCTCGAGGCCCTCAACGTTGGCACCCGCGTCGTGGCCTCGACGGCCGTGCCCAGCTGTGAACGCCGGAGCGATGTCGTCGCCGTCGATGCCCTCTCCGTGGAGAGCATCGCCGAAGGACTTACGCAGGCCATCGCCCTCCCGGACGACGACGCCCACAAGGCGGCCCGCCGTTCCTCGGTCGCTTCATTAACGTGGAGCTCTATGGCCGAACAGCACATCGCGGGCTGGCAGTGAGACTGGCCCTGGACGTCTCCGCCGTTCCGGCCCAGCCGGCCGGCGCCGGGCGTTACGTCGTGGAATTGGCCTCTCGTGTCGCGAACGACGAGTGCGAACTGACCCTGGTCTCCCAAGTGGGCGATGCGGCCCGGTGGACGCAGTGGTCGCCGCAGGCCCACGTGGTAGATATCGTGCCCCGGGCCCGTCCGGCCCGTCTGCTCTACGAGGCCGTCGCTCTCGGTCGATCCTCAAAAGTTGAGGCCGACGTGTGGCACGGCCCGCACTACACGATGCCTCGACTCCGCACGCGACCGACCGTCGTGACCATCTGTGACTTGACCTTCTTTACCAACCCCGAGTGGCACGAGCGATCCAAGGTCCTCTTCTTTCAGCGGGCCATTCGCTACGCGGCCCGGCACGCCGACGCCCTCATCTCCATTAGCGAGACGACGACTTCGTTGCTGCAAGAGATTGTGAAGCCGACCGTGCCCGTTACAACGATTCCGCTCGGTGTCGATTTGGAGCGCTTCACGCTGAACAGTGCCGAGAGCGACAGCCTCGCCGCGCACGGACTACCTCGTGACGTCCCCTACTTCTTCTTCCTCGGCACCTTTGAACCGCGCAAGGGGCTCGACCTGTTGCTTGAGGCCTTTGCGCTCGTGGCTCAAGACGACCCCGAGGTCGAGCTGTGGCTGGCCGGTCAGGCCGGGTGGGGGACTGATGGGCTGGCCCAACAGATTGCCGAGCATCCCTGTAGCGATCGCATTCGCCGCCTGGGCTACGTCGACGATGCACTCGTGCCGACGTTGATGCGAACATCGCGGGCCGTCTGTTACCCCTCCCGCGGTGAGGGCTTTGGGCTGCCCGTGCTCGAAGCACTGGCCTGTGGGGCCCAGGTCATCACCTCGGCCGACACCGTGATGCAAGAGGTGGCCGGCACGGCCGCACGTCTCGTTCCGGTCGGTGACGTTCCGGCGCTGGCGGCCGAGATGGCGAGCACCGCACTGAGCACGGCCGGCGAACGTGACGAGCTGGCCCGACGGGCTCGCGCGCGCGCCGAGGAATTCAGTTGGGAGCGTACCGTGGTCGCCCACCGCGCGCTCTACGGCTCACTCGTCAAGCATTCCTAAGTAGCATTCGGTCTCATGCGCGCGCTCATCACTGGCGGAAATGGTTTCGTCGGTCGACACCTCCAGGCTCACCTCGAGTCGCACGGTGACACGGTGACCATTCTCGATCTACCTCTCGACATCACGGACTACCAGGCCGTGCTGGCCGCGGTGGCCGATGCGCAGCCCGAGGCCATCTATCACCTCGCCGCCCTCAGTCACGTGGGCACCTCGTGGACGAATCCCTCGGCCGTGGTCGAAGTGAACGTGGCCGGCACGACGAACGTTTTGGCGGCCGCTCGCGAAGTAGTGCCATCGGCGACCGTGCTCTTTGTGAGCTCAGCCGACGTCTACGGTCCCCGCACACCGGACGAGATGCCGTTGCTCGAAACGACCCCCGCCCGTCCCACCTCGCCGTACGCGGCCAGCAAGTTGGCCGGTGAGATCTTCGCCCAGCAGGCCGTCTTCGGTTTTGGTCAGCGCGTCGTGATCGCCCGGCCCTTTAATCACGTCGGTCCGGGCCAGAACGTGTCCTTCTTTATTCCCGGTATCACCTCCCGCATGGTGACTGCGACGCGCAGCGGCACAACCGATATTGCGGTGGGCAACCTGACGTCGCGTCGGGACTTCACCGATGTGCGCGACGTCGTTCGCGCCTACCGCCTGCTCGTCGAGCGCGGGGTGGCGGGGGAGATCTACGTCATTGCTTCGGGACGCGACGTCGTGATGCAGGACGTGGCTGACGAACTGCGCCAACTGGTCAATCCCCAGTTGCGATTCGTGGAAGACCCGGCGCTGCTGCGTCCGGTAGATGTGCCGCTGCTGCGCGGTGACGCCTCCAAGTTGGAAGCGGCGACTGGCTGGCGACCAGAGATTTCGTGGTCTGAGACGTTGGCCGACATCGTTGCCGATGTGACCAACGCCTCAGCGACCAACTAGGCCGGAGTCGTCTCCGACTCATCGACAACGACGGGCGCTTCAACAACGACTTCGTCGTTGAGGGCCTCGGTGACCTTGGCGCGAGCCGCGGTGCTCATTGCGCGAACCTTGGCCGCCACTTCGCGAGTCGCTGCGGGCAGCTTCTCTTCGTAGGGCACCACGATGGCTTCGGCCATGGCGATTACTTCGTTCACCTTGGCGTCAACGGTGGCCGCAGTGCGCTTGACGGTCGACGTGAAGTCGGCCGAAGTGCTCTTGACCGCAGCGTTGATGTCCGCGGTGGTGTTCTTCACCGCAGCGTTGATGTCAGCGGTAGTGCTCTTCACCGCGGCGTTGAGACCCTCGGTATCGAAGGTCTCGTCAACCTTGGTGCGGGCGGCCTTGGCGGCCACGTTGATCTTCTGGGCGCCGATGACGCCGAGTCCGACGATCGTGTAGATCGCGTCCTTGGCCTTCTTGGCCGTCGGGTTAGTGGCGGCGAAATCCCGTACCTTGGCGGCGGCCTCGCGGCCCATTGTGTTGATGTCTCCCATAGTGGTTCCTTTCCTCACTCTGTAAACATAAGTATACCACTTTGCAAACAAAAGTTAGCACCCGTAATTTCGGGGCTCCCCGAACTAGCCTCAATACCCTGATGGATACTCGAGCTCCGGCCGTCGTGGCCGTCGTTGTTACCACGGGTCCTGGTCCTGATTTAGAGGCCACACTGGTCTCCTTGGTGGCCCAGGACTACGAGGATTTGAGCATCTTGGTGCTGGCCAACGGCGAATCGTCCGAGATCGCCTCCCGCGTGGCCGCTATTGCCCCTCTGGCCTTCGTCAAGATTCTCCCCGAGAACAACGGCTACGCCTCGGCCGCCAACAACGTCATCGGCACCGTCCAGGGCGCGGCCTTCCTGCTGCTCTGCCACGACGACGTACGGCTCCGTCCTAACGCCACGCGCAGCCTGGTGGAGGCGGCCTACCGGACCAACGCGGCCGTCGTTTCACCCAAATTCGTGGGGTATGAGGATGAATCGGCCCTCGTGCACGTCGGTCAGATGTTGGACCGCTTCGGGGCCGTGGTCGAACGAATCGAAGAGGGCGAGATCGACGCCGGTCAGCATGACGCCGAGCGCGACGTCTTTGTGGCACCCGGTGGGGTAACGCTCGTTCGTGCCGACCTCTTCGAATCTCTCGGGGGCTTCAACGAGGCCATCAACCTCATCGGGGAAGACGTCGACTTTTGTTGGCGGGCCCAGATCGCCGGAGCCCGCGTCATCGTCGCCCCCGAAGCCGTCGTCGCTCACCGTCAGAGTCTGATCTCGGGCCGCCGGGCCGCCACGGCTAAGGGCGCCCGCCGCATCTCAGTGCAAGAGCTGCGTCGTCGCCACCAGTTGATGACCGTGTTCTCCAGTTGGGGCCGTCTCTCCCTGCTCTTGATTCTGCCCCTCCTCGCCGTGCTCGACCTCGCCGAACTCGTGATTGCCGCGGCCGGCCGAGACCACGAGCGCGTCAGTGCCGTCTCCGGGGCCTGGGGCTTCGTCCTTCGCCACCGCAACGAGATTCGCCGCCGTCGTGAGTTCAACTTCCGACTGCGGGTCCTTTCCGACGGTGGTATTCGTCTCCTCCAAGTCTCGGGATCGAGTCGGGCCCAGGTCTTCCTGCAGCGTCTCTTCCACGAAGGAATTGACATCGCCCGCGGCACCATCCCCGAGCAGTTCCTCGAACCAGTCACGACCAAGGTCAAGGTCTCGGCCACCACGGCCATTGAGATCTCCGAGAACCCCGACTTTGATCTCTACGCCAGCGACGCCCCGGCCGAAGTCTCGGTGCGCAACTTCTTCCAGGGCTTCCGGACACAGTTCACCCTCGTGGTCGTGGCGATTCTCGTTTGGTTTATCGGGGCCCGCAACTTGGTGGCGGCCCACCTACCGATTGTCGGACGCCTAATTCCCCTCGATTCGTGGTGGGCCAACTGGCACCACTTCTTCGCCTCCTGGTCGCCGAACGGGGTCGGTTCCGGTGCGCCGGGCATGCCGGGCTACGGCCTGATCGCCGCGGCCGGCACCCTCGTCGGTGGTCGCATGGGTATGTTGCCGCGGGCCGTGTTGATTCTGGCCGTGCCCATCGGTGTCTACGGCGTGGGCCGTCTGCTGCGTGACGTGATTTCCAATCGTGCCCGACTCTTTGCGGCCTTGTCGTACATGGCCATGCCCGTCGGCGTGAATCTCCTCCAGCAGGGCCGCACCGATCTCTTGATCATCTTCGCCGGCCTGCCCTTCCTGCTCCGTCGCGTCCTGGCCCTCTTAAATGTCGGCACCTTCCGTGCCTACCCGTACGAACCATCACGGCCCTTCGGCTCACGCCAGTGGGGCCGCACCCGGGCCGGTCAGATCGCCAAGGCCGTCATCGTGATGACGATGCTCGGCGCCTTCGCTCCCGTCGTCTTTGTGCTGGTGGCCCTCGTCGTGGTTGCCCTGTGGCTCGCGAACCGCTTGACCCCGAACGCCGAACGGCTCGAGATGCCGTGGCGCACCCTCGGTCAAATGGTGATGGGGGCCGCACTCCTGCTCGCCCCCTTAACGATTGACACGGTGTTGGCAGGGCGTCGCGCCCTCGGCGTCTTCGGTCTGCCGCTCGGCGCTTGGTCCAACCTCGACTTCTCCCACATCGTTCGTGCCGCCGACGGTGTCTTCGGTCAGGGTCTCTTGAGCTGGGCCGCTCCGATTGTCGTCCTCGGGGGAGTACTCCTCGCACGTGGGGAGCGACGAACCATGGTGAACGAGTGGTTCATCGTCCTCGCCCTCGTCGTGCTCCTCACCGTTGCGGTCGCTCGGAACTTGACGGGCTCCTTCGCGCCCGACGTCGAAGGTCTCTTGATATTGGTCGGTCTGATTCTCTCGGTGATGGTCGGCGTGGCCGTGACCGTGCTCGAACACGATCTCAATGAACGGGCCCTCGGATGGCCCCAGATCGCCGGCGTGTTGACGGCGGTGGCCCTCATGCTCGTCCCACTGCCGATCCTGACCCACGCCACTGACGGTCGTTACTCGCTGCCGCAGACCTCAGCGGCCGAATCACTCTCGGCCTACACCCCGGCCACCCCCGGTGGCTATCGCGTCTTGTGGTTGGCCGACCCCCGCGCCATGCCGATGGCCGGTTGGTCCGTGATGCCCGGTCTGGCGGCCGCCACGTCAATGAACGGTGGCCCAAACGGTTCGGTCCTCTTCACCCCTCCGGCTTCGGGCACCTCGGACTTCTTGATGGAGGCCGTTCGCCTCGCCGCGCAAGGTCGCACGACGCACGTCGGGCGCCTGCTGGCCCCCGCCGGTATCTCGGACATCGTCGTGATGACGGCTTCCGTCCCACCACTGGCCGGACTGCAGTCGGCCGTCACGATGCCCCCGCCGGCCTCGCTCTTGGAAGGACTGGACCGCCAGAGTGACTTGGCCCTCGTTTCTAAGTCCAACGGTCTCTTGATCTACTCCAACACGCAGTTCCACGGCATCGTGGCCGAACGAGCGAACCCCCTGAAGGCCAACGTCACCTCGTCGCAGGCCGACAGCGTGAGCGACTGGCGTCCGGTCCTTCGTGACGACACGCTCGCCGGCACGGTCTCTTCGGGGTACGTGATCGCGGGCCTGGCCCCCTCCTCGGCCTTCGCCCTCGAAGTCAACGGTCACGCCGTGACGCGCCACACCCGACTCGGTTGGGTCGCGGCCTACGAGACGTCCGGCGGTAAGGGTCAAATCGTGCTCCACCAGTTCCCGCTCAACGGACTGCTGGCCCTCTTCACCGTGGCCCTCTGGGGCCTCTACCTTCTGGGCTTCGGCGGCAGTGAGCGACTGGGCGAGATGACGGGACGTCGTCACCGCACCACGCCCGTGAGTGCCGACGTGACCGATGACGAAGACGACGACAACAATGATGACGAGACGGGGGAGAACTAATGCGTCGCCCCACTCGTTCCATGGTGGCCGC
>CANBVQ010000031.1 GCA_947372925.1 Acidimicrobiaceae bacterium
TTTGGACGAATGGAGAGCCAGACACGTCGGTTGCCAGCGGCATTCACCTTGTCCCACATTTTTGTCGCACCGCCTGAGACTGAATAGAACTTCGGCTTCTTCTTGGCTCCAGCCGGGATGAGTGAAGTTAAGAAGTTCGTTACGGCAGCGGCGCGAGCATTGCACTGTTGCGTTGCTGTGACACCAGAGACAGAGAGGTCGGTATACCCCGTGACATTGAAGGAGTAGTCGAGACAGGTAGTTGCTCCGCAAACATCTCGCATCCAAGTTTTGAGCGCAGCAACTTGACTTGCGGCGAGCTTGCCACTGGTATCAGGAAAGACAACCAGGTCACCTGTAACACCCATTCGTGTGGCATTGGTCGGTCGCGAACTTCCATCGGGACTTGTTGCTGTGACTCTTGCAAACAGGAAGGTTGCCACCGGCAAACGAGATACATCAATGGTGCAGCGCAACACTTTGACTTCGCATCGACCCGCCGTTTGATTGCTACCGTAAATGATCTCACCCGTGTATTTGGAGATTGCAGCTGTGCCGTGGTCTGCAGGTGCCTTCCATGTAATCGTGGCCTTACCCCCGTTGACAGCCACAGAAACCGCTTGTGGTCCACCTGGTGCAGTTGCGGCATCGATGGCCATCGTGGCGCTGTACCACTTGTTTCCCGCGATGGCGTACGTCAACGAGTTCCAGCGAACCACGAGGGAGGGGCTTGGTAGATCGGTCCAAGCAACCACCGTGCCAGTTGTGGCGTTGCGGGGGTCGGCAAGTCCTGGACCGAATGTGTAGCCGCTCCAAATGTTGTAGCCATCGAATACGACTCCCTTGATTTGACTGGTTGAAAGATTGGTGGCCGTTGGCGCTGCACTCGTGTTTGCAGGGTCGTAGTGCAAAGCCTTGTCCGACGAGGTGGGGTGGGCCCAGAGCTGACCACCTCCGACCGAAACGGAGTCGAACTCATTACTGGAGTTGTAGGTAATGGGTCGCTCAACTTGTGCCCACTGATTCTCCATCGTCACAGTCGAGAATGTGCTCGTCTGCTTTTCGAAGTAAACGTTGTAGGTCGTCGAACCTACTACCAAGGGACGAATGAGATCCTGGCGGCACGAAAAGAGCGGGAACGACATGGATCCAATGTCGTCAAGCGTTGGCGAAGTGCCATGCGCGAATGTTGCTGAGCCCTGGTGGGCAGTACCGTCGAAGTCTGAAACACCCACATATACCCCGTCGGAGTAAATCTCGCTTAAGTGACACGAGGGGTCATTCGTAGTACTGACCGAATTGATATTGAAGCTGTCGATAGTGTTGGCCGCTTCATTTTCATTGGTGATACTGCTCAAAAGAATGCGACGCCCAGTTTGGTCGGCGCAGAGAATCCACAAATTGGTGGCATCAAGTGAAATGTCAACTGCGGTGCACTCATTGGTGTCAAGGAGAGTGTCGCGAGTGCCAATGCCTGGAACGGGTGTCTCCATAACTACTGCCGAGTCGCCGTTAATTGTGAAGACCTTGGTAGCGATACCCACGCCGATACTCACGGCGCTTTGCACTGTGCCCATGTCATCTTGGGCTCCGAAAGAGATCTGTGGAGCTAGCGCGTTTGCCGGTACGGCCACAAGGCCGAGTAGCGCCGATGTTGCGATCAGTACCGTGACGGCTCGCCTCTTTATCAACTGCATGATTCTCCTTATAACGCTATTGTCAATGCATTGACAATAGCGTCCGCATGGAGGCTACGGCACGTCCGGGGGCTCTAAATTCTGATACTTCCCGGCACAGATGTGTCTAGAAAACTCGATTCTTGGCTCATACTTTGGCATTCGCAGCCGCTGAGAGCGAATAGCTACCAACGCCGTTCCTCGAAATGTTGATGGTCTGTTACGAAGACCCTGGCGTCAATACACGCAGCGTGCACGCGAGCGGACTTGATGCCGATGTAATTGTCGCCGGTGGGCTGTTGGGTCACCGTGAAGGAAAAATGGGCGTGCTGGCAGTAAGCGACAGAATTCGCCATTGAACTGTGATTTCGTTAATTGCCGTTAGGGGACGCCTTTGTAGGTGCGCTTGGAACGCTCAAGTAGCCAACGGGAGCCGTAGCGGCCACGGGCATGAGCGACTCGATCAATGCGGTGGCGATTGCAACACGAGTTGGTATGAGTGGAATGCGAGACGTCATGTTCTGAGCCTTTGCTCTCGTGGAGCATCATTTCTAGACACGAACGACAAATATATGTGCAGGCTTAGGGCGAGAGGTGTCTGTTTTCGCTGGGTTCCAAAACCCTACGAACCCCACGATTAGGCGCGATTTGACATTGACCGGTAGCGTGGAGTGGTGAGTATCTCTCTGAATCAGTTCGAATCGCAAGTGATTCCAACGCTCTTTCAGTACGCAACAATCCCCTGTCTTTCTCCTGCTTTTGATGCCGCGTGGCAGGCGCATGGCTACCTAGATTCCGCGATGTCCCTGTACGCCAATTGGGCTCAAGATAGGACCTTTGTCAGCCATTCCGTTTCGGTGCAGGAACTCCCCGGTCGCACATCGGTACTCGTGGTCGCAATCGAAGCGACCGGACCAACGACCGGCACAGTATTGCTTTACGGCCACCTCGATAAGCAGCCTCCACTCGGTGACTGGTCGGACGGCCTCGACCCCTATCGACCAGTTCGCAAAGGTAATCGGCTCTTCGCCCGTGGTGTGGCCGACGACGGATACGCCATGTTCTCGGCCCTCCTTGCAATCGAAGATCTCGAACGAAATGGCATTCCACACGCCCGTTGTGTCGTTCTGATTGAAGCATCTGAGGAGTCTGGCTCTCCTGACCTCGAGGCCCACCTCGATGTTCTCAGCCAAGAGCTCGGCAATGTGGAACTTATGGTCTGCCTCGATTCGGGCGCACACTCCTACGACCGCCTTTGGGTGACGACGTCACTTCGAGGGGTGCTCAATGTCGATGTGACCGTTGAGGTGTTGGAGCGAGGACAGCACTCCGGGAGCGCGAGTGGAGTTGTCCCAAGCTCCATGCGCATCATGCGTCAGCTACTCGATCGCATCGAAGACTCCGCCACGGGTGAAATTCTGATTAGCGAACTCCAGCCGCAAATTCCACTATCTCACGTGACAGCCGCCAGCCAGGTAGCAGAAACGTTTGGTGACGTGGCGGGTCACGAGCAGCCCGTCGTATCGGGTCTAGAACTCATGGGCACCGACGCCGCCGAGCGCATCCTGCGCCGCAGCTGGTACCCAACACTGTCAATTGTGGGGGCCCAGGGCCTGCCTGATTCCTCCATTGCCGGCAATGTACTTCGTCCATCGACGACGCTCACACTCTCGCTGCGACTCCCCCCTTCCTGTGATCCCATCGCTGCCGAGGCGGCCGTCGTGCGGGCACTCACCACAAACGTGCCCAGCAACGCACGAGTCCGCGTGACGACGGCCACAGCATCCGGCTGGGTCACCCCAGAGTTGGCCCCTTGGCTCCGCACGGCACTCGAAGAGGGTTCCACCTTGGCGTTTGGCAATGAAGTCGCGTACGCCGGCGAAGGTGGGTCGATTCCGTTCCTGGCGGCACTCGGCCAACGCTTTCCCGCCGTCCAGTTCGTCGCCACCGGTGTGCTTGGACCCAACTCCAATGCTCACGGCATCGATGAGATGCTGGATCTCGACTGCGCCGTTGCGGTAACCAATGCCATTTCGCACGTACTTTCGGCACACGCCGCTCAAGGAGAGTAGAAACCATGACCACGCAAATAGATCTTTGGGTTGACCCCGCATGCCCTTGGGCCTGGATCACCAGCCGGTGGTTGCTTGAGGCCAAACAAGTCCGCGATGCGGACGTCCGGTTCCACGTCATGAGCCTGGCGGTACTCAACGAGAACAACGAAGTGCCTGAGCACTACAAGGAACTCATGGCTCAAGCCTGGAAGCCCGTGCGTCTACTCATTGCCGCCGAACAGGCCCACGGTAGCGAAGTCGTCGAACCTCTCTACTCGGCTATTGGTCGCCGCTACCACGTCGAGGGCAACAAAGATCTCTCGGTCATCTTGCCCGAGGCTCTCGCCGAGGCTGGCTTACCGGCCGAGCTCGTGAGCGCCGCAACTGATGAGTCACTCGACACTGCCCTTCGTGCCAGCCACCACCAAGGAATGGATCCCGTTGGCATGGACGTTGGCACTCCCGTAATTCATATCAACGGCGAGGCAATCTTCGGGCCAGTCATCACGCCAGCCCCCAAGGGCGAAGCCGCCGGCACCCTGCTCGACGGCGTAATTGCCGTAATGAGCATCCCCGGGTTCTACGAACTCAAGCGCACGCGCACGAGCGGGCCAATTTTTTCATGACGACGCGCCAAGTACTTCCTTCCGGCCTGCCCGTCAACGTCGCCGGTGACACGACGATCCCAAGGGCCATCATCGTGCTCCAGGAGGCCTTCGGGGTCAATAATCACATTCGGGAAGTGACTGACCGCTTCGCCGCAGCCGGGTACTTCGCCCTTGCTCCGGAACTATTTCACCGTGACGGATCACCGGAGATTGCCTACGACGACTTTGCCTCCGCATTGACGCACATGGGTAACTTCACGCGGGCCGGGCTCGAGGGCGATATTCGTGACTCCGTCGAGTATCTCGGCACGCTCGGAATCGGTCACGACTCCATAGGCATCGTCGGCTACTGCATGGGTGGCACCGTCGCCACATTCGTAGACACACTTGGAATCGTCGGGGCCGCAGTTTCGTTCTACGGAGGTGGTGTAACCAATGGTCGTTTCGGCCTGCCGTCACTCGTCGATCTCGCTCCCGAGATCAAGGCCCCGTGGTTGGGGCTGTTCGGTGGTCTCGACAAGGGCATTCCCATGGATCAAGTTGACGAGTTAGAAGAGGCCATGGCCGACACCGAACCAGCTACCGAAGTGGTGGTGTATGAAGAAGCCGATCACGGATTTCATTGTGATGATCGCACCACCGTCTTTAACGCCGAAGCCGCGTCCGACGCCGCAGCACGTGCGCTGGAATTCTTTAGCGAGCACCTGCGCTAAGCGAATACTGTTTTCAAGCTATGACTAGAGATACAGGCGAACGTTCGACGTTTTTTCCGGCGATCGAAAAAAAGTACGGGCAGCCAATGCAATTTTGGTTCGACGCACTGGCCGAACTGGGTGAAGCCAAGTACCCACAGCAAATCGCACTGCTACGCGAGGATCACGGCTTCAGCCAGTCTCACGCCAATGCGGTTGTCATGTTCGTACGGGGATCAACAACCTCCAAGCGGTTCACTGGACCCGAGGCGTACTTGGCTACGCTCCCCGAACCTCACAAAGCGACCACCGAGGCAATCTTGAGTGCGACATTGAAGTTGAACTCGAAGTTTGATGTGGTGATGGCCTGGAATAAGCCCATGGTGCGACTCGGCAAGGAGTACATCGTTGGCTTCTCGGCCGCGAAGAATCATTTGCTCATCCTGCCCTTCGGCGATGGAATTCTCGAAAGCGTCGACCCCGAAATCTTGACTCCGTACAAGATCAATAAGAAAACCATTCAGGTGCCATCCGACTGGAAGGTCGACCGCACTTTGCTGAAAGCGCTCGTCCGATTGCGACTCGATCAGCTCTCTTGAGCGGTGTCGGCGCCGGGCGCCACTAGGCGCTACGCCGTCCGATCAGGACGGAGAAACTCCTTGAGACTGGCGGACTCTTCTACTTTCACCACCGTTGATTCACGAGCGACCGCCACGAGCTCCCCCACAAATGCTTCATGCGCTCCCTCGCGGGGATCCTCGTCGGTTCCCTCCACGAAGAGAATGACAAACCGTGCATCACGCCCATCGGCCTTGCGGCGCATGATTCGTCCCATGCGCTGAATCATTTGACGACGCTGCTTCGAACTCGCCACAATGATGGCGAGGTCGGCTTCGGGCACGTCGACCCCCTCTTCCAAAGTCTGCACGGTAGCCAGCACCGAGATGGCGCCACTCTCGAAGTCGCTCATGATGGAGTCGCGCTCCGAGGAGGAGACCTGGCTGTGGTGTACCGCAATTTCCACGCCAGACTTTCGAAGTTCTTCGGCAATCGTGTTGGCCGAAAGTATCGACTGAGTGAAGATCAAGGTTCGCTCGGCATCACGAATCGCTGGCGCGAGCGAGTTGACGGCGTGCAATTTGGCGGGTGTCTCCGCGAGCAGGTCCTTCTTGTCGCCCCACGCCTTCATCCACCGTTGCGCGGCGATTCCATCGTTCCGCTTGCCCTTGCTCATCAGACGTATGACATCTTCGAGGAAGGCCGCGAAGGGTCGCTCTCGACACCCATGCTCAATGATCAACTTTCGACGCATCTTGCTAAGCGTTCGCGCCAGGATGATGTACTTTCCCTGTTCTTCTTCGGTAAAGCTGACGCCGAGAAAGGCGACGCGGACCGACGAGATCACCCCGTCGTCAATTGCCCTTTGGTATCCGAGCGTGAAGACAACCCTTTCGAAGTAGGGCAGGAGAATCGTCTCATGAGCCTCATCCATGCGTTCGTGTGTGGCCGACAGCCCGAGACGCCGAGGAAAGTGCTGAGCGAGCGCCACCTGACTCTTCTCGGCCGCCGCGCGGTGGCACTCGTCGGCCACCAGTAGTCCCTGGGAATCGCTTAAGGGGTAGTGGCGATTGCGAGCCGAAGCCAACACGGCAATCACGATGGTGGAGTTCGAAAAGGTGTCGTCGTACCCATCTCCGACGCGACCGATTCGACTCTTCGGGAAGTAGCTATTTAATATTTCGTACCACTGATGCAAAAGAACGATGGTTGGGACCAAGACAAGGACTTCACCCTTGCGCTCCAATTCAGTGGCGATGGCAGCGACGGCCAGTCGTGTCTTGCCAGCACCGGTGACCGCATCGATAATCCCGCGGCCGAGGTTCTTATCCCAAGCGGCGAGTGCTTCTTTCTGCCACTCGTAGAGACCGAAGGGGTTCTCCGCATCCGTTGTCGGAGACGCCGGTACGGGTCGTGGCGTTTCGAGCTTCTTTATGAACTTGGCGAGTACTTCGGGGTCGTACTCCTTCTCGTCAAAGATATGAGAGAACTCGTCGATGATCTCTCGAGGCGCCACACCGGGCACCCCATTGGACTCTTCTGTCGATTCGGCCTTCGGCTTCCTAGTTGACCCCTTGGCTCCAGCCGGTGCACCACTGGCCAGGTACCAGAGAGGTGCGGCCTGCGTCTCGATCTTCATCTCCTGGAATCTCGGGTCGTGATAGAGCACGCGGTTGAGAGATTTCTTGTGGACCCCAACGAGTCGAGCCAACTGGGCCGCCGTCTGACCGCCATCTCGAGTCAGGATGCTGAAAACAGCAGAGGCGGCCTTGGACGCTTCATCGGGTGCGAGTGAGTATTCAGATGACATACGCGTGAGAGTACAGAGCAGTTATGACAGCACCCTAGGGGTCGGCCCATCTGCGTAGTCTCGACCCAATAACAAATCAGCCCGCACCAAGCTGGTGCGGGCTGATTTCGAATTCAAAAGCTTGGCCTAACGCGGGATGTCTTTCCAGGACACAGTCTTGTCATTGCGTGGCTCACCAGGCAGGCCCAGAACGCGCTCACCAATGATGTTGCGCATGACTTCGGACGTTCCGCCTTCGATGGAGTTGGCCCGCACACGCAAGAAGCGCTTGCGAACGTCACCGGAGTTGATTCCTGTTTCGTTGGGACGAACCTTCGGGTAGTCATCGACCATCAGCATGCCTTCGGTGCCCATAAGGGTGACGGCCAATTCGTAGGTGCGCTTGTTCTCTTCGGCGTATGCCAGCTTGGCTGTCGAGCCTTCGGGTCCTGGAGTGCCGGACTTACGGCCATCACTAGCGCGCTTGTTGGTCAGACGAGCAACTTCATTGCGGATCCAGCTGCGCATGACTTCGTCGCGCATGGCGTAGGCGTGGCCGTCCTTGCGGTCGGCCCAGCGCTCCTTCCAGATCTTGAGCACTTCGCCGATGGGCCCCGAGTTACGGCCAGGAACGGTGCCACCGATTGAGACTCGCTCGTTCATCAACGTGGTAATGGCGACGGGCCACCCCTCGCCCACGCCTCCGAGTCGCATCGAGTCAGGAACACGAACGTCCGTGAAGAAGCACTCGTTGAACTCAGCTTCACCAGTGATCTGGTAGAGCGGACGTACTTCGGAACCTTCAGCGTGCATGTCGACGAGGAACGCTGTCATGCCGGCATGCTTCGGTGCGTCAGGATCGGTGCGGGCAATGATTAGTCCGAACTTCGAGAGATGGGCCATCGTGGTCCATACCTTCTGACCATTCAAGATCCACTCGTCGCCGTCCTTTATTGCACGACTAGAGAGCGTGGCCACGTCTGAGCCGGCACCAGGCTCGCTGAAGAGCTGACACCAGACCTCTTCGCCAGTGAAGAGGGGGCGAAGGTAGCGCTGCTTTTGCTCTTCGGTGCCGTGGATGACGATTGTTGGAGCGACCATGCCGTAACCAATGACGTTTCGCATGGCGGCGTTAGGGGCGCCGGCCTGTCCGAGGCGGCGAACGGTCTGCGTAAAGCGGGCGGGCGAAGCGTTGAGGCCGCCGTAACCCTCTGGAAAGTGAGGCCACGCCAGACCACGGTCGAACTGGGCCTGCAAAAAGGTCACCGGGTCGGTAGTGGCCGGTGGAAAGTCTTCGAGCAACTGGTCGATTAAAACATCGAACTGCTTTTGATCGAGTGCTTCGTCTTCACGAGAAATGGTCATTGGGGCTCCCCTCAAGCGGTATCTGAATCATAGACACAAACGCCCTTCCCTCCTAGGGTGGTGAGGTGCGATTGGTAACTCGACTTCTTCTCCTGGTAGCCATCCCCCTAGGGGCACTGGCCTATGGAGTGGGCCACCAAATCAAGCAGGCCGGTGCCTCCGTAACGACCACCACCAAGCCCAAGGCCACCACAACCACCACCTCCACAACGGTTCCGCTGGTGCAGAACATGGTGAAACCGCCCCTGCACGACCCCGCTCTTGACCGTCGTATGGCCAGCTTCTTTGCCGGGCTAAGGGACTACAACAACGCCGAGGCCGATAAAGCCTTTTTGCCTATGCGCTACTACGTCGTCATCAAGCAGGGTGGCGGCAACGAGGCCGACTGGAACAATCGGCTGATCACCCACTATCACCAGCAGCTCGCTGAGTTACGCGCTCGCTTTCGGGGCGTCTTGCCGGGAGCCGTTTACAACGGTTACAGCGTGAAGTCCGCCACCGCCCATACGGTGCGCGTGGGTGCTGAGCAGAACAAGGCTCCTTACTGGCAGGTCTACATGACCACAATGGCTTTCAAGGACAAGAACGGCCACCCTCATAACTTCGTCATCAACACGATGATCTCCTTTAGAGGAGCCTGGTACGTAGTTCATGTAATTGGTTACGGATGACCTACTGCCTCCTCGCTAGGGAGCCAATGGCCGTCATGCCCTGAAAACATTCGACTTCAAGTGTCGAAAATGTCACAAAACTCCTGTTAGGAATTGAATTGCCGCTTCATTTACTGATTACCCGCAGGCTTCAACTTGTTGCTGTAACTTGATGCAAATAGCTCGGTGCTTATTCCGAGTCTGCTGCTAAGGGGAATGCAATGTCTGTGTGCACGAATGGCCATGTCAATGAAGACAACGTCAAATTCTGTCAAGAGTGCGGCATTGCCGTAACTGGCGCTACCACTGATTCCGGGCGCGCATTGCACCTCATTGTGAGCCTTGAACCACCGGTTCACTCTCGCATATCGGTCTTCTTTAGGTTCTTCCTTTCAATCATTCCGATCATTATCAGCGCTGTCATTGGCATAGCGGCCTACATTGCCGTAATCGGTGCTTGGTTCGGCGCCCTGTTTACTGGGAGGGTGCCTGAGGGGATTCACAAATTCGTGGCGCAGTGGGTCGACTACCAGGCCCGAGTCAGTGCATATAGCAATCTTGTAACGGCTCGCCATCCCGGCTATTCAATGACTCCCAGAGTCGACAATGAACTCATCACGAGAGTGGCACACGGACCAATGAGTCGTTCAGCCGTCTTCTTTCGTGCAATTCTCTCCGTTCCCGCTGCACTCCTCAACGTCGCTGGCATATTTGGAATGCAATTGATGGTCGTCGTGATGTGGTTCTGTGCGCTCCTTACGACCAAGACGCCAAGATCGCTCCATCAGGCCACAGCTGCCCTGCTTCGATACCAAACCCGCTACGCGGCTTACTATTTCCTCTTGACTCCCGATCAACCGTGGCACGGCCTCTACGGTGATGCTGAGGACAAAGTCCAGGATGAGACAGGTTCACTTCCAACAGTCCCACCAACGCAGTGGCGACTGACCAAGGGGGCTCGTCGAGCCGTCACTGCCTCGATGATCCTCGGCGTCGTGCTCTACATCGGACTTGTCGTCCTTATGGGAGCCGTGATGAGCAATATGGTGCAGTATGAGTACTTCTGCGTGGACTCCCTTGGAAATCTAACGAGCAATATTTCTTTGCTTCCTTTGAATTGCGACGCAGGTTCCGATCTGTACAAGTTGCGTATTAATTAGAAACGTACTACCGAGTGCGAACTAGTCGCTTCGCAGTCTCGCTGGGGGTGCAAGGCGAAACACGGCGGTGACTAAATCTTGTCGATACAGCGATACACCTCGGTGCGGCAACGATTAACGCCAAATTGTGGAGATTCTGAAACCACCCGCTGGGAGCCCTTGCGCCGAGTTGCTCGCGATTCGCGAAGCCGACCAGGCAACTATTGACGCATCAAGAATGTCGGAGGAGTCAGCGCCGCCCTATTCGGGAAGGATTTGAGGTAGCTCAATTCCTTTTTTCCGCCAGAACTGACCGACGAACCATCTGACCGTTTCACGAACTCTTGCGCCACAACACTTCTTCGCCGCACGCCTCTCTAAGAGAGACCTCAGGGTGAACGTCGTAGTTGCGTTCGTCTCGCTCAGCTAAAGGCTGGACAGCTTATGAACCCCGCCTGGGTCAGGTCCGGACTATTGGTCGAGTCTGCAGATTCGTGATTGAACCACTGAATCAATCACGACACCCGGTGTAATCGTAAGTTTTCCTCGTCGCAGCAATTCTTGAAGGAGGGCAACAGTCATCTGGGGTGACTCCATTGACGCGGGTAGTGCATCGGTCATCATTGTCATTCCGCTAGGGCAACCCTGTTGGATAGTCAACGCCGCGCTTGCCACATCGTGCTTCACGCGAGCCCCAGACTGCTGGAAGGGAGTGAGAAGAACATCATGAAGATTCAACACTCCGATCAAAAACATGAATGTGATCACGACTGGAGCCGCACCACGCATGAAAGGTCTCAAGCGAAGCACGTGGTTGACACGAGGAGTCCTCGCAACGGCCATGGCAAGTGGGGCTAGTGCAATCACCAATGGAATATCGATCTGAACGAGATAACGATTAAATTCGTTGAAATTTCCTACTAGAAGCCCCCCTCTCGCCTGAGCAATTCCAATCACGGTCACGCCAGCTGCAACGAACCCTCCGACCAAGAGTGCCCTGACGTCCCCACGTATGAGACCCGCGCGGTGAGCTCCCACGAGCAAGGCGGCGAGGAGCACCATGACAACCAACCCCGTTGGAACTTGCATCGCAAGCGGTGCACCAACCAGTGCACCCAATGAGGAGATGGTCAAATGGCCCACCACGACGACGCGATGGCCCGGCGTACCGGGCCAGGTTGGTCCCAAGTCACCCCAGAAATACCAACTACCCAGCGTGACGAGGGCCGGAACGATGGCGAGCAGACGGCGATCACGCCACTTCATGCATGCAACACAAGTGGTCAGCAAAATCATAGAAAGTGCAGTTCCACTATCGCAGGGCACCGCAACTAGGAGTAGTGCGCCGA
>CANBVQ010000032.1 GCA_947372925.1 Acidimicrobiaceae bacterium
TCCGATCCGTGGTCGCTCCTGAGAGTCACATCCTCTTTTACCCTTACCCCAATCCTTTCTTCAATCACGCCATGTTGATTCAGGCCGACACTGAGATGCGGTTTGAGATCGCGGGTGGCCAAGCCATCATTGGGGACAAAGATGGTCACAACCAGGGAATCACCATGAACGAACCGTGGCAGGTTTCGACCGTCTTCATGAGAGCCCTTTGGGGTATTTCGAGTGGTGCGACTCTTTCGGGTACGGGGTTTGATGCCTTGCCGGGCCTCGCTCACGTGATGCCTCCGCGAAACGAGGAAACAGCTGCTGCGTTCCGCGAATACGTTCGTCGCTATGACATTGCGACAATCATTGTGACCCCATTTGGTGTCGAAAGTGATGTGGTCGTGGGTTACCTGACTGACGCCTTCGGCCCACCGCAGACACGGTCAGCCGGAGAAGTCCGGTATTGGCAGGTTGGGCCGTAAGGCTTACAGGGCGATAAAGAGGCTGCAGCCGATGACGAAGGACGCACCAATTACGTAGGCCAATCGACGATCGGCCTGGACGAATAGCTCCTCTTCATCTTGCTTGCGATGAACTCGGTCAGTAGTCCAGATCACTCGGAAGAACGTGACGAGGACCGCCAGATATGCGAGGGCATAAATCTTGTCCATCAGTACGACGGGTACCGGGTTAGGAAGTTCGCCCGAGTAGCCCTGCTGCAAGAAGATCAGCGTCAGTAGACCGGTGCCCGTGAGTGCGAGCCTCGTATCGAAATTGCCGGCCTTCAAGAAGAGCGACGTCACGGCAGCCAATAGGACGACAATCAGTGGCAACATCAATCGACCGAGGAAGTGTGAAGTTGGTCGATTTATCACGATGTCAAAGGTGATCAGGGAATAGTCCTGGAAGCTAGAACCACGATCGGTGTAGCCAAAGTCCGTCCCGTAGTGGTGCATGTACTCCTTGTACATAATGTCCTTGGTCTTCCAACCCGGAACGACAAGGTCGTTGCCATCGCTGACGTGATGATCAACGACGTAGGCCAACTGCTCGTTGTCGTACGTCGTGTTTTCGACGCGCACCTGAAGGTTCTGCTGGTCTAGGGGGTAACGATCGAGAGGAAAGGCGTCCGAGAAGCCCATGGACATGAAGGCCTGCTGGTACCAAAAGCCATCTTTGAGCAGGATGGGCTCCTGATGATTCTTGTTGTCTAAGAAGGAGTAGTTAATGACGGTATTAGTCGTGGCTCCGGTGGCGTTCGTCATGTAGGTCGACTCCACGGGGTCAATCGGACCCTTCCAGCGCCACCACACGTAGAAGCTCATCTCCCAGGTCCCGCGCCCTAGGTCCACGTTGGAAACCTGCATGGGCTCAATACCGAGATGCACGATCTCGGTGGTAGCCAGTGGCTTGGTCGGGGCCGACGTTACACCCCTCGTTACGACATTGTCGCTACCCATGGCGATGGTGATGGGCAAGATAACCGCGAGCTCAAAAGCAATGATGCCCAAAGCGAGTCGAGAAAAGGTCTTGAGATTAAAACGGGAAGTGGCGCTCACGCCCCAAACTATACCGATAGTCCAGAAATGTTGTCGGGTTACGAGGGCCGGGCGTAGGTGACTGAGGCAGTGGCCACCAATTCGTGGCCGGCTTGTGAGAAGAGGCGAACTGACACCACGCCGAGTTTGCGCCCGAGTTTGTCGAGTGAAGCTTCAGCGACCAGGTCACTAATTGCTGGCTTGCGCAGAAAGTTAATTGTCAAACTGGTCGTGACGGCCAGGAGTTCTGGTCCGACTCGAGACATGATGGCCACCCAGGCCGCCGTGTCGGCCAGCATCATCATGGTGGGGCCGCTCAGCGTGCCCCCCGGTCGAGAGTTGCGTTCATTGACCTGATAACGAACTATCACGCCATCGCTGGTTACGGCATCGACAATCGGTACGCCGTCGCCAAAGGAAGACGTGAGAATTTCCTGTAGTTGTTCCGTGGAGAGTTGCGGCTCCGGGAGTGACACGTTCTAGGCGGCTCGACGGTATCGACGGGTTGCCAATGGTGCCAAGGTCACGAGAGCCAGGAGAGCCCACGCCATCGTGATCCACGTCGAGTTGCCATGAGGCGTACCCAGCATGAGCCCACGGACCGACTCGGCCGCCTGAGAGACCGGCTGATTGCGGGCGAATACCTGGAGCCAACCGGGCATCGTCTGGACCGGCACAAAGATGCTCGAGGCAAACGTAATCGGGAAGATCAAAGGGAACGTCATGGCCTGGGCCGTCTCGGAGTTCGGTGCTGCAAGTCCGATGTAGGCAAAACCCCACGAGACACAGTACGAAAAGAAGAGCATGACAAAGCTGGCCTGCAGGTAGGCCACAACGCCGCCCTCAGGACGGAAGCCCACCCCAAAGCCGACAATGGTGATGACCACCAAGATCAGAATATTTCGAGCGAGGTCGGCGATAGTGCGACCTCCCAAGACGGCCATACGGGCCATGGGGAGAGCGCGGAAGCGCTCAATCAAGCCACGCTGTAAGTCTTCAGCCAAACCGATCGCCGTTCCAACGGCCCCGAAGACTGTGGTCTGAACCAAGATGCCGGGAATTAGGAAGTTCACATACGAGGTGCCCGGGGCAGTGATGGCGCCACCGAAGACGTAACGGAACAAGAGCACGAACATCACCGGCTGGATAATCACGAAGACCAGCGCGGATGGAATCCGAACAACGGCCATCAAGTTGCGCTGAGCCATCGTGGCGACGTCGCTGGCCGCCCAACGAAGGCGCGAGAGAGGCGATTGGGTAGTAGTGCTCATCGGCGGCCCTTCTTTCGGGTGGCGGGTTCTTCGGTAGAAACGGCAACAAAGTCTTCGGCCTTGTGTCCTGTCAAATTCAAGAAGACGTCATCCAGGCTGGGTTCGCGCAAGGCGAGACCAGCGACGAGTACGCCCGCGGTGTCGAGGCGACGGATTACTTCAGCGGCCACCTGGGGCCCCGAGTTAACCGTCAGCTCAACGATGGCACCGTCGATGTTGGGTTCATTGGTGGTGAGGTCACGAATGAGGCCGAGGTGCTCGTGGGCTGCCTTGGAATTTTCGAACGTTACGGCGACGACCGTTGTGCCCAATTGCGCCTTAAGTGAGGCCGGTGTGCCTTCCGCGATGATCTTGCCCTTGTCGAGCACGACGAGCTGCGTGGCGAGTCGGTCAGCCTCTTCGAGGTACTGGGTGGTGAGAAGGACCGTGACACCGGTGGCGACGAGGCCTTCGATAATTTCCCAGAGGTCCTGGCGACTCTGAGGGTCGAGGCCTGTTGTGGGCTCGTCGAGGAAAAGTACGGGTGGCTTGGCCACGAGGGCGGCGGCGAGGTCGAGGCGACGGCGCATACCGCCGGAGTAGGTCTTGGCCGTGCGATTAGCGGCATCGGTCAAGGAGAACTGCGCGAGCAGCTCGTGGGCACGGGCTGTAGCGCTGGCCTTGTCCATGTGGTTGAGACGAGCCACCATGCGGATGTTCTCAAACCCGGTGAGGTTCTCATCCACCGTTGCGTACTGGCCGGCGAGGCCGATCGAGCGGCGCACGGCATCGGCCTGCGTGACGACGTCCTTGCCGTCGACCGTGGCGGAGCCGGAGTCGGGGGACAGGATTGTGGCCAAAATACGGACCATGGTGGTCTTGCCGGAGCCATTGGGTCCGAGTAGTCCGAAGACCTGACCCACCGGCACATTGAGGGAAACGCCGTCAAGAGCCCGTACATCTCCATTGCGGAAGGTGCGGACAATGTCGTGCGCCTGGATAGCGAATTGCGTCATAGGGGAACCATCCTAATGGGAGGTTTGAAATTTATACAGGGGTCCAATGGCCCTACTACCCTTCAGGCGTGGGTTTAGCGGACGGAGAAATCGAGCGGGTGCGAGCCGGCACGGATATCGTCGCCATTATCTCCGAGCGAACCGCGCTGAAGCGGGCGGGAACTCGCTGGAGCGGTCTCTGCCCTTTTCATACCGAACGTTCCCCCTCCTTTTCAGTTAACGCGGCTGACGGTATTTACTACTGCTTTGGCTGTCACGCCAAGGGCGACGCCATCACCTTCGTCCGCGAAACGCAACATCTCGACTTCATTGAGGCCGTGGAGTATCTCGCCGGTCGGGCCGGTATCGAACTCCAGCACGACGAAGGGTCGGGCGCTGTTCGTCAGCAGCGCAAACAGTTCCTTGATGTCATGGAGCGTGCCGTGGCCTGGTACCACCAGCAGCTCCTGGAGACACCCGAAGCGGGTGCGGCTCGCAACTATCTGCGATCTCGTGGCTATGACGGCGAGACGGTACGTCAGTTCAAGTTGGGCTGGGCGCCCGATGACTGGGATTCGCTCTGTCGCGCACTCGATCTTTCGCCTAAGGACCTGGAAGGTACCGGCCTCGGCTTTGTTAATAAGCGGGGTCGCAAACAAGACGCGCTTCGAGCACGAATCATTTTTCCCATCTTTGACTCCTCGGGTCACGCCATTGCCGTCGGGGGGCGAGTTATGCCTCCGCAGCCAGGTGGCCCTCCAGTGTCGGAAGCCAAATACAAAAACTCACCGGAGACGCCCATCTATTCGAAGCGTCGGACCCTCTATGCACTGAACTGGGCCAAAGCCGAAGTAGTTAAGAAGAGCGAGATCGTTGTCTGTGAGGGCTACACCGACGTGATTGCCTTCTTCCGTGCCGGCATTCCCCGTGCCGTAGCGACGTGTGGAACGGCGCTCAGTGAAGATCACTTCCGTACGATGCGCAACTTTGCCAATCGCATCGTCCTCGCCTACGACGGCGATAGTGCTGGTCAGAATGCCGCCGCCTCGGTCTATCAATGGGAGCAGCAGTTTGACGCCGAAGTGGCCGTCGCCTCCTTTCCCAAGGGTATGGACCCCGCAGAGTTAGCGCAGAAAGATCCCGAAGCGTTACGACTCGCGCTGGAACAGGCCGAACCATTTTTGCAGTTCCGTCTTCGTCGAGTCATGGACGCCGGCAAGTTCGACACACCGGAGAATCGCGCCCGTGTCGCCCAAGCGGCGGTTGCCGTTATCGCCGAACACCCCAGTGACCTTGTGCGAGATCAGTATCTCCAAGAGGTCGCCGACAAATGTCGCGTCGAAATTGACGCCCTGCGTCCAAAAGTGCTGGCGGCCCGACGAGCCGGACCCGTTCGTGAGGAGCCCCGGGATGCCGTCGCGACACCGACCGCACCGGAACGGGCTCCTGACTTCATGGCGTATCGCCCAGGGGTCGAAGCGCTGCGGCGACTCTTGCGTGACCCCGATCTCATTGGGGGTCGACTGACATCGGCGATGTTCCTGGACTCAATCCAGCGCTCCGCCTTTGAGGCATTGGAGTCCGGTGAACTTCTCGTCCGCGTGATTGATGACCTCGAACGGCGTGGGGAAGAGTGGCCAGCCATGTTGTTGACAATGCTCTCGGTGGAGGACACCTCGGTTTCCAACCTCACCCCCAGTGCCGAAGAGAGCGCGATTGACGAGCTGGTGGCCCAGTTGCTGCGCAACGCCGGACAAGAAGGCTTGAACGACATCAACCGTCAGATTCGTGATGGATCCATCACGGCCGAATCAGGCCTCTCGGTGATTCGAGATGTGCGCCACCGTCTTGATCTACTCGGTAGTCCGCAGCAGATTGAGATTGAAGAAGATCTTCGACTCTGGCTGGCATCCCTGGAAGAGCCACTGGCCTAACCAAAAAGTGTCGGCGAGCGCCACTGCTACACTTAGAAACGCTTATTCCCAGATAGCTCAATTGGCAGAGCAAGCGGCTGTTAACCGCTAGGTTGCAGGTTCGAGTCCTGCTCTGGGAGCCATTGGCTCTTGCGTCATCTGACGTACTTCGAATCGCAACGTACAGTCCCTCGGGTAGTAACACTCACGCTGTCTGCGACCAGAGGCGGCCTACGTGAGGCACTACCTTCGATAGGTGAGTTCGGAACTAACGGCGCCGCCCCAGGTGGAGGCCCCAAGTGTGCATCGTTCTGATATTCAGGGCTTGCGTGCTGTTGCGGTGATCATCGTGGTGCTCGCGCACGCCGGCGTTCGGGGCATGGCCGGTGGCTTCGTAGGTGTTGACGTCTTCTTTGTAATCAGCGGATTCGTCATTACGGGATTGCTACACCGTCAGGCGGCGCGACATGTCTGGCGAAATCTCGGCACGTTCTATTCGAGGCGTATTCGCCGGATCATTCCGGCGGCCACGCTGACCTTGGTCACCACCGTCATCGCCGGCTGGGGTCTGCTCGGGACGGCATTTCCCACGTCTCTGCTCGCTGATATTCGATGGGCCTCACTCTTTGGCTCAAACTTTCGGTTGATTGCCACTTCGAGTGATTACTTCATCCCCGGACTTTCGCCTTCACTAATAACTCACTTCTGGTCACTTGCCGTAGAAGAGCAGTTCTACTTCTGTTTCCCGATCATCGTCTTTTCTCTAACGTGGCTCGCCCCGAAGCGGTTCCGCACCATTGGCTTGGGCACCGTTATTGCTCTCATCATCGTCGCGTCAGCGTGGTGGTCCTGGCGGAGTGGTTTAAGTGATCACACGGTGGTGGCCTACTACTCACCGCTTACCAGACTCTTCGAATTATCCCTCGGAGGGCTCGTTGCACTGACGCCTTCGACTTGGCTTAGTCGTTATCGATGGATAGCCACTGGACTTTCGATGCTGGGTGTCCTGGGCCTCGCCTTTTCGGTGTGGCGCATGGAGTCAGTCGCCACGTTTCCCGGGATTTTGGCCTGGTGGCCTTGCGGCGCGACGGCAATCCTGCTCTACGCCGGTGCCCACAACTACAAATACGGGCTATCCGCGCTGTTGAGTTGGCGCCCCGTTCGCTACATCGGCGACGTTTCCTACTCTTTCTACCTTTTCCACTTCGCCTGGATTCAGATACCGATCCAAATGGTCCACCCACTCCATGGCGCCTGGGTCGTTCCCATGTCTATCGGGGGAGCGTTTCTATGTGCCGTGGCCTCGTACCACCTCCTAGAAAATCCCATTCGCCGTTCTCAGCGCTTAGATCGAGATGGGTGGCTGGTGCTCTTGATGCTGGCCGTCTGCATCGCGCTCACCTGGAACGCCACGTATCTGGTGCAATTCCTCTTGAATCGGTAGTGCTACCAGCCCGTGATGCTGGCGGGTGAGTGTGCGATAAGAGGGACATGGAAAATCGCGGCGATCTGACGTGTGGCGAAGGTTCCCAATACGGCTTGACCTGGCGAACTGAAATGGATGCCATCGGTGTGCCGCAAGCTGGAGTAGGCACCATTGACGTACGCGCTGGCCTGGAACTGTCCCGCGTGGTTCGAAAAGACTGACCACGTGGAGAGGTACGTAACTCCCGGTGTCCGGCGAGCTGCGTCGGCGTAGATCGAGTTCAACAACTTCATGCCGTCGCTGTAGCCCGAAGGGCCCATAATCGGCATTCCGACCCAGAGAACTTGAGCACCGGCCTTGGTGGCGAGGCGATCAATCGTCAGCACATGTTTGAGGTATTCGGCCCGCCAGGCGCTGGAGGGGAACTGCTGGGCACGACCAGCCACAATCATGCCCTGTTCGTCATTGGCGCCCAGGGAGATGATGACTAGGTGCGGGCGATACTGATGGAGATAGTCGGTGAGGTGCGCCGTCCAGTCGTAGTACCACGAGTTGGACAGCCCGGTAGAGGCCTTACCCTTGAGAATCAGGGAAAGCCCCGGCGTGCTCCCAGTTTCGTTCCACAGTCCGTAACCGAGATTGTTGCCAACCGAGTCACCAATTTGGAGGACTGTGCAATGCCCGAGCGTGGGCGGCGACGCCGATGGAGGCGCGTCGGTAGTTGAAGTAACCGACGTTGAGGTGGTATCAGTCACTGGGGGTTCAATCGAGGTCACAGCGGTGTGCATATTGCAACCCCGCGCTGGTGGTGAGAAAACCACAGGATTGGAAATCGGCTTCTCCATGGTGGTCGTAGTGACTCGTGCCACCAACGTGGTGGAGGTGGGGATCGACGTAACGCTTTGCGTCGTTGAAGTTTCACTTAACGACGTGGAGGTGGTACTGGGGTGTTGAGAAATCGGTGTAGAGGCCTGGTGGTCGGTATGAGCAAGAAGCATTCCTGACGTCATCAGGGACAACAGAATGGTGAGAAGGAGGACTCGAAGTGGCCACGAGCGACGTCTTGTCGCGCGGCGATCTAGTCGATTCATGGGCTCAACCTACCCCGCCACCATAATTTTGATTATGCACGAGCCATCATGGGCGTCATATCGCTTGCATCCACATCATCCTTGATGACTGCTGGCTGAAACAGCCTGTGTGGATAGCTTGTTGTGGCGTCGCTTCGTAATTAACAAGTAGTCCCGTTGACTGTGATCCGAATGTCGAAGTGTGGAGAATAAGGCGCGTAGACCCTGACGCGGAGGACGCCCCCGCAACCCTTATGATTACGCAAGCACGTTCGAACACATGGACCCTGTCTTGTATGCGAATGGGAAAATCGAGCCAGCAATGAAAGACATGACCAAAAACTCCGACACGTCTGCTGAGCCCGATATCTCAATCGATGACGCCCACGCGATCGAAGCGTTTCTTAAGAAGTACAAGAATGTCAATGTCTTGTCGATTCGCCAATGGTTTTGGGTGCTCCGCCACCACAAGCTCACATTGCGACTCTTGCGGTACGTCATGTCCCTTCCGAGCCAGGTCGTGTACTACGACGGCAAGATGCCTCCACCAACAACGATTCCTGGCTTTTCGTGGCGCCGCCCCGCAATTCTCCACGGTTTTGCTCGGTCCTGTGTCTTGCTGCCGGAGAATCGTGATGACTATTTTCGCGGAACGGCGAAGCAGAATCTTCGTACCCGAACCTCTGGCGCTACTCGTAAGGGTTACGTCACCCGCGAATTGGCCACAGACGAGATTTTTCAATTCGTCAGCAGTGTTTGCATTGCTCGAGGCTGGCACGAATTCGACCCCCAGATCTTTGTAACCGTTACCGGTCGAGACGTCCTCGACTTGCGTGGTGTCGGTACATTCAGCGCCGAGGGTACGCCAGTGGCCTTCGCGATTGGAACGCAGGCTGGTGATGCGATTGCGCTCAAGTGGGCGTACAGCACCGATCAAGGTAACGCGAGATGGCAGTGCTTCAGCGGGCTTGTTGACTACTGCTACGAAAACAATCTGCGCACCATCATCGAGGACCCTCGAATGTTCATCGAGCGCACGCTTTTGGTCTTTCAGAAGGACCTCGGTTTCGTCGACGCCAACGTTCAGCTGCGCCGTCGCCCCGTCAGTCCAACTGCCTAGTCGCACTTCACCAAGGCACCTACGAGCTGCTTAGTGAAGTCTTGAACTGCTCTTTCGTCTACCAACAGTTGACGAGTGCACCTGGTCTAGAAAAACCGGCGCCAGAGTACAGAGGCAAAGCCGAGCACCTGAAGTGATTCGTCGAGGAACCGAAGCATCGGAAATGACAACATGTCCGCAGTACGACGTGCTCGATTAAGCGTCGAGGGCAGCCAGAAGAGGTAGGGACCCACCAGCAGGGCGACCAGAGTCATCCATGGCGAAGTCAAGATTCCTAAAAGAATCGCGAGCCCTAGCAAGAATGGTGGACCGGGCCGAACGGAGGGAATGCCACCCTTGTCAATCCATCGCTGGGCGGCCCCACGGCCGTAGAACCTTGACCGGCGCCACGTGCCACTGAATTTGTCGCCGTAGTCATGCTCGACAAGTACCAGAGGGAAACTCCAGATGGATTCGGGTCCGTACGTGTGACGGATGGCGTCGCATAAATACGAATCTTCACCCGCACCGCGAATAGCCGGGAACCCACCGACGGCCTTGATTGACGAAACACGAGCTGAAAGATTGGCGGCGGCGAGGTAGCTCACCACGGTTCCTGACTCGACACGTGGTGGTGCGACGTACAGGCGCACTCGCGTCAGGAATCCGATGTCTTCGCCGAATCTACGATCGAGGGGCAAAATCGTGTTGAACACATCGTTGTAGCGCGCATTACGGGAGTGGGGCATCCACGCTGTGGTGGGACCACCGATGAGGTGCGTACTCTCTTTGGCCGATTGCCAAGCGCCTAGCAATTCCTTTGACCAACTTGCCGTAGGGCGACAGTCATCGTCAATGAATGCGATTATGTCCGTCTGGCAGGCATCGATAGCCGCTTGGCGCGCCCTCCAAATACCGACGTTTTCCGGTAGTGCCAGAATTTGGCACCTCAGGTGTAACTGTTCTAGGGACCGGTGCACCGTGGCAACTGTCGCATCGGTTGATCCATCATCGACAACGAGGACTGAAAAATCAACACCCTGCTGATTGAGGGCCACGAGGCACGGCGTTATGCGTTGCGCCCCGTTGTAGGTGCAGACCGCGACTGTGATGTCAGAGTCCTTAATCATCTCAGCCCTTCGTAACTCTTTGGTCATTCATTGTGATAGTACGGCAGTACAACTCTGCCACCTGCGATTTACAGATGGTCAACTTCAACGTTCGACGCCAGCCAGATCCACAATGAACAGATCACCACAGACTCGCGACCTACTTGCTCACACCTCGGAGCGCACGTAACGCCAAGCGATTAAGAAGCACTCCCTTGGTTTCGTCGTCGGAGTCGCTCGTGTCCGTGTCCTTGGCGGGCTCGAATTGAAGCACCCCATCGCACGTCTCTATGAGGCGTGGGGGAAGCGGCGCCGTGAGTCGCTCCTCATCAATGAGGGCGAGAAGACCCAGCCTTTTGGCGCGCCGAATGGTGCGTCCGGCTCTTTGGCCTGTTAAGGAAGCGCTGGGTTGGACGACCACCAGGCGAAGTCCACGTAAACGCATGAAGACTAGGACCAGCCAATTCGGATGCATGACGGTTGTGGCCGGGTTACCGACCTGGTCGAACTCGGTAAGCAACGTTTGAGCAGACTCGGAGTCGTAGCCAACCATGCCGACCCGAGCCCCCCGTGGAAGAAGACTCGTCAGTAGTTCATACATGAAGGCGATGGCTTGCACGCTGTGATCGCGAGCCACGAGATCGAGTCGTGCGGTGGACCGATTCTTAAGGATCCACAGCAGCGCCATGGCGGCCCAGGGGAGGAGTGGCCAGAACGTCGCGAATACGAGCGATGCAATAACCGTTGCGAGGGAGTACCCGGTGAGCACGCACCAGCCGAGGAGCATTGGGTGGCGACGAAGGTACGCAATGCGTGCCCCAGAACGAAAGCGAAAGTTCCGCCCAGCGCCGCGACCCCAGCGCCACGACCTACGGGTACTGAT
>CANBVQ010000033.1 GCA_947372925.1 Acidimicrobiaceae bacterium
CGACCGACGCCATTATCTGCCATCACCCGCAGTCGAAGTACTTCGTCGCCTGATCGACCGACCCTGATTCATTCGCAGGATGATTTGGGCGACAAGAAATTGGATGATTTATTCATTTTGAACTCGCCAGATTGCCCGGTCACTCAAACCTCGACAACCTTCTGAAGACATCTTCAACTTGGCATCGTCATATTCCAAGCTGGACTGCAGCAAGCGTAACGACAGGCGAGTGTTAGCATTCCCCACTATGCCCCGTAAACGAATTACTTCGTGTTTGGCATTCGTAAGTTTTGCCTTAATCATTCTGCTTTCAGCAGAAAGTCACGCCACGGCCACCACTACCACTCAACCCACGCCACTGGCACAGGTAAAGGCACTGCTGACAAACGGCATTCAAGCCACGAAGGCGCCCGCCGTCATGATTCCTCCAGTGAGTAGCTGGACCTCATCCAGCCTGCAGACGGGTCCAACCAACCTGTGCTGGACACATGTCAAGAGTGTCACGACAACTCCAACGTGCGAATTTGGCAATACCTCGAGCACGAAGGTGGTCGCACTCGTTGGCGATTCGCAACTCTGGATGTGGGTTCCGGGTTTCGATCTTTGGGCCAAGCAAAAAGGTTGGAAGATTGTGGTCTTTGCAAAAGGTTCATGTCCACCATGGATTGACTCCCAGCAGAGGTATTACGACAACAGCCCATTCCCGGAGTGTGCGCAGTATCAGAAGTGGGCGAATGCCGCGATCAATGCCCTTCATCCGAAGCTGATTATTGCCGCAGGCCTTCAGCCCATGTGGCCTAAGAGTTTTTGCACTAAGTGCACGCCGGCGCAAATTGATTCAATTTTCAGACAAGACGTTCAATCATTCGTCAGCGCAGTAGCCCCGTCTCACGCCCGAGTCGCAATGATCTCCCCCTCAGTGTCCTACTACTACGGCGCTGGGATTCAAGCCCCCAGCTGCGTGGCCCAAAACTTAAAGAACCTGCACGTGTGTAACACCAAAAAGATTGCTCAACTGAGTTCGTACAAGTGGGGCCTCTCGTATTCAGCCCTAGCGATACCAAAGGGAACCTACTGGATCGACATCCAGCAGCTTCTCTGTGTGAATGGCGTATGCCCAATGACTGCAGGTCAATATCTCATTTACAAGGACAACGATCACGTGACCCGAGAGTGGGCAATTAAGAGTGCGCCTGCGCTAACGCAAATCCTTGCCACCGCCTCTGCTGGACTCTGAGCATCAACGAATTGATCGAAGACGCACGGCGGTGCCCGTCGTCGGCTTTATTTGATTTCGCCACACTTCTGGATTCTTGTCCACACTTCGGTTCACCGTGACTTGCCCTGAGTCAATACAGCGGACCGTTGTGCGTCAAAGCGCTAATTGTCGGTGACCTTCCAATGCGATTTCCGTCTGCGATGCAAATCAAACGACACTCTTTAACGCGTCGCGAGACACACATCACTGCACACTAAGTCAATAACACAGCTTCTATCTATAAAACGCCTGCGTAGTGCGCCACATAACAAAGCCATGCTTGTCTTGGTTGTAGCAAGAGACGGTGTCCACCGCGAGATCGCACGTCAACGGGCCATCGATAACGCGCGTACCTACCTTGAGGAATCCCGTTCCTAGACCAGGGTTGCCCAGACAGCTGCCACTGTTACATAACTTCCACGTTCCGTCCTCTTCCATGTGTATGGAGCGGTTTGTTGAAACGGACTGACAGTAGGCGTACGTCCCGAGTGCTGGCGAATGGGAAACCTCACACTGGAGATCAGGGGCCGGGGCGAAAAATTCGTAGGCATGCTCGGACCCGACGTGCAACTGGTGCAACGGCTGGAATCCCGTTCCCCGAGTTGCCGTAAAGGCAACTGCTCCACCAATTAGCGCCACGGCCAAGAAGAAGATGACTGCACGAGATCGAATGGTGGTGAGGACTTTCATGGGGAGACAGTAATGAAAAGTGCCCTTGCGCCACTAGGGCACAAGGGCACTTTCAACGAATTGACCGTTTACCGGTCCCAGGTGATCAGCCTCCGTTGCCGGCGGCGACGTACGTACGACAGGGTTGACCGCGATTACTACCGCAGGCCGGCTGGCTGTCGGTAGCCGTGACTGTAGAAACAACAGGCAGAACGAGTGAAGAGGCACCGAAATAGATGGTGTTCGTGACTGCACCGTTAGTCACCAAGCTGCCAAATGCCCATGAAGGACGGTCTCCACCGGGGGCACTAATCGTGATGCGGATCTTTGATCCAGATCGGAAGGTGAATGCAATCGGATTGATCGGCACCCGTACGTTGACTGCAGTCCCTGGTGTCAGAGCCTGTGATTTACTCGCCGTGTAGATCGGAACCGGTGCGTATTGCGTCGAGACTTTGGTATCAAAGGTGCGATAACTGGCGCGGAGGAAACCGGACGTTACGTACATCTCTTGGCCGTTGGGTCGAACTTCCGACACGGTCACCTGGATATCGGTGTTGGTAGCCGTAGAGGCGAGGCGAAGATTCAGGCTGGCCGGACCTACCACCGTCGTATTTTTCGTCAACGTGCTCGAGAGAAAGCCCGCGCCATCAGTGCCCGTTACGGCAGTCCAGTTGTAGTTCGGCTGTGCCGCCCAGGCATTGAAATGCGACCCCGCAGATGTCGTTGGGCGGGTGGAAGCATCTGGCTTATAGGTTGCGCTTCCCGACTTAGGAGCTGAACTAAGAAGCGCACCACTGGCACCTAGGTAATACGTGGTGGCCTTCGCGGACGTTGGTGGGAAGGCCGTGAAACCTGCCTCGTAGGCCGGCGAAAGTACGCCCGCTCCCGCCGACGAGTTCCCGTTGTCAAAGAGCACTCGGATACGAGCATCCTTGGTGAACGACGACAGTGCGCTGGCGTAACTCGGGGCCGAGGTGAAACGGACGGCGGGGAATGTGGCCCCGGTCGTCGGCTGGGCGCCAGCCATGAAGAGATTGCCCAGCAACCCAATGGGGGTTGGCTTGCGCTTGCCGACGAAGAGGTTCAGAAACTCGTACCAACGCGTGAAAATTGCGGGCGAGAAGGAGTCCACGTGAGTTCCATTCTGCATCGTGACCCAGACATTCTTGTCCTTCGAAAGTGCGCTAATAATCGCGGGCCACTGTGGTCCGGTCTGCTCGTCCTGGAGACCACCAGTCAGGAATACGGGAACCTTGATGGAGGCGGCCCACTTCTGTGGTGATCGAACATCGTAGAGCGAAGGTGTCCGGTCGTCATGAATGGCGAGAATCTCATTGACGTCTTGAGCCTGCCCGTGGAACTTCTGGTTGTCGGAACAGACGGTGTCACCAGTGTCGATTTGTGCCTGCGTCCAGGACTGACCCAGCGGAGCGGGCTTCGCGTCACTGACCCGATCGGCAATCCAGCCGGCGGCAAAACCGGTGTTGCGGATGCCGCCTGGTGAACCAGTGGCAAACAGGTCGTTCGTTGGGCTCATCGGAGCAATGGCCGCCAGGTGCGGTGGCTGCAGCCCAGCTACCGCGAACTGACTAATACCCGAATAGGAAATACCAATGAGGCCAACCTGGTGATTTGATACCCACGACTCACGAGCAATCCGCTCGACGGCGTCATAGCCGTCGGTCGCCAACGTAGGGCCGAAGAGGTCGTAAGCACCACCGGAACAGCCTGATCCACGAATCTGGAGCGAAACAGTGGCGAAGCCAACGCTCGGCCCAATCAGCGCACCAAGTGCTGTCGACGACGAAGGAAGGAGGGGGTCATTCGATGGGTGGCCCGGTCGGCCCAGATATGAATCAACGAGAGAATGCGGCGCAGCCGTGTTGTAGCCCGAGTATTCAATCAACGTGACGAAGGGACCATTCGCGAGCGTCTTCCCGTCGGGGAGTCGAACGGTGGCGGCCAATTGAATTCCGTCACGCATTGTGATGTAGTTCAGACCCTGGTGCAGCGGAGCACCGCTATAGAGAGTGGTTTTCGGCGCCTTGGTATCGAGCACCGCAAAGACCGGTTGATTCACACCACCGACGGTGGCGTGGTACCCAGCACCGGGGGCGACATCGTGGAATACCAATGCCCCATGATCATCGGTGACACCAGTGCCGATGACGGCGTTCCTGGCGTTGTATAGGGTCACGGACACCCCAGCGGCGGCGGCACCGCTAGACGACGTTGAGACGTAGACCGCATCCACGGATCCGCGAACCGAGACGGTAATAGTGCTCGCCATTGATGTGTGGGCTAGACCCAGCGTCGCAATGAGTGTCAGCGCCATAGCTACGGCTAGACGTGAAAAATTCTTGGTACCCAACATTGATTCCCCCCGGAAGTTATTACCAATGCCTACCACCGATTGCTTGGTCCTGGGGGAATTTAGGCGTTTGTACGAATACTGACTGGTGCTGGGGCGGCAGCGGCGGCATCACGGGCGTGATAGCTCGAGCGCGTTAAGGGTGAACTTTGAACATAGGCGAGCCCGAAGGAGCGTCCGGCGACCGCCAGCTCCTCGAATTCGTGTGGTTCCCACCAACGAGCCACTGGCAAGTGCTTCGTCGTGGGTCGCAAATACTGCCCAATGGTGGCAATCTGAACCCCAACTGCGGCAAGGTCCGCCAGCGTCTCTTCAACCTCGTCCCGGCGCTCCCCTAGTCCCACCATGAGACCGGACTTCGTCGTTAGACCCGCCGCATGGCCGCGAGCCAAGACCGTCAGGCTCCGCAAGTATCCAGCCGATGGGCGCACCGCGTATTGGAGGCGGGCCACGGTCTCAATGTTGTGATTCAAGACATCGGGCCGGGCATCCAGAATGAGTTGGAGGGAAGCCATATCACCCTTGACGTCACTGATCAGGACTTCAACTTGCGTGTCAGGCTTCCGCTCGCGAATGGCGCGAATGGTTTCAGCAATTGCACCGGCGCCTCCGTCTTCAAGGTCGTCACGAGCAACACACGTAATAACGGCGTGGGAGAGGTTCAGCCGGACCACCGCTTCGGCTACACGCGCCGGTTCGGTGGCATCGAGAGGCATGGGCTTACGGGTGTCGATGAGGCAGAATCCGCACGCGCGAGTACACCGCTCACCGTTCACCATGAACGTGGCGGTGCCATCCTGCCAGCACTCGAAGATGTTCGGGCAGCCCGCCTCTTCGCACACTGTCACTAGCCGTAAGTCCTCGGTGAGTTTGCGCAAGGAGTTGAACTCGTCACCCATGTGGGCGGGAATTCTCAACCACTCCGGCTTTCGCGCCGCAATATCGAGACCCTGATCGGGATCGACGCCGGCCTTACGCAGACGTCGTATGAGTGGCCGTTCACTGCTCATCGTGGCGGCCGAGCGGTCCACAGAGGCCACGCTCGTCGCTCCCCCGAGGGCATCGGCGACCGCTGCTGCGATCGAGTCCTCCGCCTCTTCGAACGGCACGTTTAGTCCGAGACTGTGGAGCGAGCCCACTGGATACTCTGTGATTCCGCAAGGCACAATGGCCGAGAAGGCCTCGATAGATACGTTCACATTGAGGGCAATGCCATGGAGCGTTCGACGCCGTCCCTTGCTGTCTCGTTCCGTGCGAACGCCAACTTGGCCAATCTTCACGGGCGCCGTATCGACGTGCGCCCAAATACCGGGGAACCCCTCGAGTCGTCCGACGTGGCCCAGAACGTGCTGTTGATCAAGAGACCTCACGGCCGAGATGACGCCATCTTCCAGTCGGGCGACGTGAAGTCGGCCGGCCGAAGGGTCGTCCGCAACTGTCACAATCGCCCATAGGACCACTTGTCCGGGACCGTGGTAAGTCACGTCGCCACCACGGTCAGCATCAACGACGGTGGCTGCTAACGACTCCGGAGCAACCAGAAATGAATCATTGCTCGCGCGGACCCCACGCGTATAGGTAGGTGGGTGCTCAAAGACCAGCAAGTAGTCGTCGGTAGCCTCAAGTAGTGCGTGCTGAAAGTCATTGACTTCGGCGAACGTCACACGCCCAAGATGCCGACGACGGAGCATTACCGTTCCGCGTTGACGTCGATCGCGGCTAACAACTCGCCCACGCGTTCGAGATATTTAGCGGCCGAATCCGGGTCTGCGACTCGGTGGTCGAACGAAAGACCCAGGACTAAACGACGGCCCGGTTCAACGATCTCGACGCCGTCGCGTACGACCACGACGGGGGCGTGACGAACAGCGCCCACCGAGAGGGCGGCCACGTTCGGCTGAATTAGAAGCGGCATAGCCACCAGGGTGGATGGCGTGGGGGCTGCGAGTAGTGAAAACGTACCGCCCAGCAGGTCATCAGTGGTGAGCTGTCGAGACTCCACGCGCTCCGAAAGGTCATTCAATCGGTGTGCGAGCGCGCGCAGGGTGAGCCCCCCGGCGGCGTGCACCACGGGAACCAACATTCCGGCGGGCTGAAGGCTGCGTACAAACCCGAGGTTGATGGTCCGGTGAATGATCAAATCATCGCCCGCCACAGTGGCGTTAAAGAAATCGAATTCGGCCAATGCGCGCACCGCCGCCAGCGCGACAAGAGCCTCATCATTAATGGGAGTGCCATCTGACGTCGTGCGACCCACCGCGTCGAGCTTGATGAACACGGAGGCGTCGACTTCAACGGCCACAAAGCCATGTGGACTGGTGCGAACGGAGTCCACCATGTGCTGCGCCATACGACGCATGCCGGGTGTTAAGGCAATGGGGAGATCATCGGTAGGGCCATTGGCCACGGCCGACTCAGCGTCACGACGGGTAATCGACCCGCCAGGTCCAGTGCCCTGGACAGCGCGTGCATCTACGCCGCCGCCATCCAAGATTCGGCGCACCACGGGCGAGACCACGATGCCTTTGTCGGTGTTCGTCGGCGTGCTTATTGGTGCCGACGGCGTTACGGCAGCGCTCTGGGCGGGTGCCGCCGCGGGAGCATCCGCGGGAGCATCCGCGACCGGAGCGGCCGGTGAGGCGGTCGCTCCATCCAGTTCGCCGATAACGGCCACCACGGCCCCAACGCCGACGGTGTCACCTTCGTTGGCCAATATTTTGAGCAGCACTCCAGCAGCCGGTGAGGGCAGTTCGGAGTCGACTTTGTCAGTGGAAATCTCAAAGAGAGGCTCGTCGCGCTCAACGATGTCCCCGACACTCTTCATCCAGCGAGTGATGATGCCTTCAGTGACTGACTCACCGAGCGAAGGAAGCGTTACATCAGCCAACGTGTAGTCCTCGTCCGGCCAGGGCGAGCAACGTCTCACCGAAGGTCTCTGACAGCGACGGGTGCGGCTGGATCAAGGCGGCCGCTTCTGAGGCCGTCGCTTCCCAGTTAACCGCGAAGTAACCCGCCCCGAGCTGTTCTGTGACCCAGGGACCCGCCATATGAACGCCCAGAAGCTGACCGGCAGTGCCGTCGGCATTCTTCTCGGCGATGATCTTCACGACGCCCTCCGTGTCGCCAATGATGCGGGCGCGACCGTTTCCAGCGAAGGGATCCTTCTTCACCACGACGTTGTAACCGCGCTCCTTGGCGGCCGCTTCGGTGAGTCCACAGAAGGCCACTTCGGGGTTGGTGTAGATGGCCCACGGAACACGGTCATAGTTGACCGGAACGGTGGCCTCGCCCAGGATGGTCTTGATCGCGACAATGGCTTCTGCAAATCCAACGTGCGCTAGTTGCGGCGTGCCGGCGACAACGTCACCGACAGCAAAGACGTTCGGCGCGGCGGTGCGCATGTACTCGTCGGCCACCACGAAACCACGCTCGTCGAGCTCAACGCCCGTGGCGTCACCAAGCAGACCCTCAGTGCGGGGACGACGTCCCACGGAGACGATGACCATCTCGACCTGGACATCGTCAACGCCGTCCAAGTGCAATGTTGTGCCATTCTTGCCAGGCGTGTGTCCTGTGACCTTGGCATTAGTAACGATGTCAATGCCACGCTTCTTAAAGGAACGCTGTACGACCGAAGCAACTTCGGTATCGCATCCGGCCAGGATGGATGGCAAGCCCTCCACGATGGTGACCTTCGAACCCATGTCGCTCAACATTGAGGCGAACTCGCAACCGATTGCACCGCCGCCGATCACGGCTGCCGAGGCGGGCAGAGAGCTCAGTGCCAGGAACTCATCGGAAGTCAAGACGACCGTTCCATCGACCTCAAAGCCGGGCAGCGTGCGGGGAACGGAACCGGCGGCCAGAATCACATTCTTGCCAAGCAGCGTTGTGCCGGCGTCGGCACCATCGAGGACTGAAACCGAGTTGTTGGAGTCGAGGCGACCAGTTCCTTCGAGTACTTCAATCTTTCGTCCCTTCAAGAGTCCGGAGAGACCCTTGTGGAGCTGATCAACGACTTCGTTCTTGCGATTCTGGCTCACGGCAAAGTCCACGGTTGGCGCAGATGTCGTGAAGCCGAAGGCACTGGCGTGCTCAATGGTGCGTAGGACGTGGGCCGTCTCTAGAAACTCTTTGGCCGGAATGCAGCCACGGTGCAGACAGGTCCCGCCAACTTTGTCTCGTTCGATGAGGGCCACGGAGAGTCCGGCGGCGGCGGCGTAGAGAGCGGCGGCGTAGCCACCAGGGCCTCCGCCGATTACGACAACATCAAACTGTTTACTCTCGGAAGCCACAGTGACCCTTTCTGCGTCGAAACGACGAAACCTAGGAAATTCTAGTTCCGTGGGGCCGGCATCATTTCAGGGCGTAACCGACCGTCCCCGACCCACGTCGGCGGCCTCGGTGGCCAATTCGTCCACAAAGTCGTTCATAACGTCCCCCGAGTGACCCTTAACCCATCGAAAGGATATTGACCGGTCCGATTCCAGCACGAGCGCAAAGAGCATTTCCCAGAGGTCCCGGTTAGCCACGGGTTGACCTTGGGAATTCTTCCAGCCTCGCTTCAGCCAACCGGCGTACCAACGGTCATTGAAGCACTTCACGACATAGGTCGAATCGGAGACGATCTCAATCACGTCGTCGGGCACCGAACGGAGTGCCTCTATGACGGCGAGGAGCTCCATGCGTTGGTTCGTCGTGTGCTCATCAAAACCGGAGGCGAAGTAGGTCGCGCCTTCGGCCCAAGCCCATCCCCCGGGACCGGGATTCCCACGACAGGCACCGTCGGTGTACAGAATGCGACTCACGGAGTGTGGGTCGTCCAGGCGTCAGGATCTGACGTGAAACGAGTGACCTCAGGAGGCAGGGCGCCCTTGGCTACATCGGCCACCGTGACGTGCTCAAGCACTTGACGCAAACTGGCCCGGACGGCAATCCAAACTTCCTGCAGCGACGTGGCCACGCCGTCGTAATGAACATCTTCAGGACGATTTCCTCGAACTCCTGCCATCGGGCCACCGACCACGCGCAAGACCTTGGCCAACGTGATCTGATCGGCCGGACGGGCCAATACATAGCCCCCCGCGGCACCCCGATGACTAAGGACGAGTTCGGCGCGCCGTAGATCGGAGAGAATTGCTCCGAGAAACTTGGCGGGCAGGCCCTGTTCTTCGGCTAACGCCGCAGCACTCATGGGCTCTTCGGAAATCGATAGAGAGAGCAGTGCACGAATGGCGTAATCGGCCTTAGCGGGTATCTGCATCGTTCTAGTTTGCCCTGCTGCCTTACGCGTTTAGGTCAATTGAGGTGAGGTCAGGACCAACCACCAGGTTGCCGGAAAAATGCTCTTTGGCGGCGGCGGCCCATTCAACTTCACCGCCGGGTGGCGGTGCCGGCACGTAGTGAGTCAAGATCAAGTGCTTGATGCCGGCGCGTTGCGCTGTTTGGGCTGCCTGCTCCACCGTTGAGTGGTAGTCCAAGATGTCCTGAAGGCGAGCCAAAGGCACCATTTTCACGATGTCTTCACGCAAAACAGTCTGGACGTAAGCATCGGCACCCACGAGCAGTTCGTCGAGGGAATCGCAGGGAACGCCGTCGCCAGCCATCACGACGTCGTGCACACCGTCGGAGATTCGGAAGGCCACCGAGGGGTGGACGGGACGGTGATCGGTCTCACCGACCTTGACGCTCAACGTCCCCACAGTGAAGACGTCACCGGGAGCAACTTCGACCACGTTCAAACGAGGGGCGGCGTTGAGATCGTCGTGGTGCGTTATGCGGTAATGGATGTCCGCCTCCAGCATTTCCAAGATGTGCTGAACGAGCTTGATGGTGCCGGGTGGCCCCCAAATGGAGAGTGGGGTTTCGGCGTCGGGCGCCGACATGATCCAGTACGAAGTGATGATGTCGTTGAGGTCACAGATGTGGTCACTGTGCAGGTGGGTCAGCAGGACGCCCGTCAGCATGGGTGGGAAGTAGCCCGCACCAACGAGGCGAGTCACAACGCCACGACCGGCGTCGATGAGCAGGACTGAACCGTCAGAACTCACTAACGAGCTCGGGCCGGCACGGTTCGGATCGGGAATTGGCGATCCAGTTCCCAGCAGTGTGATCTTCATACGACTCCTCTGTCTGTCGTTGAGGTTAGGCGAAGCCTTCTCCTAGGGTGGTTACGTGTGGAATTTGTCCTCTCGCCATCTCTACCTCTGCGTCGGTATACGACCCGACATGGGAACCTTCCTGCCCGCGGTCCTGCGCGGAGGAGTCGACATCGTCCAATTGCGCGAAAAGTACGCCGACCGCGATGCCCAGCGCACCGCCGCACAGGAGATGCGGGCTATTTGTCAAGAATTCAACGTGCCCTTCATCATGAATGATGATCCCGAGCTAGCCCTCGAGGTTGCCGCCGACGGCGTACACGTGGGGCAAGATGACGTAACTGTCGAACACTGTCGCGCGATTTTGGGGGAACAGGCCATTGTGGGGATCTCAACCCATGCGGATGAGGAGTTTGCGAGCGCCCTCTCACTCGCCGTCACGTATCGCTCGGCCGGACCAATAGTTGCAACCCCCACCAAGCGTGACCGAATCCCAACGGGGGTGGAGTACGCCCAGCGTTGTCAACGTCTCAGTACCGATCCCGTCTTTGTCACCGGTGGCGTTGATGCGGACGCACTCCCCAACCTTCTCGGTCAGGGCCTCCGTCACTTTGTGGTGGTCCGAGCCTTAACTGA
>CANBVQ010000034.1 GCA_947372925.1 Acidimicrobiaceae bacterium
CGGAACGCCCTCACCGGACAAATGATGGCCGACTTGGTCACAACCATGGTGGCCCTCGATGAGGATCCAGCTATTCGAGTAATCATCCTCACCGGCACTGACCCCGCGTTCTGTGCTGGTCTTGACTTGAAAGATTTGGCTCGCACTTACGACGAAGCCACGTCCAAGCGTCCATCCACAGGGCGGGAGATTCGAAGCTTGCTCCCCATTTTGGACACGCCACTGATTGGGGCCATTAACGGACCGGCCGTTACGGGTGGTCTCGAGTTGGCCATGGGCTGTGACTTTCTCATTGCCTCCCACCGCGCGTCCTTCGCCGATACCCACGCCCGAGTGGGTGTGATGCCCGGTGGTGGCATGAGCATTCGCCTGCCGCAACTTGTGGGAATTAATCGTGCACGGCAAATGTCGCTCACCGGCAATTTTGTTGATGCGGGGACTGCGTGTGAGTGGGGACTCGTGAACGAAGTCGTAATGCACTCAGCCCTTATGGACCGAACGCTGGAATTGGCTCGGTCGATTGCCGAGGCTCCGCCGGAATCAATTCGTGAACTTCGACGTATGTACGCCACGTTGGCTCATCGCAGTGACCCGGAGGTCTATCGCGAGGAGTCTGCTTGGTCACGACGTTGGATGAATGAGAAGTTCAACGCCACGCAGTTTGAAAAGTCTCGCGACAACATCATCGAGCGCGGCTCGTCTCAACAGTAGAGGAGCGAATTGACATGCCTAAGCACGTAATGACCGAACACCCCCGTGAGAAGATTCGTGCGGTCACGGGTCCTGTTAAGACTCACGATCAGTTGCGGAAAGACAAATTGAGTCACCGCATCAACAGCTACCTGGCCGTAAAGATCACCGGTGCGGTGGGCACGATGTGGTGCGCCTATCTCTTTGCACTGCTCGCGCTGATCAGCCTCCCTGAGGTTCTCAGGTCAGGCTCATTAAAAGATCTCGTGGCGTGGATTGCGCAAACGTTCCTTCAATTGGTACTGCTTTCAATCATCATCGTGGGTCAGAACATCTCCCAGGTCGCTGCCGACAAGCGGGCAGAAGAGACCTTTGAAGACGTGACTATGTCACTCGACAAGGCCCGCGAAATTCAGGCCCACCTGATTGATCAGGACAAGGAACTCGAAACCATTTTGGCGATGGTCAAAAGCCTTGAAGCACAGCTAATTGCGCGATTGAATACTGGAAAGTAGCCCTTCTCCAGCGGGTAGAACCGTTCTAATATGGTGCCAAGACTCCTAGTAGTTGTAAAGAAGGTCACCATGTCTCTTAGTTCAAGCTATTTCACTATGCGAATTTCCAAGCTTGCGCTGGTGCTCTCTATTCTTGCGACCTCGTTCACCATTGCCACGGCCGCTCAGGCCGCAACGGTGCCAAGCGCTCCCCAGACGGTCTCAGTGACGAGCGGCGATGCGTCACTCGCTGTGGAGTGGTTAGCACCGAGTTCAGATGGATCTGACGAATCCACTTCAGTTCCAGTCTTGAGTTACACGGCCTATGCCAGTGACGGCACCTCGACGTTTTCTTGCACAACAACCTTGTCAGTTCCAACATGCACCATCTCAGGTTTGACAAATGGAACTAGCTACGCCGTAACCGTAACTGCGACCAACGATCTTGGCGAAGGAACCGCATCGTCACCGGTGAATGCCACTCCCGCGGTACCTAACACCAGTCCACCTACGAGTCCCCGAAACGTCACTGTTACATCGGGCGATGGGCAACTCTTCATTTCGTGGTTAGCCCCAGCTGACAAGGGTGGCGACACGTCGATTTCGTATTATGTGACGGCGAACGACGGCACCAGTTTGTCAGCCTGCTCCGTCACAACAGATTTGACCTGCACTATTACCGAACTGACCAATGGCGCTACCTATTCGGTCACCGCCACTGCATCAAGTAGTTTCGGGACCTCTGACCCCACATCCGCTGTTTACGGGATTCCTTGCACAATTCCGGGGGCCCCAACCAATCTGGCAATAACCCGTTCCTTCGGCTCACTCTCAGCAACGTGGAGCGAACCAAGTGACACGGGAAGTTCGGTCACGGGCTACACCATTACCGGAGTGCCCGATGACAGTTCGGGTGACATCACTTGCTCCTGGACGAGTAGCGCGCTCACCTGCGACTTTGTCGATTTCTCCAACGCGGCGATATACACCTTCACTGCGGTGACCACTAACGGAGCCGGGAGCTCGAGTCCAAGCATGTCAGTTGTCAGTGAGGCAGTCGTACGCCCTGGCGCCCCGAGTATTACTTCGATCACGGCAGCCAATCACCAGCTCACTCTCGCCATCACGGCTGGCGCAGTTGGTGGTGCGGCGATTACGGATTATCTGTACTCCTTTGACAATGGTGTTACGTACGCGTCATTCGGTACTGCAACGGGTCCCTTTGTGATCACGGGATTGGTGAACGGGTTTCTTTACCGAGTCTCGGTGGCCGCAGTTAATTCGTACGGTGCGAGCACCTTTTCCTCGAGAGTCAACGGAGTTCCCGCCACTACGCCAACGGCGCCACGTTGGCTTCGCGGTACACGGGGCAATGGAACGGCCACTCTGCTCTGGAATCCACCAGCCAGTAACGGTGGATTATGGGCTTTGAACTACACGGTGTCGGACCATCATGGTCACGGCTGCACCACCACAGCGATGACTTGCACGGTGACCGGTCTTACCAATGGTGTCTCCTACCTCTTTTACGTAGCCGCCGCCAATAGTCAAGGCTCGTCGGCGGAATCGAACAGCAATCGCGTCACACCCGCCACTACGCCTAGTGCCCCAGGTATTACCTCGGTGGTCGCTGGTAACAAGAAAATTGTCGTGACGCTGACCCCGCCCACGAATACTGGTGGAGCCGCTATCGGCTATTACATCTACTCGGTTGATGGCGGCGCTACATGGCGTTCTGGTCAGTACCACACGACCACTACGACCGTGGGCTCTCTCTCTGGGGGGCTCCCCACCACAAGAAGTGTGCTCACGATTGTGGGCCTCACCAACGGAACGACCTATTCGGTCAAGGTTCGCGCGGCAAATATTGCTGGAGTCGGGGCGGCGTCCGTGACCACGACGGTCGTGCCATTCAATACGCCCGGCAAAACCACTATCCAATCTGTTAGTACGACGGCCACTTCAGCCACAGTGAACTTCGCAGCCCCAGGCACCGGCGGACGAGCCATTACTACGTATCAGTACTCTCTCAACAACACCAATATGTGGGTGACCCGATCCTCGGGAACTACGGCGTCGCCACTGGTGATTACGGGTCTCGTTTCGAAGAACTTCTATTCGGTCCAGGTACGAGCGGTGAGTACGGCCGGTGCGGGATTGCCATCAGCACCGTTCCGTTTTCAAACGAAGTAACCACGTTTGTCGGAGTACATCCCTCTCGACGGGA
Source organism: Acidimicrobiaceae bacterium (assembly GCA_947372925.1). Taxonomy (GTDB): domain Bacteria; phylum Actinomycetota; class Acidimicrobiia; order Acidimicrobiales; family RAAP-2; genus RAAP-2. The sequence goes on from CANBVQ010000034.1 coordinate 3,412, forward strand.
AATCATTTCGACTAGCCATGGGCCTGCGGCCATTGGATCTCTCTAACTGGTTTGAGTCGGACCACGGTGTAGCCGAAGAGGTCGATGAGAAGCATCGTCTTCTGCGTGATCGTCGCAATGAGGTTGTAGGACTACTCGACTCCTGCCGACCCGCCGCCGAAGAGCTGTACGGCATGGTCCTCGAGCACTTGAGTCGTCCCAAAGTTGCCGCAGTGGATCATCCTCTGGTTGATGCGTCACTACTGGTTCCAGATGATCTGTGCATCATGGAACGATTCGATGATGAGTGGCGTCTTAGCGGTGCGGTCGTGGCCTTTCCGTCGCGGTGGTATCTGGCCGCAAAGATGGGACGCTCCCTAGATGAAATCCATGACGTAGTCCCGGGCTATGAGACGCAACTCGCCTCTCCGGTAAACGCCTTCTTTAATCGGATGACTCCGGAGCGTTCCGTCTGGCGACTGAATTGGTCACTCGTGGATTCGCCGGAACTCTTTTTGCCGCCCAGTCACCGCCGCCCGCCTGATGACGTGGAGGAGTGGTTCTTTCGAGTGGAGCGTCAGACGCTTCGGGTCCTACCCCAGACCTCGGCCATTGTCTTTACCATTCGCACCTACGTGCGATCCCTCGAGGAACTCCTCTCGAGCAGTGCAGACTACGGCACATCGTTACTCCTGGCCCTTGACACCGCACCTCTCGAAACACTGGAGTACAAGGGCTGGGTGGGCGTTGCCGATCGTCTGCGCGATCGCTTGACTGTGAACTAGGCGGGGCAGGCGCCCGCGGTGATTTCCGTTGAGGCACTGAATGGGGCGGTGGCGTGAACAATGGCGTTGGGATGAGTTCCCTGTCGCGGAGTGGCCAAGATGTCAAAGGCGTCACGTGCGTGGTCGGCGAGGATGAATGAGTAGCAGCCCGGAGCGAACTGGTATTGGCGGTTTGTGGAGTTCCACGAGCCGGACTGCAGTGCAGTGACTGTGGCGTTGGTGCTTCCTGAAACACAGGTGCTGGCATTCGTTGTTGACGACCCGGTGGTCGTTCGACAGCGAGTAGCCGTGACGGTACCGAGCAGAAGTCTGGGTTGTCCCGACGAAACCGGTGGTGCCACGTAGAGCTGTGAAATCGTCGTGAAGTTCTTGACGGTGTCGCCCATGGTGACGCGCGGTTGGACTCGCAGGCAGAGTGAGACCACGGTGGCGGTGGCACAGCTAATAGAGCTCGCGGGGAACGTGGAATCGGTGGTGGGGTAGGTCAAGCCAAAGCCGAAGGGAAACAGCACCGGCCATGATGCACTCTGGTACCAGTTGAAGCCGAGTCCCAGTCCACCGTTAGGAGCGCTCTTGAGATTTACTTCATTCTTGATACCGGGCCAGAACGCTTGATTACTGAAACCCGCCGGGCTCGTCGCGGTCGCGACAGGAAAGGTGATTGGGAGGTGCCCCGTTGGTGTGGTCACGCCACTGATTAAGTCGGCAATGGCTGGCGTGAGTCGCGCTATGGCGCTATCGGCCGTGGCGTCGCCCGGACCGTTCCAGAATTCGAAGACGCCGTTGACTGAAGCAATCCACGGCATCGTCACGGGACCGGTGGTGAAGAGGGCCACTGAGGTGGGCTTCGTGGCGGCAGCCACCTTAATAAGTGCGTCGTAGCCGTAAGGGAGTTCCAGGGTTGACCGGTCGGCGCCCTCGCGGCCAACGTCATTGGCCATGACGATCACTCGTGTAGCGGACTTCATGGCGTCGAGTGCCGTGTTCAAGGTGTTATCCATGGAGGTGATGGTGAAGTTGGGAGCCTTTTGTAGCCAGCTCAAGTGGAGCGAGAGGGACTCTCCAGCGGTGGCTCGGAAACTCGTGAAGTTGGCGTAGGGGAATTCTGTATTGCCATTCACCACGATGGTGCGAACGCCGTTGACCTTGAGTTCTGAGTTACCAGTGGTCTGCTGCTGAAAGAAGTAGTAACCGGTGCGCGGCGCCACCCAGACCGCGGAGGCTTCTTTGCGAATCTTGCCGTTCGCGTTCGTAATCTTCCCAAATGGCTTGAAGCCGCCGCTTAGTGGTGGATTGAGCACCCGACACGTGGTGCTGTAGCCCTGCTGGTTCATTGAAGTAGCGAGCGCCCGGCATGTGCCATTGAGATCTTGCATTGCCAGAAGCAGCGTTGATCCACTCTTGGCGAGCGGGAAGACACCGTTGTTCTTCAGAAGGACGGCGGCGCGGCGCTCAATGTCGTTGGCCACGGCGATGCCCTGGTCGTGCATGCTGGTGCTAAGAGTGGCGCCCACGTTGCTGTCGCGCACTCCCGTGGGGGTCACCAGAGAGGTACGGAACATCTCGGTGACGACCATGACTGCCGCGTCGTGGATGCCCTGCTTGGTCTTGGCCGATAGGGCCTGCATTGCGGACATACTTAAAGCACCCTGGGGCTTGATGAGCGATACGCCGGATGTGTAGAGGGGTCCCACGCCCGAGCGAACATCGAGATCGGAACGGACGAGCCCATTGAAATTCAAGTTGGCCAGTGCAGTATTCAGGGTGTTCGAGGTGCAGGACTGCGTCCCGTTGATGTCACCGTATGAGCACATCATGAGTAAGTCGTGCTGACGACCGGAGGCCAGAGCTGACGCCCCGCCCTGCTGGGCGATGGCGAAGGGTCGCAAGTAGCTGTCGTACAACGTCTTCTCGGAAATGATTTGATTCACTACTCGGCGGGAGTTCTCTTGTCCGTAGGAACCAAAGTGCTTCAAGACGACGAATGGAACATGAGGAATCAAGCCGCCGACCTCGGCCTGACCCATCAGTCCGGCGAGGGTTGGGTTTTCGCCAAAACTTTCTGAAATCCGACCCCAGGTGGGGACGCGCGCGATGTTGAGGTCGGGTGCCTGAATGCCCTGGTAGTTCAGGAGTGATGCCTCGGTACCGAGTTGATCGCCGTAGGCCGCCGCGACACTGGTGTCCATTGTGGCGGCCAGCGCCATCTCGTTAGGAAACGTCGTCGGCAGTGATGCGGCCGGGGCGCGTTGATAGCGGATTCCTATCGGTCCATCTTCAAGTGTGATCGAGGGGATACCCAGTGAGTTGAAGTCAGGCATGTAGCGATAGGGCGATCCCACGACGGTTAACCAATTGTTTTGGTTCTGCCACTGTGTGCCGGTCACGAAGCGCAACGTGGTGAGCGCAATTTCTGAGGCGAGGGCATTGCTGGGGTGCAGCTGCTCTTCGCAGTTCACCACCTGAGCCGCTAGCTGCTCTGGGCTGTAGCGATCCTGATAACTCTGTTGCATCCAGGGGAGGTCGGTCACCGCACTGGGCCACGTAGTGATGGGACAGGCAGTGGGGTCGGGCTGGGCGACGGCGCTACTGATTAGTGGCGTGCCCGCGAGTAGGCAAACGGTGAGCGTCAAGGCGCTTAAGAGGCGGTGGCGCACAGCGTTCACAGAGTCCTTATCGTGCCTCGAGGAAGGTAGACACAGAGTTTAGAAGACCCCAGGCCGCTTCGTGTGTGCAGAAATCTAACTGTTTCGCATCCAGCTCTGCGAATTCTCGGCGGCGAAAGCGTTGCCACCTTCGCCACCGAGAATCACGAGCGTTGCGACACCTATCCCCACGAGGGGGAGCAGATGGTTAGCGGAGTAGGTCCTTGGCGATGGCTCCGACCTGGATCTCGTCAGTTCCAGCGTAAATACGCAGAACTCGAGCGTCACGTGACAGTTGTTCCACGCGGTATTCGGACACGTAGCCGTTACCACCGAACAACTGGATTGCTTCGTCGGCAACCAGGCAGGCAGCCTGCGCCGAGTAGAGCTTCATGGCTGATGCTTCAGCCATCGAGGTCGGCGCATTGTTAACTGAGCGCTCAATGAACTGGAAGACCATGTTCTGCACGTTGACGCGTGCAACTTCCATGTTGGCCAACTTCAGCTGAATCAACTGGAAGTCTGAAATGGGCTTGTTCCAAAGCTTGCGGTTCTTCGCGTAATCGATGGAGAGCTTGAGGCACTCTTCGATAACACCGAGTGACATTGAGGCCACGCCGGCGCGCTCGGAAACGAAGTTGTCCTTGGCGCTGCTACGGCCACCACCCTTAGGGTCTTCGGTCTCACCGAGCAAGCGGTCCTTACCAACACGAACGTCGGTCATGAATAGGGTGCCAGTGGGCGAGGCCTTCTGGCCCATCTTGCGCATGGGCTTGCTCTGTTCGAGACCGGGCATGCCCTTGTCGAGAACAAAGGTCAAGACCTTGCGGTTGCGCATGTCTTCACCGGAGCCGTCGTCGAGCTTCGCGTAGAGCACGATGGTGTCGGCGAAGGGCCCGTTGGTGATCCAGGTCTTCGAACCGTTGATGATGTACTCATCACCATCACGGCGAGCCGTGGTGGTCATGCCACCCAGGGCGTCGGAACCGGAGTCTGGTTCGGTGATAGCCCACGCACCAACCTTGTCGAAGGTCATGAGGTCGAGGCCCCAACGCTCCATCTGAGCTGGTGTACCGAGCTTGTTGATGGTGCCACCGGCGAGGCCCGTGGAAACACCCATCGAGGTCACAAGACCGGGGCTAACGCGACAGAGTTCGATGGTTGAGATCAACTGGGCACCGGGGTCGCCGCCACCGCGTCGAACGCTGGACTCTTCACCGGTCTTCTTCTTCTCGAGCATCTTGGCGAAGTTCTCCTTCGCCATTTCCTTCAGCCCAAAGACGTCGTACATCTTGCGGATGATGTCGTACGGAGGAACGCCTTCGTACTCAATCTCGTCGAGGTGAGGACGAATCTCCTTGTCGACGAAGCTGCGCATCACCTGAATGATGGCCTGGTGTTCTTCGGACCACTGGTACATGACTAGGCCTCTCGACTTACGAGCTTGAGGGTGTTGCGGTCCGTGTGCATAATCACGGTCGGCGTCTTCTGGTGCTCGATGACCGAAGTCTCGTCGTAGAAGAACGTGTCGTCGGTCACCTTGATGGTGACGGTGTAACGGACACACTTCGCAATGCGGTCGAGGTACGGGTTGGACAAGATGCCATAGACGTTGGAGCCCACAACAGCTTCGAGGTCAAACTCCTTGGCGTCGTTGGCCACGGTGCCACCGGCGATCAACGTCGAGGCACGGGGGATTGAGAAGCAGCGGGTGACCTGCTGCTCATTGGCGTCCCACATCCAGTAACCAACTTCGGTGTGGAAGGGGTTGTCTTCGCCCTCGCGCCACGCGGCGGTGCGGTAGTCGAGGCCGTAGAGGATCTGCTCACCGTTGTCGACGGGACCAAAAGGCTTGAAGGTCGTCTTCTCGCGGAACGGAGTCTCAGCGACCTTGCCCTTCTCATTGTGGAACGAGACGTCGAGGCCGTCGTAGCCACTCTCCCAAGTACCAATCAAGCCGGCCAGTGGGCCCCACTCTTCAAACGCCATGGTGTTTCCTCCTTATTGGGCAGTTGCGCCCTTCGAACAGCAAAAGCCTAGAGAGTGCGCCCCTTCTTCGTGTCGCTCGACCATGGTTCAATCTCGGCCAGATCGCTCTGTAGTTCGAATATTTTTCAATCCCTATCCGCGCAGTGGAATATGGAATCGAACCGATTTTTGCCTATTGCGGGGCTAGCCTTCCAAACGGAGAAGGGAATAACCATGTTGCAAGCTCAACGAGGTGCCGCGGCGCCAACTTCTGGAAATCAAGACCACGGGTCAATCGAGACGGCCGTCTTGGATCGCGCCGTCGCCGATGTCGCGGAAAAGGCCCTCGCCTGGGCGGCGACGACGCCCCGAGACCGGGCCGCGCTGCTGAAGCAGATTGTCGCCGACACCTACGCCGTCGCCGAAGAGTGGGCCGCCGCTGGCTGTGCCGCCAAGGGTTACGCCCCCGACTCAGTCGAGGCGGGCGAAGAGCTCTTCAGCGGTGTGGGCACGTTTATGCGCATGGCTAACGCCTTCCACCAGTCCATGGTGGACATCGTGGAGACCGGACGACCCCAGTACCCCGGTCCCGTCCGCCACAAGCCCGGTAACCGCATCGCCGTTCAGGTCCTGCCCGGCAGTGGCTTTGACAAGTTGCTCTACTCCGGCATGTCTGGGGAAGTCTGGATGGAACCCGGAATAACGGAGCCCCAGGTACAAGAGACCCAAGCCGAGGTCTATAAGAATCCCGCGAAGCACGCCGGCGTCTCGCTCGTTCTCGGTGCCGGCAACGTGGCCTCGCTCGGACCTCGTGACGTGTTAACCAAGCTCTTCGCCGAAGGCAAGGTCGTAGTTCTGAAGGCCAACCCCGTCAATGAGTACCTCGTCCCTTACTGGGAGAAGGCCATGGCCGCGCTCATCGAAAAGGGCTTCCTTCGCATCGTGAGCGGCGGTGCCGCCACTGGGGCCTACCTGACGAATCACGCTCAGGTCGAAGACATCCACGTCACTGGTTCAGACAAGACCCACGACGCCATTGTGTTTGGCGTCGGCGAAGAAGGCGCCCGTCGCAAGGCCGCCAACGAGCCCCTGGTGACCAAGCCCGTTTCTTGCGAGCTGGGCAATGTTTCGCCCGTCGTCATTGTCCCCGGTGAGTGGAGCGAAAAGGACATTGCGTATCAGGCCGCCCACGTCGCAACCATGATCTCCAACAACGCCGGCTTCAACTGCTTGACCCCGCGAGTCATTGTGACGCACAAGGGCTGGGCCCAACGTGAAGAGTTCCTCTCGGCCCTCGAAGCAACGTTGGCCGCGCTGCCGACTCGCCGGGCCTACTACCCCGGAGCCAAGGACCGCCACGCCGCATTCCTCGCCGGCCACCCCGAAGCACACCAGCTCGGGAACCCCGAGGGCGATGAGCTGCCGTGGACGATTGTTCGCGACGTCAACCCCGAGAACGCTGGCGACATGGCCTTCAACGTCGAAGCATTCTGTGCCCTCACTAGTGAAACGGCACTCGAGGCTTCCGATGCGGCCGACTTTGTCCGTCGCGCCGTCACGTTCTGTAACGACGTGGTGTGGGGAACACTGTCCGCCACCGTGATTGCACACCCCTCATCGTTGAAGGACCCCGTGGTCGGTGCCGCTGTCGAGCAGGCGGTGGCCGATCTGCGGTATGGATCGATTGGACTCAACCTCTGGCACGCCATGAGCTTCGCGTTCTCAACGACCGTCTGGGGCGCCTACCCCGGTCACCTCATTACCGACATTCAGTCGGGAACCGGCTTCGTCGGTAACGC
>CANBVQ010000035.1 GCA_947372925.1 Acidimicrobiaceae bacterium
ATGCCGAAGAACTCAGCGCTCGAAGCAATGAACACGGCCCGCCGCTACTCCGCAGCGGAAGCCAAGGAGGCGGGAATCGTTGAAGCGATTGCCGAAGGCGATGATGTTCTTACGAAAGCGTTGGAGTACGCCGCGATTATCGCTCCAAAGAATCGCCGAGGCATAGCCACCCACAAGGAGTACATCTTTGGGGATCTGGCTCGCCAGCTTCAGGCTTAAGCCAACCAGCCCATGTCCTGGGCAATCTGCACGGGGTCAGCGATTACCAGTCCGGAGTGCAGTTGCAGCGTTCGGATTAATCCGGCAGCTTCGAAGAGTGACTCGTGAGTTCCGGTATCGAGCCACGTCGTAGTGCGCGGCAAAATATCGACGCGTAGTTCACCGAGTTCGAGGTAGACGTTGTTGAGCGCGGTGATTTCTATTTCCCCGCGGGCACTTGGCTTTAGCTCTTTGGCGAATTCGCTCGCCCGTTCGTCGTAAAAATAAATTCCGGGGACCGCATAGTTGCTCTTGGGTGCGACGGGCTTTTCCTCGAGCGACAAGACTCGACCTGATTGGTCGAACTCCACAACTCCATAGGAAGTGGCGTCGGGCACTTGGTAGGCAAAAATCTGAGCCCCCGAGACTTCATTGAACTTTTGGAGCTGTGTGCCGAGGCCCGGTCCGTAAAAAAGGTTGTCGCCCAGAATCAGGCAGGACTTCTCGCCGGCGAGGAACTCTTCACCGATGATGAAGGCCTCCGCTAATCCATTAGGGGCGTGCTGGGTCGCGAACGTAATCGAAATTCCGAACTGCGATCCGTCGCCCAGTAACCGTTCGAATGCTGGGCGGTCGTGAGGCGTTGTAATAATCAGAATCTCGCGAAGACCGGCCAGCATCAGAGTGCTGAGGGGGTAGTAAATCATGGGTTTGTCGTAAATCGGCAGTAACTGCTTCGAAACGGCTTTGGTAATGGGGTGCAGCCGTGTTCCGCTGCCACCCGCCAGAATGATTCCTTTCACTTGACTAGTCTAGGTCTGGTATTTCGAAGGTTCAGTTGAGGGGAAACGTCGTGAAGCTCGTGATTACAGGTGCGGCCGGATTTATCGGCTCACGGCTCGCGGAACGCAGCCTCGAAGAGGCTGAACGACTGGGCTACAACAGCATTGTCCTGCTCGACGCGTTGACCTATTCGGGGCGTCGCGAGAATATGGATGCCGTGCTCCGCGATTCCCGCGTGACCTTTGTCCACGCCTCGATTAACGATGCCGAGATGGTCGATGAAGTATTGGCCGGAGCCCACACGGTTCTGCACTTAGCGGCCGAGAGCCACGTCGACCGCTCGATCCAGGGCGCCCAGCCGTTCTTCATTACCAACGTTCTGGGGACGCAGCAGTTGCTCGAAAGTTCCCGTCGTGGTGGCGTAAGCAAGTTTGTCCATGTTTCGACCGATGAGGTCTACGGATCAATCGACGAAGGTTCGTGGCGCGAAGACCACATCCTGGAGCCCAACTCTCCCTACTCGGCAAGTAAGGCCGGTTCTGACTTGGCGGCGCTGGCGTACCACACAACATTTGGTCTCGACGTCAGTGTTACTCGTTGCTCGAATAACTACGGTCCACGTCAGTATCCCGAAAAGGTCATTCCTCTCTTTGTCTCCAACTTGATTGATGGCATCAAGGTTCCTCTCTATGGTGACGGACTTAATGTTCGTGACTGGCTCCACGTCGACGACCACTGCCAGGGAATTTTGAAAGTTCTCGAAGGCGGCCGGTCGGGTGAGATTTACAACATCGGCGGCGGGACGGAGTTGACGAACTACGAGATCACCTTGAAGTTGCTGGAGCTCTGTGGTGCCGGCACCGACATGATTGAGCCCGTAGCGGACCGCTTAGGCCACGACCGTCGTTACTCGGTGGACTGTACGAAGATCTCCACCGAGCTGGGCTATCAGCCGCTCGTTCCCTTCGAGGCCGGTCTTGAGGCCACGGTCCGTTGGTACTACGACAACGAAGCCTGGTGGCGTCCATTGAAGGCCGTGAAGAGTTGAACCTCGAAGAGCTTTCAATTGCTGGTCTCTTTAAGTTGACCTCACCCGTTTGGGGCGATGATCGCGGATTCTTTCGAGAGTGGTTCAAGTTGCCCGACCTCAACGAGGCAGGGATCTCCTTCACTGCCGCCCAGGCCAACCTTTCACGATCGGCTCGCAATGTTGTTCGCGGCCTTCACTTCTCCGTGGCCCCCGAAGGCCAGGCCAAAGTCGTTACGTGCGCCGAAGGCGAATTGGTTGATGTGATGGTGGACTTACGCGTCGGCTCTCCGACCTTTGGCAAGACTGAGCTCGTCACTCTGCGTGGTGGAGACGGCGTATCGCTCTATCTCCCGACAGGCATTGGCCACGGATTCTGCGCGACCAGCGACGACGCGGTGTTGGTCTACCTCTTGTCGTCGACCTACAACCCCTCGGCCGAGCTGGAAGTCCACCCCTTCGATAAGGAGTTGATGGTGCCGTGGCCCCTGAGCGGGGAGGCCATCCTGAGCGACAAGGATGCCGCCGCACCTTCACTAGCCGATCGTCGTCTCAACAACACGCTCCCTCAGTATTCGTAGGCCCGTGAGCGCACTCTCTACGTCCGGGGTTATCGCCCTTTTCGTCACCGTTTTTCTCGCTAGCGCGGTGGAGATGGTTGAGGCGTTAACCATTGTCGTTGCGGTAGGCGCGACCAAGGGTTGGCGCTCGGCATTTGAAGGCGTTGCCGTTGCCCTCTTGGCCCTGGCGGCTCTCGTGGCCGTCTTTGGCCCCGCTCTCTCGCGTATTCCGATGTCTTCACTTCGAATAGTGGTTGGTACGGTGCTTTTGATTTTCGGCATGCAGTGGTGGCGGAAAGCAATCTTGCGAAGCATCGGACTCAAGGCGAAGCATGACGAAGATGCCATCTATGCCGAAATGGTGGAGGAACTCCAGCAGAGTCCGGCAAGCACACGAGATGCGGCCGCATTCATGATGGCCTTTAAGGGTGTTTTCCTTGAAGGCGTCGAAGTCGTTGTGACCGTCATTACCTTGGGTAGCTCCGCCCACCGGTTGGGTGTTGCCGCGACGGCAGCAGGTACGGCCGTCGTTCTGGTGGCCATCGTGGGTCTCATTGTGGCGCGTCAACTTTCGAACGTGCCCGAGAACGCAATGAAGATGGTCGTCGGCATCATGATGGTGGCGTACGGCACCTTCTGGATTGGTGAGGGCATAGGCCTCCGCTGGCCCGGGAAAGATCTCGCGCTGCTCGCCTTCACGCTGATCTACGGCTTTCTGACATGGGTAGTTGTGTTGTCACTGACGCCGCGCGAGCGGTCTGTGGCGGTGGCGTCATGAAGTTCGTGCGCGGATTTGGGAAATTTCTCTTCGAGTTCTTCGTAGGTGACACTCCCGAGTTGTTTGTTCTCGGGGTCGCTGTGCTCACAATTGCGAGTGCTTTGCTTCATTATCTGAATGCTCGAGCGCTCGTTATTGCGCTCCTGCCCCTCATGGTGTTCGGGGGTGTTCTGGGATCGGTGCTCTTGGAGCGTCGGCGAAAGAGTCGCTAGTTCCCATGCCGTCTATGGGCTACCGTAATTCCATGTTTCGTGGCCGTTTGAGTTGGCTTGCCAGTTTGGCGCTGGTGGTCATTACGTTGGGCCTACCACTAGCGGCGTCCAGTGCGCATGCCACCGCCGATCCGTGCGCCAGCTCAAGAACGAAGTTGGCTTGTCTCAATTCCCTGCCCACCGCGGCCCACGTATCGGAATATATTCGCCAAGGCCACGCCATCGTAAAACTGCCAACCACGCATCCAACGCTGGCGTACCTCTCGAACACGGTGACGGGCATGAATTCCTTCTACATGCCCACGGGTCGATGCAACCAAGTGGCCCACCAGGCTGACGCCAGCCCGCCGTCAATTGCCGACTGCACATTTGGTAATGCCCGTGCTGGGAGCGTTAACACAATCGTCTTGACCGGTGACTCCCGAGCCGTGATGTGGACAACGGCGTACGCAAAGTTGGCCACCGTGTTGGGATGGCGATTAGTCGTCCTGGCCAAGCCGGGCTGCGTCGCTCAAACGGGTGAACTCACCTATCTCAATGTTCCGAACCGCCCAGGTCCGTGGGTGGCGTGCAACCACTTTCGTTCGGCGGTCATGAGCGACTTGGCGATCTTGAAGCCAGCGATGGTCGTGGTCGCCTCCAACCCGGCAGCCTCACTGGCCGATGGTCGCCGCACCTCTCAGAACGCCACTTTGGCTCATGACAATTCGCTCGAATACCTCCAGCAGCTCAAGAGTGCTTCGCCCACGTCGTCCTTCGTTTTTCTTTCGGGTTTCCCACTTTTGGTGAATACGGTTCCGGGGATAGCGAATCCGGTGGCCTGTCTCGCCGCGCATAAGAAGGACATCCGCTTCTGTGATGTTCGGTCAAATAATTCAGCCAATGATGACCCCACCAATGTGGCCGTTACGCAGTCAGCGGTTGATGCCGACTTTGCGGTTATTAATCAGCGGCCTTGGCTCTGTAACACCACCTGTCCGGGCGTTATCAACAAGATGATCCCGTACGCCCGTGATGGACTCCATATCAATAACACCTATAGCGGCTGGCTTATGGGCGTGATGTGGCGATCACTGGCGGGTCTGCCGAATTCGCCAATCAAACTGCCAACGAACTAGACAATCCCTAACTGCTGAGCGAGGGCCGTGCCCATCACCGCCCCTTCGCACCCGAGGGCCTCGAGGGCCTGTACGTCGTCCATATGGCGCACGCCACCCGCGGCCACTACGGCGATGCCGGTTTTGCAGAGCCTTCGATACAACTCAAGATCGGGTCCACCCATGGTGCCGTCTCGATCAACCGCGGTGGCGTGAATACGCAGGACGCCAGCTTGCTGGCAACGCTCTACGGCTTCCTCGGGAGTCAGGCCAGACGAAGCGAGCCATCCTCTGGTCGCCACGAGACCATCCTTGACATCAATCGCAATCACCAGAGCCGAGCCAACCGCTTCTACGAACTGTGTCATGGCGTCGGGTGATGCGAATGCTGCCGTTCCGACAATGAGCCGCGTTGCTCCCGACTCTAGAAGGGCTGCCGCTTGCTCGGGCGTTCGAATGCCACCTGAAACCTGCAGGGGAGTGGCTCCGCTGGCGCTTTGGCACCGTGAAAGGACTTCCAGGCGAAAGGCTCCGTCTCGCGCCCCCTGGAGATCGACAATATGGAGAAGCGCTGGCTCTGTGGCGGCGAGCACTCGGGTGACGTAGTCCTCCAGCGGTTGCCGGAACAGCACGCGGTCGTAGTCACCACGCTCTAAGCGAACGGCATCGTCCCCAAGGACGTCAACGGCAGGGATGACTTGCACTCTGCCATAGTAGCACGCTAACATACTGATATGACCAGCGGCAAAGTATCTCCGGCGACTGACGAAGGCCTCACGGCCCGTCGCTTCGACGACCTCGCTGAGGCCCTTGTGGGCGTGAGTTCGGTAGAGCAGATGAAGAGCGTCCTGCGTGATCTGTGCACGGTGGCCGAACTCGATGCCATGGGCCAACGGCTTCAGGTGGCGGGCCTCGTCAATGAAGGTGTCTCGTATCAAGAAATCTCTCGCCAGACGGGCGCGTCCACCGCAACCGTTACCCGAGTCGCACACTGGTTGCGATACGGCGAAGGCGGCTACCTCGCAATTCTGAAGAAAGTGGAACGATGACCAATCGATTGTCCTTAGCTATGCCATCCAAAGGTCGCCTTCGCGAGCCTTCCTGGAATCTGCTCGAAGCGAGTGGCGTTGCCCCGCAGGAGCCCGGTGAGCGAGTGCTGCAGACGTACTGTCGCAATGCCGATATCGACCTGCTCTTTGTTCGGGCCGACGATGTGCCGGAGTACGTGCAAGACGGCGTCGTGGACTGTGGCATTACGGGTCGCGATCTTGTCGCCGAGGGTAACTACGACGTAGAAGTTCTTCTGAATCTCGGCTTCGGATACTGCTCGCTGCAAGTGGCAGTACCGACCGAGAGCGCTTTCACCTCCTTAAAGGATCTCGATGGCCTTCGCATCGCTACATCGCACCCGACAATCGCCCAGCGCGCGCTGGACGCCGCCGGAATCACGGCGGAGTTGATTTCAGTCGGCGGCTCCGTGGAGATTGCCCCTCGTCTTGGTCTGGCTGAAGGCATCATTGACCTGGTATCGACGGGGAGTACGTTGCGCACCAACGGGCTACGGTCCATTGAAACGATTTTTGAATCAGAGGCCGTCGTGATTGGCCGTCGGGGGGCGGTGGCGTCACAGAATCGCAACACACTCGTGACGATGCTCCAGTCAGTGCTCGAGGCTCGCAAGAGTCGGTATCTCTTGTTTAACGTCCCAACGAAGCACTTGGCCGAAGTGGTGGCTGAACTGCCAACGGCCGGTTCACCCAGCGTCCTGACTCTGGCCGATCCCGAGGTGGTTTCCGTACACGCCCTCGTACCCGCGAGCGACATTTGGGCCCTCATGCCCAAGCTGGAAGCGAAGGGTGCTAGTTCCATCTTGACTCTGCCAATTGAACGGATGGTCCGATGAGCCGCACTACCAAAGTCGATAGAGAGTTCACAATCGAAGACATTGTGAACGATGTCAAGAGTCGCGGGGATGCCGCGGTGGCCGAATGGTCGGCGCTCTTGGATGGCGTGGAGGCGCGTGCACCTCAGCTAGCTGTTGCGAGTGGCGACATCCCCGGCGATGCCGTGTTGTTCGCAGCCGACGCCATTCGTCGTTGGCACGCTGCTCAAATGCCAGCCACCGTAACTATGGAAGTAAACCCCGGCGTCACCTTGGAGCGTCGATGGGTGCCAATCCAAACTGTGGGCCTCTACGTCCCGAGTGGTCTGGTCTCTTCCCTGCTAATGACCGCGATTCCCGCCCAGGAAGCCGGTGTCGAAAAGATCGTCATCTGCACGCCGCCGCGCGGTGCTGAGAACGTCGCCGCCGCGGCCAAACTCATTGGAATCTCGGATGTTTTTGTCGTCGGCGGAGCCCAAGCGATTGCCGCGATGGCGTATGGCACCGCGACTATCCCGAAGGTCGACAAGATTTTCGGGCCCGGCGGTGGTGCGGTGAATACCGCCAAGTTGCTGGTGAGCCAAGTGGTCGCCATCGATCTTCCGGCCGGACCAAGCGAAGTCGTTGTTGCGGCCGACCCTGGCATTGAAGAGTCCCTCATCGAGCAAGAGCTGGCGGCCCAGCTCGAACACGGCCCTGATTCGCGAGCGTTTGTGGTGCGCGTCGGTGACGACCTCGACGCGGCCGTGGCGGAAATAGATGGACACGCCGCCGAGCACGTCGCCCTACTCGGGCCTCGAGCCGAGTCTCTAGCACCACGAATTCGCAATGCCGGTGCAGTATTTGTTGGCCGGTACGCCCCGGTGCCAGCCGGTGACTACGCCACGGGAGGCAACCACGTTCTCCCTACGGGTGGTTGGGCACGTTCTACTGGGGGGCTCGGTATCGAGGCCTACATGAAGACCGTGACCATTCAACGAATAAGCGAAGAAGGCCTCGCCCTTCTCGCACCAACAATTGAGGCCCTCGCTGAACTCGAAGGACTCCCTAACCACAAAGCGACGGCCCGCCGATGAGCACAACCCCACCACCACTCGCCGCCTACCAATGGCCGCCTTCGACCAACGAACTTGCTGAGCGCGTGGGTCTAGCCCCCGATCAGATGCTTCGCTTTGATGGCAACGTTCCACCGCAAGCTCCGGCGACAGCACGCCCTGCCACCATTGCTAAAGCCCTGGCCGATGTCAATGAGTACGACCGCGGTCGCTATGCCCCGCTCCGTGAAGACATTGCTAAGTATCACGGTGTTGAGGCCAATCAAATTGTCCTGGGTGCAGGCAGCGACGAACTCATCGTCCTCTGTGCACGGATTTTTGCGTCCGGGGGAACGATTGCGACGGTGCCATCCAACAGCTATTCGATGTATCGATTCGCGGCGGGCATGGCGGGTGCCACTGTTATCGAAGACCCCTCGAAGGCCGACCTGGTCTTCGTCTGTCGCCCTAACAATCCCACCGGTGAATTGCCCGACATCCCTTCGGTGCCCGGACAGCTGGTTATTGATGAGGCGTACGCCGACTACGCCGGCGTGAGTGCCATTGATCAGGTCGAGAGCGGTGTGATTGTGCTCCGCACGTTCTCTAAGGCCTTTGGCCTGGCGGGCGCCCGCGTGGGATATTCAATCTCGACACCGCAACTCGCTGATGCGATGGCGGCGCGCTTGGCCCCACTTTCCGTTTCTACATTGTCGGCCGCCCTGGCCCGAGCGGCATTGGCGTCCCCGCCCGATGTCACCGCACAGATCGCTGAGCGCGAGCGGTTGTCTGTGGCCTTGAGTGAGCTGGGTTTGACTCCACTGAAGTCGTTCACCAACTTTCTCTACATCCCTATGGATGACCCCGAAGCGGTAGTGAACGGCCTGCTGCCCTACGGCATTGTGGTGCGCGCGTTTGCCGGCGCACTACGCATCAGTGTCCGGGACGAACTTGATGACAATCGTCTGCTCGAGGCGCTGGCCGCTTGGCAGCAGGGCACACCACCGAGTGCCGTCCCTACGATTTTTCGTCGGGCGACTGCCGAGACATCCATCGCCATCCGGCTCCGTATTCCTGGTGAGGGGCGAGTCTTTGTCGACACGGGTCAGGGTTTCTACGACCACATGCTCCAACAGCTGGCCTTCCACAGCGGCATGGACTTGCGCCTCGAAGGAGTGGGTGACCACGAAACGGGAGATCACCACACGGTTGAAGACATGATGCGAGCATTCGGTGACGCCTTCAGTGCGTCGCTGGGTGACCGCAAGGGCATCGCTCGTTACGGCGAGTCTCGAGTCCCCATGGATGAAGCGCTCGCGCACGCGGTAGTTGACCTCTCGGGTCGTCCGACGGCCACGATCTCAATCACGCCCGACCCCGGGATGGCGACGCACGCGCTGGAGTCATTTGTCCAGACGGCCAAAATCACGCTGCACGTAACGGCCACTGGTCAGAATGCACACCACGTTTCTGAAGCGGCCTTTAAGGCTGTGGGTCGTGCACTCGCCGAAGCCCTGCGTCGTGATGGCGGCCTGATTCGTTCCACCAAGGGTTCTCTGTGACCTCAGTTGTCGTGGTCGATTACGGCGCGGGCAATACGCGCTCGGTGCGCTCGGCGCTTCGGCGACTGTCGTACGAGTCGGTGTTGACGAGTGAGCCCGCTGCGATTCGCGATGCTGAGATTGTTGTCCTGCCGGGGGTAGGTTCAGCGCGCTCGGCGATGGATCATCTCGCCACCACCGGTGCGGTGACAGCGATTCGTGAACGGTTCTCGGCGCAACGCCCGATTGTGGGGATCTGCCTAGGCATGCAGCTAGCACTCGACCACTCTGAAGAAGATGGGGGTGTCGCCGGCCTTGGACTCATTCCGGGGGCGGTTCGCCGCCTGCCAGGTGGCCGCGTTCCGCGACTGGGTTGGCAACTCGTCACACCAATCGACGAGGCGTTCTACTTTGCCCACAGTTACTTTGCTGAAACGCCCTGTGCCACAGGCTTCTCTGACGACGTCACGGCGATTGTGGAGTCTGGTGCATTCATTGGTGTTCAGTTCCACCCCGAAAAGAGTGGTGACGCCGGACTTCGACTCTTGGAACAATGTCTTTCCCGCGCTTAATACCGTGCCTCGACATGGCCCATGGGCGGGTCGTTAAGGGTGTCAGTTTCGTCGGCCTACGTGACGTGGGCGATCCCGTGGAGCTCGCCTCGCACTATTCCGATGGCGGTGCGGACGAGTTGGTACTGCTCGACATTGCGGCCACACCCGATGACTCTTCGACGATGCTGGAAGTCGTGGCGATGGTGGCCGACGCGATCACTATTCCCTTCACCGTTGGTGGGGGAGTGCGAAGCGTCCGAGATGCCGCCGCGATTATCGAGGCCGGAGCCGACCGAGTGAGCTTGAACTCGGCCGCTCTGGCAACGCCATCTCTCATCACTGAAATCGCCGATCGATTCGGCTCGCAGGCAGTTGTGGTCGCCATTGATGCCGGTGATGGCGTCGTCCACACTCACGGGGGCCGTCGCCCTACCGATGTGCAAACCATCCCGTGGGCCCGTGAAGCGGGGGAGCGGGGAGCCGGAGAGATCTTGTTGACCTCGATCCGTCAGGACGGACAACGTACTGGCTTTGACTTAGAGCTGACCGCTGCCGTTCGTGACGTGTTGACCATTCCCGTCATCGCCTCGGGCGGTGCCGGTAGTGCGCAGCACGTGGCCGAAGCCCTACGGGTGACCGAGGCCGCATTAATCGCATCAATCGTTCACGAGAATCCAACCGGTCTGCCGGGGCTACGTCGTGAAATTGAATCTTT
>CANBVQ010000036.1 GCA_947372925.1 Acidimicrobiaceae bacterium
CAGGGAAACCTTTCCCAGCCCGCCCGAGTCAAGAACTTGGCCGCTTTTGCCGAGGGACGAGCGGTTGCCATGGTGGCCACCGATATCGCCGCGCGAGGAATCCACATTGACGACGTTCGTCTAGTCATTCACGCCGACCCACCACTCGAGCACAAGGCCTACCTCCACCGCTCAGGCCGAACTGCCCGGGCCGGAGCCGAAGGCACCGTCGTAACCCTCGCCGCAGACTCCGAGCGTAAGGAAGTGGCGTCTCTCACCCGAGCTGCGGGCATATCTCCTCGGGTCTCCTCTGCACGTGTTGGTGATCCCATCCTTCAAGAGATTGCACCAGGTGCACGCACGCTCTGTACGCCGGAGGAAATCGCTGAGCGCTTTCCCGTTGCCGCTCCGCAAGTTGGTAGTGGCACGAGGACGAAGCCACGTCGAGAGGGCACCGCCGGCAAGGCCAAGGCTGCTGGCAAACGGCCACGCCCGAAGAACGGTCAGCGTTCCGCAGGATCGGGTCGCGGTGATGGCACCTCTGCGGGACCTGGGGCAAGCGCTTCAGGTCAGCGGCGGGCACCCAGGCGTCCTCGCTAAGGCTCCATTTAAATCAGAGGTAAGAAAGTCGTCATCCTGTCGGGATGCACAAGTGTGATCATCATGTAGTGCGGTGCAGAACGATTGCTTCGAGGAGTGGGCTGAGCGCAATCAATCAGCGACCCAGCGGTCCGTTGAATCGTGCGTGACACCGATTGCGACTACTAGGGAGTGGCGTTCGACAACAAGAGATCGAGGAGTGCATCGACCTCGTCGGACACTGTCATTGGCCATGTCATTCCGATCTTGTGAGTGCGTAATGACACGATGCCGTGAAGCGAAGCCCACAGGTGCACCGCAAGAAACCGTCCATCCACCGTCCCAGAGATCTCACTTTCCCAGTAGTCACCAATTTGATCAATGAGGTGCAGGCCGGGACGTTGTCCGGCGGCCAGGAGTTTGGCATCATCTGTAGTCTCGAAGAGCAACTGGTAGCCCCCCGGGTGCTCCAGCCCCCACTGCACGTAAGCGTGGGCGATGCGCCGAAGGCCCACGTCCACACCTTGGGATAGGTCGAGCGTGGCGGTGGTGGCGGACTCTAAGTGCCCAAAGACATGCTCAACAACATTGAGAAAGAGCTCCCCTTGCGATGAGAAATGACGATACGCCGCGCCGGGCGAAACTCCAGCACTGACGGCAATCTCTCGCATCGTTGGTAGCTTTTTTTCCAGGTCCCGTTCGAGCAAGGTGGCCGTTACCTCGACCAAGCGAACCTTAAGGCTCCCGCTCAGTGGGGTTGGCTCGATTCTTACTGAACTCATACGTTTCTCCCAAAGAATTCCTTCAAGCAGATTGTATGCTTCTCGTGTGAACAACTGTTTACACACCTGATTTAGGTTAAAGAGCGAGGCAGAAGAGTCGTGACCCCAGAGAACAGTCCTAAGACAATTAGTCGTCGCAAAATGATGCTCGGTGTTGGCGGAGTAGCCGCCACGGGCCTGGGTGCATGGTGGAGCGGGCGTTCGTTTTTCTCTTCGGACGTGGCCAGCGCTGAGGCGGCAGTGAGCCTGCGACCTCTCATGATTCCTCCACTGATTGAAGGAAAGAACTTTCACCTCAACCTCAATGCCACGTCGCGACAGTTTTTCAACGGATCAAAAACACCCACCTACGGCTACAACGGACAGACCTTTTGGGGACCCACTCTCCGATGGAAAAAGGGTGACGTCGTGAAGCTGAACGTTACGAACCACCTATCCGAAACAACCACCGCTCACTGGCACGGCATCCACCTCCCCTCCACTGCCGACGGCGGACCCCACCAGCCCATTGCCCCAGGGGCGACGTGGTCGCCTTCCTTTAAGGTCATGAACGACGCGGCCACATACTGGTATCACCCCCACATGCACCAATCGACCCAAAAGCAACTCACTATGGGCGCTGGTGGCTTCATCATCATCGACGATGAAAGTGCGGCCTCAAAGAAGTTGCCGCGCAATTATGGAATTGACGACATTCCTCTGGTCTTTAGCAGTCGTCGCTTCAAGACCAACAATGCCTTCAATCTTTCCAAGGACATCGCATACGGCGACTACCTCCTTGCGAACGGAGTCATCAACGCAACGCACACCGTCCCGGCTCAGCTGATTCGCTTTCGTATTCTCAACGCCGAAGTTGAGCGCTACTACAACATCGGGTTCGACAACAATCGCCCGTTCTACGTAGTTGCAACTGATGGCGGCCTGCTCAACAAGCCCGCTCGCGTCACTCGCCTTCGTATGGCCCCAGGCGAACGTTATGAAATTGTCGTGGACCTTTCGCACGAATCCGTTGGTTCTTCACTGGAGATGAAGGCTTACAACCAGGGCATGCCCTTCGGGGCGGGTGGAAGTGAACCAGCAATGAGCGGCCCCTTCGGGAGCCTGCTGAATAACACCACATTCACCATGCTTAATCTCACCGTATCGGCACCTACTGCTGGGGCGATTACGAGCGTCCCCGCCACTCTGGCGGCCAACGTGTTGTGGAAAAACAGCGATGCGACGCGACGGCGTGTCGTCAAGATCACCGATAATGGCCCCGGTACGCCCTTTACCTTCGATGGGAAGGCCTACAGCATGATGGCCATAAACCAAAGAGTCCTACTGAATACCGTGGAGGCGTGGACCATTAAGAACGACCACGTCTTTGGTCACTCTTTCCATATTCATGATGTCCAGTTCGCCCTGGTCTCAAGGTCGACTGGCCCCATCCCCGAATACGAAAAGGGGTGGAAGGACACCTTCGCAATCCTGCCCGACGAGGTCGTCACCTTCGTCGCGAAGTTTGCTGACTACACCAACTCCACGCATCCCTACATGTACCACTGCCACATGTCTAACCACGAAGACGGTGGACTGATGGGGCAATTTCTCGTCGTCAAGAATTAGCCACGCCGAGCACTGAACGGTACGGAGATGAGCTTGATATACAAGGACGCCGCCTAACTCACGAGCCGACGTACCTCGTCCGCTTCATCGCTCGTTAGTTCCCACGTTCCAGCGGCGGCATTCGTCCTGATCTGATCGGGGCTTGTCGCACCGGCAATTACGGAAGCCACCTCGGGGGTGGCAAGTAGCCACGCAAAGGCCAGCTCTAGCAATGTGTGATTGCGCTCTCGGGCCCACGCCTCGAGGCGCTCGAGAATGTCGAAGTTCGCATCGGTTAGCACTCGTTCGGCCATGGCCCACTTCTCGACACGCGTGCCACTTGGCACGGCCGCGCCACGGCGGTATTTGCCGGTCAAAAGACCGCTGGCCAAGGGAAAGAAGGGAAGGTAGGCAAGACCGAGGTCGGCGCAGGTGGGCAACACTTCAGCCTCATCGGCCCGCTCCAGCAAGCTGTACTGATTCTGAACACTCACAAACTTGGCACCCGCACCAGCGGCTACTTCGGCTTCGCGCAGTTGTGCGGCCGAGAAGTTCGAACAACCAATCTCAATGATTTTTCCTTCGTCGACGAGTTCATTCAGGACGCCCAACGTTTCGGCGATTGGCACCGTCTCATCAGGACGGTGGAGTTGGTAGAGATCGATGCGATCCGTTCCGAGTTGGCGAAGACTCCGCTCGACCGCTTGGCGTACGTATGCGGCGGAGGCACCACCGGGGATCTCCTCGTTGACGCGACTACCGAACTTGGTGGCCAGGACGATGTCGTCACGGCGACTGCCGAGTGCGCTCTTGCACCGCTCCTCACTGGTCAAATAAGAGTCAGCGGTGTCAAAGAAGTTGATACCGGACTCGAGCGCGGCATCCACCACTGGCAAGACGGCGTCTTCGGCCATAGTGAAACCAAAGTTGTTGGTTCCGAGTCCAATAACCGAGACGGAGAGTGAGCCGATTTTGCGCTGGCGCATGATGAATTCCTTAACTAGTTGCTCGCAAGGTTAACGGTAGGCCCGCGATCTCCGAAGGTCGTGCTCATTCCTCGAAGAGTGAGGTAGCCAGCGACAGCATGCCACCATCCACAATGGCTCGGCTTAGTGGTCGAGTGAGTTCGCGCAACTCATTACAGCCGTCGTCACCCAGCGCACGATACGGAGCGAGCGACAACTGATCCGTTCGGTCCTCGACATGTTTACGTAGCGCCTGACCTTGGGTGGTCAACATGGGTGCATCCTGTGTTTCGAGTACTCCACGTTCCCGCAAGCGATCGCACGCTTCGTTCCACTGCTCTAGTGACCAGGCGCGCGAACTCAGCAAAACACCGGAAGGCCAGACACCAACGGCTTCGTGCGTCACGAGCGCTTCCAGGGGGTCGAGCTCCGCTTCAATCAGGGCGACGATGTGGCCGTCGCCGCGAAACTCGCGCAGCAGGGTCTGCGCGTGCCAGAGAACTAAGTGGTCATCCTCGGGCCACTCGAGATGGGCGTGCGCCGCAAAGAGCGGACGTCCCTCGAGGTGCTCCATCGCACCTTCGGCCGCTTGACGGGCGAGCTGGGACGCTCGGCGTAGTGAGGGGGTACCGATGGCCTCGCCAAGCCCTCGGCGCAAGGCCCGGTCGGCGGCACGAAAGCGGGCCGCCACGATTGCTTCAGGTGTTGCGATATCCCAAGCGGATGGAATAACGCTCCGCACTAGCTCGGGGTTGAAGTTAAAGAAGGTCGCCACTATCAACTCCGCGGAGGCCGCACCCAGCGGGGCTCCGCGGGATGCGAAGTAGCCCATACGGGGAGCAGTCAGGCCGAGCGCGTCGTACTCCTCTTTCGCTTCTTCAACGAAGTAAATCATGGCGTGGATTGGTTCGGCGGTGCGCCAAGTCTTATGCGCGAGAGTGGTGTCCATTCGCCAATACTAAAGACGCCAGGAGCCCAACTGAATGATGACTCCGAGATGACGATTCCGGTGATTACCTCACCGTGAAGGTGACATTAACCGGCGCGTAGGAGTGGTTGCCCAGTACATCATTCGTGCTGAACCACAACGCATAGGTCCCGGATTGCGCACTGGCGCTGAGTTGCAACGTGACTCGATAGCGGCCATCGAACTCGGTTCCCGAGATCAGCGTGCCGAGACCGTAGTCCAGCCAGAGTTGACCGGTGGCGAGGTTAACGAGAAAACCATTGGGACCAAAGGCCCAGGGAATAGATCCAGAGACCCCACTCTCATCAGTGGCATTCCACTCGATAGTGACGGCATCACCCGCAGAGTACGTCGTCTGGGACAACGAGATGTCGCTGAGAACTGGTGGGGCGTTGTCAGTTGCGCCGCTCGTCACCATAAACGTGCCCGACGTCTCGGCCGCGGGGTGGTTGCCAAAGATATCGAGGGCGTCGAGCCAGAAGGTGTACTCACCGTTGACCGCGTTCTCAGGAATCAAGCAGTTGGCGAAGAAGAGTCCCGAGTTCATATCTCCCGAAACCTGTTGGGCGGGAATCGGAAAGCCACACCAGCCGATCCATCCGCTGGCCCCACCGATCTTCACCCACGTGGTGGGCGTGTAAGCGTCGGGGATGCGCAGTCCACTGGAGTCGCTCACTCGCCACGAAAGAGCCAGCACGGTTCCCGCGTTGAGCACAGGCAACACGGCCACATCGGAAATCACGGGACCCGTAAGGTCGTTCTGACAAGTACCCCGGATGACGTCGGCGGCGTCAGCGGCACACGTGTCCCCCGCCGTGCCGGCGGTGATCGTGTCGGTTCCCGTGCCACCAGCGAAGGAGTCGCCTTGCGCTCCGCCTGCGAGCGAATCGTTGCCGGCATCACCCATGAGCATGTCGCGCCCGAGCTCGCCACTGAGCTGATCGTTGTCGGCACCACCGATCAGAACGTCGTTGCCAGAGCCGCCGATGAGCGTGTCGCGCCCGAGCTCACCCTTGAGCTGGTCGTTATCGATACCGCCAATAAGTACGTCGTTGCCGGGACCACCGATCAGCGTGTCTTGCCCGAGCTCGCCGCTTAGTTGGTCGTTGCCGAGACCACCGATGAGAACATCGTTGCCGCCGCGACCGGCGAGGAGATCGTTACCCCCGAAACCACACAAGACGTCATTGCCGGCGGTGCCACTCAATTTGTCAGCGCCTTGCGTTCCGGAGATGGTGCACTTTGGAGGGCTGGCAATCGTTTCGCTGGCCAAAGCGGGCATCGTCCGGGGTAGTAGCCCAGCGATTAACAGGGCGCCGACGGCAGCAGAGATTAAATTCCGCCGTCGCAAATCGTTCTTTTTAATTAATTCCATTAATTGAGATTTTAATTGTGGGAGCCTTCCGTCTACCAGCGCACGCAGATGAACTTTCGAAAATGGTTCTACCAACATTGCCAGGCGCGAAGCGACTTGAGCGCTCTGATCAGGTCAGCTGGAATGAACAATCTTGTCTGATCGTGCCGGCGAAGACTCAGAGCCAACCTGTGGCCGAGGCTGTTGATCGCAAGATGCAGCCAAACAACCCACCTGCCACTAAACGGACTAGTCAATACTTCCGCGGGCCACAATCCACGCTGTACGTTGCCCGGTGACTTCGGCAATCAAATCGAAATCAGTGTCGTAGTGCAGCACAGTAAGACTCAGCTCTTCAGCGGCAGCCGCAATAAGAAGATCGGGAATCTTTCGACCTCGGTGTCGGCGCTCGGCGAGCAGTCGCTGCACCTGGCGGGCGCGCACGACGTGCGCGGTCGTGGTCTCAACCAAAGGAAAGGCGTCGATGGCGTTGGTGAGGCGATCCCACTCAACTACATCGCGAGCCGAGAACCCAATCTCGAGATCACTGATACCAGCACGAGCTACGGCACCTTCTCGCAGAATGGACTCGAGCGCCTCACGAACGAGCGGATTGCCTAGTCGCGTCAAGACACTGGTGTCGACCAAATGCGTTAGCGCCATGCATCGGCTCGGTCGAATGTTGACATCATCGCGAGGTCGTCGAGCGCCTTCTGCATTGTCGCACTGCGACTGGCGCCGGCGAGTCGCAGTGCTTCATTGACCGTGGCCTTAATCGTCGCCGTACCAAGTTCGTCTCGAGCAACGGCGAGTAATTCATCATCGATATCAACAAGTCTCTTGGCCATTCTTTGAGTATATACAAGTCGTAGTTCTGTATATATGGCACGCAAGTAGTTCCGAACTCTGGGGCTCGCCGGATTCCCGCCCGTCAGTTCGAAATCGATCACCTCACCTAACGGTCGCCGAAGCGTCAACCAGGAGAGATGCAATAAAGAAATGCCCTATGCAGGGATGACCGTGAAGGTAATGCCCTTGGCTTCCAAGCGGGCCCGAAGGGCCGAACCCATAGCCGAGGCGGTCGTCTGCTGACCCGACGTTGTTGGCAAGTCATCAAAGGCCAAGCAAAGTGCTGACTCGCTGATCATCTTGGCCGTCTCGCCGTACCCGGGGTCACCACCAGCCACTTCCGTGACAACTTTCACTCCCCCACCTTCACCGAAGAAGCGGACCTTGAACCACGAGGCGGCGCGCTTTTCTTCAGAGGGTCCGGTGCCCGGTGGGACACGGTTGCTCATCCAGCGACGCACAGGACCAACTTGGGCCAAGCCGGCAATGAAGCCAATGCCGATAAGCATGGAGGCCGTGCCGATGAAGTTCTTGGCGTCGAGATTGTGACTGTAGGAAAAGTCGGGACCGAAACGATCGATGCGATGGGCCGAGTTGAGAACAATCTCGGGGTCGACCGTGGGCATCGGTAGGGACCAACGACCGGTGTCGCGACTCTTCCCGGGCTTGCTCGCAATGACCCTGGCCTTGCGATCGGCCGGTACTGGCTCAGCGGCCACGCGGGCGACGTGCGCCTGCTTCGATTCGCTCATGCGGCTCATCGCCTCAAGCGCGGAGGCGGCCGTACCGCCAGAGAACGTGCCGTTCGCCGTGACGTAGCCACGCACTGCGAGGGGCACACCTTCAGGCAACTGCTCAACAGTGAACTGGGCACCGAGGTCGTGCGGGATGGAGTCAAAGCCACAGGCGTGAACGAGGCGGGCGCCACTCTTTTCAGCCGTAGCGTTGTACTTGACGTACATGAGGTCCACGAATTCGGGCTCACCGGTGAGGTCGACGTAGTCGGTGCCGGCTTCGGCGCAGGCCCGAACGACGGGCTCACCGTGCAAGATATAGGGACCAACGGTCGTCATCACGACGCGGGTCGCCTCGGCCATGGCCTTGACGGAGGCGTCGTCAGTGTTGTCAACGACAATGATCGCAACTTCGCGACCGAGGGACGCCGCGACGGCTTCTAGCTTGGCCCGGTTACGACCGGCGAGGGCCAGTTTCGCGTCGGCCGGAGCGTTGGTCGCGAGATACTGTGCCGCGAGGCCACCGGTAAAGCCAGTGGCGCCCAGCAGAGTGATGTCAAATGATCGAGAAGTAGTCACGGACCATTATTGCCCACCGAAACTGCTAATCGCCGTACCCAGACGTGCCCGTGATCTCTTAGGGGCTCGAAAGACAAATGCCGCCCACCGAGGTGGACGGCACTGGCATTTCGTTGGCAGCACGATCAGCGTGCCACTCCCTAGTGGAACAGCGAAAAGGCTTCTTCGCGGCGGCGAACACGGGTCTCAGTTACGAGCACGTCTCCGTACCAGGGGAAGGTGCTGTTTGACAACTTGCGCCAGATGAACTTCGGGTTGAACTTGGTGAATAGAAACATTGTGGTCCTTTTTCTCGGCCCCCCACTTTTGTTACAAACACACTGTACCGCCTCTATCAAGTTTTGGAAGCAGATAATAGAAACTATCTAAAATCTTGATTAGGCCTTCTTCATGATGCTGGACTTCAAATAGAGGGGCCCGAAACCCTCGACCTTGGCCTCAACGTCATGGCCGCCCGGACCGGGCGTGAGACGGATATTAACCACGCGAGTCCCGACCTTCAGGGTCTTGGAGCTGCCCTTGACCTTCATGTCTTTGATGATGGTGACGGTGTCACCGTCGCTCAGGACGTTGCCGACCGCGTCGCGGATGACTGCATCGGCCTCGTCACTCTCATCAGCCTCCCCCGGTATCCACTCGTGACCACAGATCGGACAGACAATGCGATTGTCCATGGGATAGGTATTTTCGGAACCACACTGTGTACAGCTAGGGATATCGCTCACTCGAGAACTCTAAACCCCCCGGCGAAGTTTTTTTGTCACAGGCCCTCCTTACCTTGATCTCAACCGGTACTCCCGCTAATGAAAGGCCTGACTATGAGTACATCAACCCCCACCCCCAACCTGCACATCTACTTTGTGCTCGACCGTTCCGGCTCCATGCAGTCCATCGCCGACGACGTCATCGGCGGCTTTAACGCCTACGTGAAAAAGCAGCAAACCGAAGGCGCTGATGCGGTGATGACCGTGATTCAGTTCGATGATGATGAACCGTTCGAGGTGCTCGAAGACGCCACGCCCATCAACGAGGTCAAGACTCTCAACTCGGCCGTCTTTACGCCGCGCGGCATGACTCCCCTGTTCGACGCGATGGGTCGCACGCTGAATCGAGCGATTTCACGCGAAGCCCAGCTCGTCGGTGCCGAAAAGCCCGCCGAGTCGGTGGTCTTTGTCTCCTTCACCGACGGTGCCGAGAATGCCAGTCGTGAGTTCACTCGCGAAACGGTCTTCAACCTGGTCAAGGGTAAGGAGAAGGACGGTTGGACCTTTGTCTACATGGGCGCCAATCAGGACGCCTACGACAGTGGCGGCACCATGGGTGTCAGCGCCATGAACAACTCGAACTTCATCGCCGACAAGCAGGGCACCTCGTTGGCCTTTGAGGACCTCACCAAGGCCACGTCGACACGCCGCTCCAAGTTGCGCACTGGTGAAGTCTTCTCGACTCAGGCGTTCTTCGAAGAGGGTAAGACGGCCGACCAGGACGCCAGCGAACGCCAATAGTTCCAGCGTCGTTTGATCGCGACCCGTCACCTTAACTTCGAGGTGACGGGTCGTTTTCAATTCTTCACGTATTGCCGATACGCTCACTGCACATTGGAGGTAACTATGAAGAGAATTTTGGCTACGTCCGGAGGATTTATCCCTGGTCCGGTGCAACAGTCGGCACGCTTGGGTTCGATGTTGCTCGAGGCGCTCGCATCGACTGGCAAGACCCGCCCCCGCGTCTGTCTCGTCCTCACGGCCAGTGGTGACCCGGCCGACTACTACGCCCTCAGTTACGAGGCGTTCAACGCCGCGGGCTGCGACGTCACGCAACTCAAACTCTTTCCGCAACCCTCGGCCGATCCCTTCGAACGACTCGAAGG
>CANBVQ010000037.1 GCA_947372925.1 Acidimicrobiaceae bacterium
GGCACGTTGACCACGGTGGCACCGAGCGCTTCGAGTTCAGAAATCTGTTCGGGGGTGGCGCTACCGACAATGAGGTCATGTCCGCTGGAAGCCAGCATGCGGGCGAGATCGGGACCGCAGTACGTACTGACGTCATTAAGTAGGGCGACGCGGCGCTGAGTGGTTGTCATGGTGCTCCTTTGAGTTCTACGGCTAGATTCTGTCATAAGTCATGCCAAATCATTAGGAGCAAAATGTCGACCTTTCTCGAAATCAGCCGGGCCTCGATGCACGAGGCAACGATGCAGCAATTTCCCGCCGCCGAACTCGATGCCAATCAAGTTCGCCTGAGCGTTGATCGCTTTGGTATTACGGCCAACAACATCACCTACGGCGTCTTTGGCGTCGCTATGCGGTACTGGGAGTTCTTCCCCGCCGCTGATGGCGAGCACGGCCGCCTCCCCGTCTGGGGCTTTGGCACGGTCGTGGAGAGTCGCCACCCCGACATCGCGACTGGTCGCCGCGTCTACGGGTACTGGCCACTCGGCACCGAACTGGTCGTCACGGCCGGCCGGATGGACGAGCGCAGCTTCGTTGACGTGGCCGAGCGCCGACACGATCTCCCGACGCCCTACAACCGCTACATCTTCACGGACTACGACCCGGCCTACCGGGCCGAGCGTGAAGATATGCAGATTCTACTCTGGCCTCTCTTCTACACCTCCTTTATGGTCGAGGACTTCCTGGACGACAACGCCAACTTCGGCGCTGCCACCACCGTGATCTCGTCGGCTTCGTCCAAGACCGCGATTGGTGCGGCCTACCTCTTGAAGCGCCGCGGCGCCAGCAAGGTCATCGGTCTCACCTCTGCTTCCAACGTGGAGTTCACCAAGTCACTCGGTTGCTACGACGACGTGCTCAACTACGACGAGATCGAGAGTCTGCCCGTGGCCCTCACGACCTACGTTGACATCTCGGGTAACCGTGACGTGCTGCAGCGCGTTCACCACCACTTCGCCGACAAGCTCACCTACTCCATGATCGTGGGCGACACCCACTGGGACGCCGAAGCAAAACTGCAACTCCCGGCCGTGGGACCCAAGCCCGAGTTCCTCTTCGCCCCCGTCCAGATGGCCAAGCGCATCAAGGACTGGGGCCGTGACGAACTCGAGAACAAGGTCATGGCCTCGTGGCACGACTTCACCGACTGGTCAACGACCTGGCTCGAGGCTCGCGAAGCTCGAGGCCCCGAAGCGATCGCCGCGGCCTACCACGACGTACTGAACGGCCGTGTCGGCCCAACCGTCGGCATGGTCTGTACCTTTTAGTCCAGTGAGCAATGTGGTCGGCACACAAGACGGGCGTACGGCGCGCCGGAGCAAGAATCACGAACTGGTGCTCGACGCCGTCTTGGAACTCTTCACGTCTGGCAATTTCAATCCCACGCCTGAAGAAGTAGCGACCCAGTCCGGTGTTTCACTGCGCTCGGTCTATCGCTACGTGTCGAGTCGTGAACAACTCTTCGAACAGGCCATTGCCCGTTACCTCAAGAAGACGGCCAACTTGTGGATCTTGGACGAGCCCATGGACGAGTCCTTTGCCTCTCGTCTCGACCACTTTCTCGAACACCGCCTCCGACTCTACGAAGCAGTCGCCGCGAGCAACCGGGCCAGTCGGGCCTTTTCGCTCACCCACGAGAACGTCCGCGCTCGCCTCGGTCTGGCCCGCACCCTCCTGCGCGAACAGGCCGAGCGGCAGTTCGCCCCCGAACTCGCCACGTTGTCGGCCGCTCGTCGGCGTCAGGTGGTGGCCACGATGGAGTCACTCACCCAGCTCGAGGGCCTCGACTCGTTGATCTACCTCCAGCACCTAAGTTTGCGCGAGACCCGCGAAACGCTGCACCACCTCCTCACCCTTCTTCTCAACCCCTCACCGAAAGGAACCGCATGAAGCGCATTGAACCATTTGAAGGTGTCATCGGCAAGACCGTGGCCGAGTCCACCCCCTGGTGGCCCACCAAGCCCCACCCCGGCGAAGATGCCCCCAACGTGGTCGTCATCTTGGTCGACGACCTCGGCTTCGGCCACTTCAACTGCTTCGGTGGCGACATCGCGACGCCGAACATCAACCGCCTGGCCGACGCCGGACTGCGCTTCTCAAACTTCCACGTGACGCCGCTCTGTTCACCGACGCGAGCCGCCCTACTCACCGGACGTAACCACCACGAAGTCGGCATGCGTTCCATTTCGAACTTCAACACGGGCTTCCCCCACATGCGCGGTCACGTCTCGAACCACGCCGGCACCATCGGTGAAGTACTCCGCGACAAGGGCTACGCCACCTTCGCTATTGGTAAGTGGCACCTCTGTCCCATGGAGTGGGCTTCGGCGGCCGGCCCCTACGACCAGTGGCCGTTACAGCGCGGCTTCGACCGGTTCTACGGATTCCTCGACGGTGAGACCGACCAGTTCTCCCCCGACCTCACCTACGACAACCACCGTGTCGATCCCCCCAAGACTCCCGAAGAGGGCTACCACCTCACTGAGGACCTCGTCGACAAGGCTCTCCTCTTTATCCGTGACAGCAAGTCGATCCGTCCGGACCGACCCTTCTTTACGTACTTCGCCCTGGGCGCCATGCACGCCCCCCACCAGGCGCCGGCCTCGTACATCGAAAAGTACAAGGGTCAGTTCGACGATGGCTGGGACGCCGCCCGTGAGCGTGTCTACAAGCGCCAACTCGAAATGGGTCTCATTCCCGAAGGCACTCAGCTCGCACCGCGTAACCCCGGTGTCGAAGCGTGGGACACGTTGCCCGAGAACCAGCGTCGCCTGGCCGCTCGCCTCCAAGAGGCATACGCCGGATTCTTGGAGCACACCGACGAACAGCTCGGCCGCTTCATGGACGAACTTGACCGACTCGGTCAACTCGACAACACCCTCATCTTCTTGATGTCCG
The DNA here is from genome assembly GCA_947372925.1 of Acidimicrobiaceae bacterium. GTDB lineage: Bacteria > Actinomycetota > Acidimicrobiia > Acidimicrobiales > RAAP-2 > RAAP-2. Next base: position 2,938 of record CANBVQ010000037.1, read on the forward strand.
ACAACGGCGCCAGCCAAGAGGGTGGCCCCTTTGGCGTTATGCACGAAATGAAGTTCTTCAACATGATCTTGGAAACACCGGACGAAGCGATCGCACGCATCGACGACATCGGTGGGCCCCACAGTCACACCAACTACCCGTGGGGCTGGGCGCAGGCCGGCAACACCCCCTTTAAGTGGTACAAGCAGAACACCCACGAGGGTGGTGTGCACGTCCCACTGATTGTTCGCTACCCCAAGGGCATCGAACCCCAGCACCAGGGTGAACTGCGACACCAGTTCCACCACGTCACCGACATCGCGCCGACCATCTACGACGTGTTGGGTATTGAGGTGCCCGAAACGTACCGTGGCTTCGAGCAGATGCCCGTCTCGGGAACCTCGCTGCAGTACGCCTTCGCCAATCCCGACGAGCCCTCGCACAAGAAGGTGCAGTACTTCGAGATGACCGGTCACCGCGCCATCTACGCCGAAGGGTGGAAGGCCGTGACCCGTCACGAGCCCGGCACCAGCTTTGACGACGACACGTGGGAGCTCTACAACGTCGAGGTGGACCGTTCCGAGTGCAACGACCTCGCCGCCGCCGAGCCCGAGCGTTTGGCGGCCATGATCGAGTTGTGGTGGGCCGAAGCCGAAGAGCACAACGTGCTGCCTCTGGACGACCGCGGCATCGAGCTCTTTGGAGCCCGCTTCGTGGATCGCACGCCACACCCGACGTCTCGTAAGTACGTCTACTACCCACCAATGTCGGCGATTCCGTCGCAGGCCGGTCTCGCCATTGCGGGCCGTAGCTGGGACCTCGATGCCTACATGACTCGCACCGCGGGCCAACAGGGTGTGATCTTGGCTACCGGAAGTGAGAACTCCGGAATCAGCATCTTCGTCAAGGACGACCACGCCTACCTGGACTACAACGCCTTCGACGATCACTCAGTGCTGAAGAGCACTCTGGCTGTCCCCCTGGGGGAGTCCAAGGTGACCTTGCAGTTCCGTCGCACGGGTCACGGTGGAAAGGCCACGTTCTTCATCAACGATCAAGAGGCCGGCAGCTGTGAGATCCCCTTCGTGATGCGTGTGATTTCGAGCGTGGGTACGTCGATCGGCACCAACCACGGGTCGTCGCTCAGTCCCCTCTACGCCGCACCCTTCACCTTCGAAGGGGCCCTCGACCGCGTCGAAGTCCAACTGGTGACGCCCCGTCGTGACCAGGAGTCCGAAGTGGCCGAGTCTGAGGCGCGTTCCATCATGGGTCGCCAATAACGCATCGCCCCGTGGGTCCTAGACCTGCCACAATGAAGTCATGAGTTCCACGGTGAAACGAGTAGTCGGTCACGCCTCGTACCGGCGCCGACGTCTCCGTCAACGGTTCCGCTCCTTCGTCGTCGGTGGGCACGACACCTCCAAGGCCGTCTGGATTACCTCGTGGCAGCGGAGTGGTTCGACGTGGTTAGCCGAGATGCTGGCCTCCCCGAAGCGCACCCGCTTCATCTACGAACCGGCCAATATTCCCGACCGCTGCTTCGAGGGTGCCGACGCGGCCAAGATTGCGCCCCCGCTGATCTCGATCCCCCACACCGCGGCCATCGTGAAGAGCCTGGAAGGCAACACCACCCATTGGTGGAGCGACCAGTTCAATCGCTCGCACAAGCCCAAGCGGCTCGTCGCCAAGGATGTACGGGGACTAGGTGTGGCCGGCAACGTAGTGGCCCAGCTTGCAGAGATGCCCGTCATCATTTTGGTTCGTAACCCGATTGCCGTGGCGACCTCAATCATTCGTCTCGGCTGGTTCGATCCCGCCATCTCGGCCCACGACGCCTTCGTCGCCGAAGTCTCGCGGTGGTGCGACTACCACGAGCGGGCCCTGAGGGACGAACGACTCAGCCGAGCCCTCTGGGTCAGCTACGAAGAACTCCAAGCGGCTCCGGTCGACCAACTCACCGCGATTCGCACCTACCTCCTGACCTTCTCTACGACGTGGAACGTGCTCGACGTGGCCACTCTCGACACCACTCGTCGTTCGGCGACGGACTTCAGCGACCAAGTTGGTGAAGCGATCGCCCCCGAGTGGATCACCGAAGCCCGTGCCGTCCTCGACCGCTCTCCATTCGGAGCGCTCTACGGCTCGAGCCACTCGCAACCCCTGTCGGAACTAGTCGACTCACTGCGCGTGCGGTAATCACCAGCTATGGAAGTCGCCGCTCTCTACCTACCGCAGTTCCACCAGATTCCGGAGAACGACGAGTGGTGGGGTGAAGGCTTTACCGAGTGGACCAATGTTCGCAAGGCCCGCCCCCTCTTTCGTGGCCACCACCAACCCGTGGTGCCCGGTGAGCTCGGCTACTACAACCTCCTCGAACCGGCCATCCGCGAAGCGCAGGCCGAGTTGGCTCGCCAGCACGGCATCACCTCGTTTTGCTACTGGCACTACTGGTTCGGGGGCCAGCGCATTCTGGAACGTCCCCTCGATGAAGTAGTGGCCCAACGGGCGCCGGACTTTCCCTTCTTTGTCGGTTGGGCCAATCAGTCCTGGACCGGTATTTGGCACGGCGCTCCGAATCGCGTCCTGATTGAACAGACCTACCCCGGCCCCGAAGATGACCGGGCCCACTTCGAGAGCCTGCTGCCGGCCCTGCGCGATGAGCGCTACGTGACGATCGACGGCAAGCCCGTCATCTTGATCTTTCGCCCCATGGAACTACCCAACCCCCGGGCCTTCGTCGACACCTGGCAACAGATGGCGCGCGAAGCCGGTCTCCCCGGTCTCTACCTCGTGGCCTGGGTCGAGGGCCGACCCTGGGGTGTGCAGTACACGACGCACCACGCCGACGGATTTGACGCGGGCCTCTACGTCGAGTTCCCCTTTGAGCGCACTCTCGTCTCCAAGGTTCGCGATCGACTGGCCGCCCGGAGCGAACGCTTTGGCCCCACGCGCTACAACTACACCGCCCTGCCCCCACAGCCCCGTCAACCTCTCGACGGCGTCTTACACCCGAGTGTCCAGCCCAACTGGGACAACACCCCGCGATCAACCCGCCGGGGTGCCGTGGCTCGCAAGACGTCGCCCGCGGCCTTCCAACGTCACATCACCGACGCCCTGCAGCGCGAGATCGCCCGTGAGCCACGCGACGCGAATCGTCTCGTCGTGGTGAAGAGTTGGAACGAGTGGGCCGAAGGCAACTATCTCGAACCGGATGAGCAGTACGGCCGTCAATGGCTCGAAGCAGTGCGACAGGCTCGCGTGGAGGTCGAAGGACGATGAACGTAACAGTGGAGTACAGCGCAGACGGCACGGTGGCTACCTGGTGGCTCGATCGGCCCGAAGCTCGCAACGCCGTCAACCTCGCCATGTGGGAGGCCCTCTGTAACGCGGCCGACGAGGCCAACCAAAACGGCGATCTGCGCGTAGTGATTATTCGAGGGCGTGGTCGCCACTTTTCGGCCGGCGCCGACATCGCCAGTCTCGGACGGACCTTGGCCGCCGATCACGACGGCTCGTACTACCGCGCCACCAATCTGGCTGCCGAACGGGCCATCAGCACGTTGCGCGTACCAACGATTGCCATCATCGAGGGCTTCTGCGTTGGCGGTGGTGTCCAGATCGCACTGGCCTGCGACATCCGCATCGCCGACAGTGGCTCGACGTTCGGAGTCACGCCGGCCCGCCTAGGCATTAGCTATCCCGTGGTGGCCCTCCAACGCCTCGTGGCCATCGCCGGAATGGGCCTCGCCACCGAACTCCTGCTGGCCGGCGAGATGATCACCGCGACCCGAGCGGCCGCGACCGGTCTCATCCAACACGTCACCGACGACCTCGACCAGAGTGTCCACGAGATGGTCACGGCCCTCCTCCAACGCTCCCCGTTCACGCAGAGCGCCACCAAGCAGCTGCTGAACGCCATGATTGACGCTGTCGATATTGGCGATTTGGGTCGCGCCATGGAGCAGGCCTCGCTCACGTCGCCCGACCTGGACGAAGGACTCGCCGCATTCGGTGAAAAGCGTCCGCCACGATTTACCTATCGCCCCTAGAGGTCGGTGAGTACGCTGAATGCGTGGCCTCTAGAAAACGTAAAAATCGCAACGCTCGTCTCGGCGCTACCGCCGTTCCCGAGTTGCGACTCGCGCGCTCCACGGTCGTGGGCGCCGGCGTAGTCATCACCGCCATTTTGCTCGTAGTCGTCACGGGCGGCCGGGGCTTCTCCTTCGCCTCGGACACCACCACCGTCACCCTCTTTCCCCCGACTACGGCGCCGACCACCACCGCGCCCCTCCACCAGACCGTGCCCGGCGGCACGCCGGCCGCATCGCGACACCTCTCACTGTGGAAGACCATCGGAGGACCAATTTCTCCTAAGAGCGTGGTCGCCACCAACACCGGTCTCGTGATGGCGCAGAACATGATGTACCGCCACACCATGACGGTCTACAACTCCCAGGGCGCTCTCGTGAAGACCATTCCCGACGCCGTGCGCCTCTCGGACTTTGGTCGCCAGGGCCACCCGGGCTACTCGCGCGGTGCTCCCGTGGAAGCGGCGATGACCCCCGACGGAAAACACATGTGGGTCTCGAACTACTCGATGTACGGCGCCGGTTTCGGACCAGAAGGTGACGACAACTGCTCCCCCGGTTCGGCTCACGCGGCCGGAGTCTCCAACAGTTACGCCTATCGGATCAACCTCAAGACCTTCAAGATTGATGCCGTCATCGAGGCCGGCATGGTGCCTAAGTACCTCGCGGTCTCACCCGACGGTAAGACCCTGGTGATCACGAACTGGTGCTCGTGGGACGCCGACATTGTGGACCTCAGCCTCAATCGCGTCGTCGCCCGCGTTCCGGTGGGGGCCTACCCCCGCGGCATTGCGATTAGCCCCGACTCGCGCACGGCCTATATCGCCATTATGGGCAGCAATGTTTTGGCCCAGGTCAACTTGGCCACCCACAAGGTCGCTCGACAGATCGCCGTCGGTTCCAATGTTCGCCACGTCGTCATCGACCCCATCAATGGTCGCTATCTCTACGCCTCACTGAACGCCTCGGGCGTCGTCGTTAAAGTTGATCGCATCTCGGGTCGCGTGATGAATCGAATCCATACCGGCGCCGGTTGCCGAACCGTAGCTATCTCCGGTGACGGCACGGCCATCTTTGTAGTGAACTACGACTCCAACACGATGACGATGCTGCGCACAAGCGACATGCACGTCATCCAGGCCGTCGCCACCGGCACCCACCCGGTAGGCGTGACCTACGACGGCAAGACGGGCCGCGTCTGGGTGGCCGTCTACACCGGCGAACTCATGATTTTTAACACTAAGTAGGAGTACCAATGCCACTCGACGCCGCTTCCCAATTTGTCAATGACCTCGTCGCCTCAGGACGGGGCGAACACCCCGCACCCCAAGACCACCTCGCCCTCCGCGATGCCTGGGGGGCGATGTTTGCGGCGCTCCCCCCGACCGTGCTGGCCAACGAACGTCGCGACCTCGACGTGGCCGGCTGTCCCGCCATCTTGTTGACTCCACCGTCTAAGCCCACCGACCTGTTGATCTGGTTCCACGGCGGTGGTTGGGTGATTGGCAGCCCCGAGCTCTCCTTGCCCGAAACGGACCGCCTGGCCACCCAGGCCGAGACGGTGGTCCTGTCACTCGACTACCGGATGGCGCCCGAACACCGGTTTCCCGCCGCCTACGACGACTCCGTCGCCGCCGTGGCCTGGGCCATGGAGCACGCCGCCGAACTCGGCATTGACCCCACCAAGATCAGCGTCGGTGGTGACAGCGCCGGAGGCAACTTGGCCGCCGCGGTGGCTCAGCACTACGGCCCCCAACTTCGAGGCCAATTGCTCGTATACCCGGCCGTCGACGCCGCTCGCCAGTCGGCCGCGTCTGAGCTGTACGCCGAGGGTTATCTCTTGAACACTCCCACGATGTCTTGGTTCTCCGACCAGTACCTCGGAACCCAGGACCGCACCGACGTTCGTTGCAGTCCACTGCGTGCCAGTGACGAAGTGATGGCCTCCCTTGCACCGGCCCACGTCGTGATTGCCGAATACGACCCCCTCCGCGACGACGGCTTCGACTACGCCGAACGGATGCGTGTCGCCGGTGTACGAGTCACGGTCGATCATCACGCCGATCAGATGCACGGCTTCTTTAGCCTGCCGGCCGTGCTGCCCGGAGCAGAGCGAGCCATCGCTACGGCGGCCGAATTTCTCAAGTCGCTCTAGACACCGACCAGACAAGGACAGTACGCAATGCACATCGATCTGCGGACGATTGACGAGTACCCCTCCCTCGGCGAGGAAGTGGCCGAACTGCGGCTCGAGGCGGCCCAACATCGCCTCGCGCACCTGCGACTCTTTACGGCCGGTGTCCTGCCCGATACAAAAGTCGGTCCCGGCATCACTGTCGTCTTTGAGGGCTTTGACGCTGCCGGCAAGGGTGGGGCGATTCGTCGTCTGGCCAACGCTCTCGATCCCCGCCACGTGGCCGTCGTCCCGATCGGCCCACCGACGCCCGAAGAGATGGCCCACCACTTCCTCTGGCGCTTTCAGTCCCACTTGCCGGCTCGCGGGGCCATGACCGTTTTCGATCGCTCCTGGTACGGACGGGTGCTCGTCGAACGGGTCGACGGGCTCATCGATGACGCCGCGGTGCAGCGCAGCCTGCGCGAGATCACGGAGTTCGAAACGGCCCTGGCCGAGAGTCCCACCATCATCGTGAAGTTCTGGATGCACATCTCCGACGAAGAACAGCTCCACCGATTTGAAGAGCGCCGCGACAGCCCCCTGAAGCAGTGGAAGCTGACCGAGGCCGACTGGCACAATCGCAAGAAGCGCGGTCAGTACATCGACGCGGCGAACGAGATGCTGGCCCAGACCGACAGTGAGACCGCGCCGTGGCACGTGGTATTGGCCAACTCCAAGCGATACGCCCGGGTGCAGGTCTTGGAACTTCTGAACCACGAGATTGAGGCGGGCCTGATCCGCCGGGGCATTACCCCACCACCCAGTCGGGGTCAGGACTACCTCGCATAATCCTCACGGGAGCGCCGTTTCTCTGAAACACTGCTCCTATGACTTTTCGCTACGGCCTCACAATTCCCTTCGACGGCGTGCCCCTTTCGGAGCACAAGGAATGGTTCCACCGCATCGCCGACCTCGGCTACACCGACGTCTGGTCGGCCGAAGTCGACGGCACCGACGGCTTCACTCCCCT
>CANBVQ010000038.1 GCA_947372925.1 Acidimicrobiaceae bacterium
AACTTACCATAACGAACATTATCGGCGTAATAATCAATGGCGGAATCACATGTCGTATGTAGATAATGTCGATTACGGCCATAGGAGGTCTAATGTGACGATTTTTGTAGAGCTCTTTTTACTGCTTGGCTTGGCACTTTGGATTTGGGGCATTGTCGACGCAGCGAAGCGCTCAAACGAGTCTTACGCCAAGGCCGGTTCAAACAAGACGCTCTGGATTGTGCTGATTGTGCTGTTCGGCGATCTGGCTGTGTTCATTTATGCAGTAGTCGTACGTCCAAAGCTCGTAGCGACTGAAGGCCAGTAGCCACCGTTTGTCTATTCGTCAGGCAGGTGTGGCCACCCTGTCGGCCACCTCGCTTGTCTGGCGATCGAAACCTACAGACCACCACCACAGCCTTGGTCTGGCGATGCGTATAGGTTGCCCCTATGGAAAGGTTTCGCAAACCAGTCAGGGTCATCATGTTTGTTGTCGGCCTGGCCATGGTCGCCTGGACGTCGTATGGGGTCATTTCGATGCTGACGCACGTATTTAGTGGCGAAGAACGAGGATTGGCGGTATTTCTTCTCGTCGTTGGAGCCGTGCTGTGGGTGCCAAGTCTCATCGTTGGATTCCTGCTCATGGGTGGCGGACGCTACTTACAGGCCACTCGCAGTCCTAAGCAGATCGAATGTCTCACCTGCAATCAGAGCATGTCTTCGCTGGCGCTCTTCTGTCCCCACTGTGGTTCTGAGGCCCACCGTGCACCCAACTGCTATTCGTGCGGTGCGCCTCGACAGGCCAATCACAGATTCTGTCGAGCCTGTGGCGCCAAAGCGGCGTGAATCGCACTTCCCCACTCCGCGGTACGTCACCCTCATGACTGAAAGGCCCACTCCTATTGCCTGGCGAGTGATCTGGGGGCGCTCTATGGCGACAGGCTTTGTTACGGAAGTTGTTGAGGCCTACGACTCGGATGAAGCCATGCAACTGGGGTTCGCCATGCACCCCGAACTACTCCGGCCAAATTTTGCCATTCCGGTCGACCCGAACCATAAGACCTACGACGCCTAGACCTACACTTTGACCCATGATGAACCTTTTTGACGTCTCTGGCAAGGTAGTACTCGTAACTGGCGGTAGCCGTGGAATTGGCGAAATGATCGCTCGTGGTTTCGTCGACGGTGGCGCCAAGGTCTACATCTCTTCTCGTAAGGCTGAGGTCTGCGAGGCGCTGGCTGCCGAGCTCTCAGCTAACGGCGGCACATGCATCGCCATTCCGGCCGACCTCTCAACCGAGGCCGAGTGTCAGCGTCTGGCGTACGAACTCGGACAGCGCGAGAATCACCTTGACGTCCTCGTAAACAATGCCGGTGCCACCTGGGGTGCCCCAATGGCTGAAACCGACGAGAGCGCCTTTGAGCGCGTCCTCGCACTCAACGTGAAGGGTGTTTTCCACCTCACCAAGTTTCTGCGTCCAATGCTGGAGCGGGCCGGTACCGCGGACTCCCCCGCTCGCGTTATCAACATTGGGTCGATTGACGGCATCCACGTGCCGATTATGGACACGTTTGCCTACTCCACCTCGAAGGCGGCGGTTCACCAGTTGACGCGTCACATGGCCAAGTCCATGGCACCCACGATTACCGTGAACGCAATCGCCCCAGGACCGTTCGAGTCAAAGATGATGAAGGCCACCCTTGATGCCTTTGGTGACTCGATTGCTGCCGGTGCTCCGATGAAGCGCATCGGACGACCTGACGACGTTGCCGGTACGGCGATTTTCTTGGCTTCGCGAGCGTCTTCCTACATCACCGGCGTAATTCTCCCGGTCGATGGCGGTATCGCTACCGTCGGCTAGTTCGGTGAGAGTCCCAGTGTGGCCCTCAAGGTGACTTTGGCGCTCTTTCGGTACACGACGACCGTCACTGTCTGACCGGCTTTTCGCTTCGCCATGAAGTTCGACACATCCTCGGCTGTCCGGATTTTTGTTGAGTCAATCTGCACGATGATGTCGGCCTGTTCAACGCCTGCGCGTTCTGCTGCGGTACCAGTCAAGACCGTGGTTACGACCGCGCCGTAGCTGACGGCAAAGCCGTACTGCTCCTTGAGAGCTGGGGTCATAGTCATGATCTGCACTCCGAGGTATCCATGCTTTTTCTTAACCGGACCACCCTTCATTAGGGATGCCAGTAGCGACTCGATCTTGCTTGACGGAATAGCAAAGCCAATATTTTGAGCACTGGTGCCGTCGTTCATCGTGCCGGCGACTGCGGTATTCATGCCAATCACATTGCCGTTGGCGTCGAGGAGGGGGCCACCAGAGTTACCCGGGTTGATGGCTGCATCGGTTTGAATCAGGTTGTTAAGCGTCTCGCTCGACGTGCCGTTACTCGCCGTAACGGTTCGACCAAGAGCAGAAACGATGCCCTGGGTTACCGTCGGCGTACCCGCCGCCAATCCGAGGGCATTGCCGATGGCGACCACGCTGTCGCCGACTTCGAGGGAATTGGACTTCCCAAAGGTGATGACGGGCAGCTTCGAGGCGTTAGTGATGCGAATGAGAGCGACATCATTCGAAGAATCGATGCCAACCAGGGTGGCCGGAAGAGACGAGGTCGAACCTGTGCGGGTGACGGTCATCGTGCCGCCGGCGAGTGCACCACTGACAACATGCGCGTTGGTGAGAACCAGTCCATTGGCCTGGAGGATCATCCCCGTGCCCTGCTCCTCGCCCGATGGTGTGCGAACATCAATCGAAACTACCGATGGAGAAACTGCTCGAACGAGAGCGGGAATAGTTAAACCGCTCGGAAGAACTGCTCCCCCTGGCTTCAGATTGGAGGTATTGATCGTGAGATTGGAATCGCCGCTCCCACCCGCAAAGTGACCGGCCGTTCCTCCAACGAGAGCGGCAATGAGAAAAATAGTGATTCGAGAACCGAATGCCTTTTTGCGTAGGGCTCCGCTGCTTTTGCTTGAGGGCAGCGTGGGTGTCATGGGAGTTGGCCAGGCGGCCACGCGCATACTGGGTTGATCGGCTCTGTCCTCGGGGTGACTGGAGTGTTCGGGTGCGAGTTCCATGGCCTCATGCTAGAGAGTGAACTTAAAAATTCGATGAGAAACCCAGAGAATTCCACGTCCGACAAAACCGACTAGATTGTCAGGGCTATGTCGCGTCGAATCGAGATTGAAATCACCAGCATTAACGGAGATGTTGCCACTTGGCGTGCCGCTGGTGCGAAGTTGCCCAAGGGGTCGCTGGCCACCAGCCTCCTCCCCTCTGGAACCACGGCTGGTGCCGAGTTCCGTGCTGACGTTGAGCAGAACATGGAAGGCGTAGAAGTACTGGCTGTTTTGCCGGTCAAGACGGCCTCCCCACTGGATCTGCGTGGCGAACGGATTATTATCGTTCCCAAGGCCCCTACCGGCCCAGACATTCAGGTTACGTATGCACCTAAGGGTGGCAAGGGTCGCCGCGATGGTGACGGACCCCGAGGCCGCCGTGATGGTGATGACTCGCGCCCCCGTCGTGACGACAAGGGCTCCCGTGGTCCACGCGCCGGCGGTCCTGCGGGCGAAGGTGGCGACAAGGGCGGCCGTCCAGCTCGTCCGCGTCCCAACGATCGTCGTGGTCCTCGCACCGAACGTCCGGCTGGTCCCCCAATGTTGACCGTTCACCGCAACGCCTTCTTGGCGACGTTGAACCCCGAGCAACTCCCTGTCGCCGAGCAGCTTCTACGTGGTGGCCTGCCAGCAGTCCGTACCGCTGTGGCTGAGCAGAACAAGACGGCTACGGCTCAAGGTCGCACCACGGTTAATGCTGATGCGATTGACCGAATTGCCACCGATCTTCTCGGCAAGGCCAATCTGGCTATGTGGAAGGACCGTGCAGCTGGCGCCCAGAGTGCTGGCCGCGATCTGCGCCTTCGCGATCTGCGTCCCGTGGTTACTTCGGCCAAGACCGTGAACCTTGACGACGAAGCTCGTGCCATGTTGAAGGATCTTCAGGCCCAGCTGACCTCGCAAATCGAGATCTTGAGCACCGAATGGCTGGCGAAGATTGCTTCTGCGATTGAGTCGAAGAACGCCCTTGACGCACTCACCCTGGCGGCTCGACCACCAGAGTTCCGTATGCAGGTTGCCTCTGAGTCGGCTGCGGCGATTGCTGCTTTGGCCTCCGAGTCGCTCAATGAGAACTTGGCACCAGCGCAATGGATTGCTCTCGTTCAGGCCGCCGTCGCCTCACCAATGCACCGGACGATTAAGCCCACTGGCATTCCTGCCGATGAAGCGTGTCGTAACGAAGCCATCAAGGTCGCCGGCGCTATCCCAGAGCTTGCGAAACTGCTAGGGATGCGCGTTCCGCCGCCACCCCCACGTACCGTTACTCCTCGGCGTCCGCGACCTGCGACTCGTTCATAACTAGCTTTCGGGCCTTGAGTCCGAGTGCTTCACCAAACGACTTCGCCGCTCGGTCACCGGGCCGTACCCAAAAATCGATAACCGAATGCTCGGTCCTGATTGCGTTGTACAGTGCCCGACCAGTGCCATGCTGTCTACTGCCGGGAGCAACGTAAATCAGACCAACACCCTTAAACCAGAAACCAAGCCCCGAAATTTGAGTTTCATTCGCAATCCAACCTGATTGCGCCTCCAGGGCCAGGCGGGCGCCCAGTGATTCGCTCTCGCATTCAAACAGCTCGCCGAGATCACCGCGGAGCTCACGGCCACCCCGGCCTACGCAGATCTCGTCCAATAATGATTCGCACAGCTGGCGCAACGCGTCGTGGTTCGCGCCTGCCGCCCGCTGGATGCTCATGCGAGGCGCGAGAGTTCTTTGAGGATGCTGTTGCGGCCCCGATTGGCGCTTTCATACGCAAGGACTTGCTCGCGCTCATCGCGCGACAACTCGCTGAGAAGCACCACGATCTGAGAAGCGGTCAAGGCGTCGTAATCCTCGATGCAGACGGGTGGGTCGAGATCTATCGTGACTTCGTCGCTGGGGGTCGCCGTCTGTGCAGCGGGTGGAGTAGTCGAGGCTTCCTGGTGAACCAAATCATTGAGGGCACTCTTAGCTTTGGCCGTAGCCATCAAAACAGTGAATTGACCGACTGCCTTGGCCTGGCGCAGCTCTGCTTCGACTTCGGCACGCTCTCGTCCGCTTATGCCGAGAATGACCTTTTCGCCATATTTGACCGAAGCGGCCAGCACCTCGCCACCCGCCTCAATGAGGCGCACGAATGGGTTAGAGGCAGTCACGGCAGAGCATCGATTTCTTGTCTGCAAGCTGGCTGTTCTTCTTGAGGAGGTGGCAGGAGTTACAGCGAAACTCATCGTCCTGCTGTGGAAGCACCGTCTCATTGGCGTCAAGCTTCTCTTCCGGATCGGAGATTGGCTCGTCGTCCTCGTCCTCTTCTTCAGTGGTGACTCGAACGCGCTCCGCGAGCACTTCGTCAAGCGCCAATTCGACATCGGTGTCGGGGCCGTCGTCCTCGTCGACGTCGTCTTCGGCGATGACGACCGGACCAGCAACGGTGTCTACGTCGGCGTCGTCATCGTCTCCTTCGGAGTCGACTTCTACCTCGAGTTCATCGTCACCGGAGGTGATGTCATCGTCTTCAAATACTTCATCGTTCTTTGGCATTGTCATCCTTCAATGTGCGAGCGCATATTACGGCACTCACGGGCAGATTTGGTGTATTTCTGATAAGAAAAATTGTCTGGTCGTCTTTAGCGAGCGTTGCGGGCGCGCTCGGAGGCTCGTTCGGCTTCAAGTCGCTCGAGATCAGTGTCGCTGAAATCGACGTAGGTCATCGCTTCAGCGATTGACGTGTGGCCAGCCACCTCGTTAATCAAGCGGTGCATTTCGTGCGCCACACGACGGTAACTGGGGTGGCCCTGAGGCCCGGAGCGCAGTTCGATGAGGTGCATAGCTTCGCGAGCGTTCATCTGCATCACGTAGCGAATACGGAACGCAAGGGCTACGGCGTACTGTGCCTGCTCGGGATACTCCTCAACCAGCGTTTCGTAGAGATCACGAGAACGGTCCAGGCTGGCTGCGTACTCAGCCGCGTAGCCAGCCTCTTCGATGAGTGCCGGCGTGTCGTAACCGAGTTCTGTCGTCAGAGGCTGCCATTCGATTGTCAGTAGGCGGTGGCGCTGCAGGTCTCGGAAGGCGCCGTAGTCCGTGACGAGTTCAAAACGGTAGTCGGTGCGCTCGAACGCGCGTCCAGGTCGGTGTCGACGGTTACCGCGCTCCCCCACGTAGGTGGTGAGGATCTTGGCCCGCTCGGCTGGGCTCAGCGCCGCCACGCGCCGCTTGACCTCGGCATCAGAAAGGGTGGAATTGGCAAAGGCGATTGCCTCGACGATGCGCTGCTCCCCGTCCGGGTCAAAGCTGACGAGATTTACGGATTCACCCGGCTCGGCCGCCGCGTCGTCCCAGAGTTCGCGAAGAATCTGTCCGGTCGCCGACTTGCTTTCAGCGAGATAGTTCGTCCAGGCGACCCCTCGATCTTCAAGGTCAACCCGCTTGAGGAAAGAAGGAATGACCTTTCGGAGCTCGGTCAACATCATGTCGGCGTAATAACGAGCCTCCGGCAGAGGATGGGCGCGCATGCGCAACAAGAGAGACTCAAAGGCCTGTCCGGAGCCGTAGATGCCGACATTTGAGAGTGCGCTGGCCGGGAGAAGGCCTCGTACTGCGTCGAGAGCTTTGGCTCGGATTGCCTGGCGGTACGCAAAATCGGTGTCTTCTGCTGTCTTGGGGAATTTCTTAGTTGTGAACTCGACGATCTTTGGAAGCAATTCGGCGTAGGAGTCGAACATGCGATCCATTTCACCGATGTACTTAGCGCCGTACTTACTCTCGAGGAGGTTGTGATCGCGGTAGTACCGGTAGAACCCGTTGCTCAGACGCTTGTCATATCCGAGGTAGCGCGTGGACTGCTCGAGGTAGCTCATAATGCGGCCCCACTCGAGAATCTTGGTCAAAACGTTTGATGCCTGCTCGCAAGCGAGGTGCACACCACCGAGTTGGGCCACCGAATCGTCACCGTACTCAAAAAAGACTTTCTGGTAGAGATCGTCCGCACGCTCGAGGCCGATTGTGGCATCGATGGACTCATCGCCTTCTAGTACGAGGTCTTCGACAAACTCGTCCAAGAAGAGACGGCGCAAGCTTTTCGATGATCGGGAGTAGCGGGCGAAGAGGGCCCCCTTTACAACCTCTGGCAGGTTTACGAGCGCGAAAACCGGTCCCTCTAAGTTCGTGAAGTAGCGCCGTAGAACGTCCGTCTCGGCGGCTGTGAATTCCTCGGTTGCATAGGGGTGCATGAGGTTTTGAGATTAGAGCGTGGAACCTGGCAAATGAGGGATTCCCATAGAACCGGCAACGACGCTTCGCAAAATGCCCGCCTTCGCCTCCTGGGCCACGGCCGCAATCTCACTTCCGGCCCCGAGGCGGGCAATCTGCTCACAGAGGTCCGCGACCTGCTTGGCGTGGCGGACAAAGTCACCTGGAGCCATCGCTCCGACTTCGGCGTCTGCAACATCCAATGCGGTGGCCAATGATGCTCCGCGGGTCCATGAGGCAATTGCTCGCGCAAAGCCGTCATCGAGCCCCTTGGCGTGCTTCACCTTGTGGCGCTCCTCGCTTTCCACAACGCGGAAATGCAGCGTTGAGATGATTGCCAGGCGGTCGACAATGTCAGCGCGTCGCTGAGGTCCGAGCCGATCCTTAATGTCCTTGGGCTTGCGCTGCTTGGTGCCCTTGGCGGCCGGCTTGGGCTTGGTTCGTCGCCCCTCGAAGGCAAAGCAGCTAAGAACCGCAGCGAGGGTGGCCGGCTCGATGTCGTCAAAGGCGCCCTCGAACCACGCTTCGCAGAGGAGTAAATCGTTCTCGTGGTACACGGAACGTAGTGCCTCTCCCCGTTCGGTGAGGCTCCAGCCATCGCCGTAACCCAGGTCTTCAAAAACGCTCCGGCGGGCCATCATTTGGTCGGCCAGAGTCCGGCGCACGCCAGCGGGGCGACGATCGGCCTCGAACTGGGCGAAAGACTGCTTCAGGATGGTGAGTGCCATCTCCTCGTCGAAATGGTGAATCAGATTGGCCGTGAAGTTGTAGGTGGGTCGAAATGAACTGTGCAGGTCGGGAGCTGGCGCAATGGCCACTCGCCCAATATCGGCCATCGATGTCTCGAGAGCAAAGCTGATGATGGCGTGACCCTCGTCGTCCAAACCTCGCCGACCTGCGCGACCGGTCATCTGGGCAAACTCACCACTCGAAAGCGTGTTGCGACCAGCATCAGAATATTTCGAGAACTTTTCTAGCACCACCGAACGCGCGGGCATATTGACGCCTAGCGCCAAGGTTTCAGTGGCGAAGACGACCCCCAGCAGACCACGCTCGAAGCAGGTCTCAACAATTTCGCGGAATGCCGGAACCATCCCGGCGTGGTGAGCCGCAATTCCGTTACGGAGTGAATCTTGAAATTCGGGAAAACCAAGTGCGTTGAGATCGTCGTCCTCGAATGATCTCACTCGTTCAGTAGCAATATCGTCGATGGCAAAAGCCATCTCTCGCGTGGTGAAACGAACACCATCGCGACGACACTGTCTCACGGCGTCATCGCAGCCAGCACGAGAGAAGATGAAGTAAATAGTGGGGCCTAGATCCTCATCATCGATAACACGAAGAAGATCGCTACGCCGAGGGGTGCTGTACGGCGGTGGCGGCGCAGTCGAACGGTCTCCACGCCACTGCGGTCCCGGACGGAATCGCCGCGAGCTCTTCAGGAGCGCGTCGACTTTTCGAGCTTGGTCGGAGAGTCGGTCACCATCGAGAAGGTCGAATAGCTCGGGTAGGTTCTGACCCCGACGGTGGATAGCCACATGGTTGTGAAGGGTGATGGGCCGTTCGGTTTCGACAATGACCTCAGTATGGCCCCGTACCTCTGTCAACCACTCCCCCAAGAATGGGGCGTTGGCGACCGTTGCGGACAGGGCTACGAACTGCACCTCTGAAGGGGTAAGGATTATCACTTCTTCCCATACGCCACCACGAAACGGATCTTGGAGATAGTGCACCTCATCCATGACGACTAGTGAGAGGTCTTGAACCCGGCCCGACTCGGTTAAAAGCATGTTGCGGAGCACTTCGGTAGTCATGACCACGATGGAGGCCCCACGGTTCACTGACGTGTCGCCCGTCAGAAGGCCCACGTTGTCAACACCAAAGAGCTTGCCGAGCTCGCCGAACTTTTGATTCGAGAGGGCTTTTAGCGGCGTCGTATAGAAGGCACGACCACCATCACGGAGGACTTTTTCGATGGCGTAGGTTGCGACCAGAGTCTTGCCGGAGCCGGTTGGTGCGCTCACGAGGACGTTGTGACCAGCATCAATGGCATCGAAGGCTTCGATTTGAAACTCGTCGACTCCAAAACCTAGGCCCGCGATGAAGTCATCACGGTTTGCGGATGTCACCGTTTGGCCAACTTTCCTATGCCAATGGCCATGAAATAAAAGGCCAGAAGCGGAATCATCATCGCCATCATCGAGAGTGGATCGCCGCTCGGGGTGAAGACCGCCGAGGCCACGGTGATCAAGATGATGGCGTAGCGCCAGAATTTGAGGAGTTGGCGTGACGTCACGACGCGTCCCAG
>CANBVQ010000039.1 GCA_947372925.1 Acidimicrobiaceae bacterium
AACCAATGGAGTTTGACGCCAACGATGTTGTCATCTACGGCAAAGTCATCTCGGTACTCCGTAACTACTAGGAGACTCCTCAAAGAATCGCCACTCGAGCGTCGGCGAGCCCGGGGCACGATTTGTGTTGCGCCTTGGTAAACCGATAGCCATGAGAACAGCCCTGCTGATTACCGACGCCTACTTAGTGGGCCTCGCATTTGTCGTGGGAGTTGTCGTCTATCCAGCTTTTCGATCCGTCGGTCTCCACGAATGGTCTGACTACCATCGCCAACACAGCAGTGCCATCACCATTGCTGTGGGCCCCGCCTGGCTCACTCAGGGGCTTCTATGCGCGGCGTGGATATTGAATGGGCCACAACGCCCGCTCGCACTACTCCATGGTTTCTTCGCACTTCTCGGCGTGGCGGTCACTATTTTCGGAGCAATTCCTCAACACAACGCGATTGCCGCACAGCGAACCCTTACCCACCTACGCAATCTTGAACTGTGGCACTGGATTCGGACACTCGTGTGGATCGCCGCACTGCTGTGCGTCGTTGCGCTTTAGGAAAAGAGCAGTCCCCGCAAAGTGGAGGCAAATGCCTCCAGCTCGGCTTCGGTCACAAACTCATCGGAACGGTGGGCCAACAGCGGGTCACCGGCACCGAAATTCGTTGCAGGAATACCCATTTCGTGCAAGGTGGCCACATCGGTCCAGCCGACCTTGGCGCGGGCGGGCTGGCCAGAAGCAGCGACGAGCGACTGAATCACTGGGTGCGACAGCGATGGTGGGGCTGCCGGAGCCCAGTCCAGTACCTCGAGAAGATCTTCGTCCTCTAA
This sequence comes from Acidimicrobiaceae bacterium, assembly GCA_947372925.1. GTDB lineage: Bacteria > Actinomycetota > Acidimicrobiia > Acidimicrobiales > RAAP-2 > RAAP-2. Next base: position 823 of record CANBVQ010000039.1, read on the forward strand.
GAGATCACCGAGATACTCACGAACTGCCGTGACTGCTTGATCGAGCGAGCGGTCAGGGGCCACGCGGTGATTAAGAACCAGGGTGGCACTGTCGGGCACGACGTTAGGAGCAATGCCACCACCAACCGAAACGACCTGGAGCTGTTCAGTGAAGACAATCCCGTCGACTACCGCCACGCGTGGTTCATACTGCGCCACTTGGTTGATGGCGGCACCGAGGCGGTGAATGGCGTTGCGGCCCGTGAACGGCCGTGCGGTGTGAGCACGAAGACCTTGGACGGTAAGACCGAGACGGAGCGTCCCCTGGCAGCCGGCCTCAACGGCTCCCCCGGTTGGTTCGGCCACAATCGCGGCGTCAGCCTGCAGCAGATCTGGGCGTAGTTGGGCAATCTCTAAGAGACCAGACTCGCTGCGAGCGATCTCTTCGCGGGCGTAGAAGACCCAGGTGATGTCAAACGTTCGCCTGGAGGTGTCCTTAGCCAGTTCCAACATGACGGCCAATGAGCCCTTCATGTCACAAGCACCCAGCCCCGTGAGGCGGTCTCCTTCGATGATGGCTAGCGAGGGGTCACCAGGCACAGTATCGAGGTGTCCGGCCACGAGAATCCGGTGAGCGTGAAAGCCCTCCGTGCGCGCAATGACGTTGTCGCCAACCCGCTCTACAACTAAGTGCTCGACGCTGCACAGTTCGTCAAAGACGAGCGTTGCGAGTGCGGCTTCATTGCGACTGATGGAATCAATCGCTACCAGGCGCAGGACGTCGGGCAGTCGACTCACGTGGCGATGCCGTTATCTCGCAAGATGGCGTTCAATGCGGCCTTGTTGTGACGCTCTCCTTCGGGAATACGACTCACTACCAAGACACAGGGCAGGAAGAACTCGCCACCCGGGTACTCCCGACGACGAGATGCTCCAACCGCGACGCAGTAGTCCGGGACGTAGCCCCGGGAGAGTTCCTCGCCCGTCTGGGCGTCAATCACCGGGATCGAGGGATTCAAGATGGTTCCCGAACCGAGAACAGCACCCTTGCCGACTCGCGCCCCTTCGGTAATCATGCAGCGCGAACCAATAAAGGCATCGTCTTCAATCACCACGGGCTTGGCGTTCGGCGGCTCCAATACGCCACCGATACCAACACCACCGGCGAGGTGCACGTTGGCTCCAATCTGCGCACAACTTCCAACCGTGGCCCACGTGTCAACCATGGTGCCCGGTCCAACCCAAGCGCCGATGTTGACGTAGCTCGGCATCAAGATGACGCCGGGGCTCAAGAAACTGCCACGACGAGCCGAGCCGCCGGGAACGACGCGCACGCCGGCTTCGGCGTAGTTGCTCTTGAGATCGAGCTTGTCGAGATAGTGAAAGGGGCCCGCTTCGCTGGGCTCGAGGCCTCGCAGTCGAAAGAGCATCAAAATAGCGAACTTGACCCACTCGTGGACGACAACCTCGCCATCAACAATCTCGGCCACTCGGAGCGAACCTTCATCGAGCTTCGCGATTACCAACTCAACGTCACGTCGAGCCTCGATACTCTCGGGAGTCAACGTCCCGATCTGTTCATACCACCCAATAATTCGCTGCTGAAGGTCGCTCACGGCATAAATCGTACCGGTGCTGCGCTTTTCTTAAGAACTCAAGGGATTATGGCCATTGCGCCTCATGGAATGCGTCTTGCCACTCGGTGCCTCATCAAGCACTTGAGACTGGGGCTTGAATCGTCGGTGTTCTTGCAATACGTCGGCAAATCCTTAATCTGTAAATTATGGTACCACTCTGATACCATTGAGATATGGCAATCACCCTACGTACCGATGAAGAACTTGATCACGTCCTCAATACTCTCGCTCTCGCTGAGTCGATTTCGAAGCAGGAAGTTATCCGTCGCGCCCTAATCGAGCGCTACGAACGAACGATTCACGAGGCTCGTTTTGAAAATGCAGCAAGTCGCATGCTTGACCGCTGGGGTGACGTTATTGATCGACTGGGCCGCGAATAAGTGGAATGCGAGTACCTGACACTCGATGACGCCGTTCGGGCAATCGAAATCTTGAAAATTGGACCTATCCGCGATATTGGACTCTTGGACTCTGCATTGAGCCGTCCGCGTTCGAGTGCTTTTGGCGAGGACGCCTATCCCACTTTTGGTCGAAAGGCCAGCGCACTGCTCCACTCTCTCACTAAGAATCACTGCTTGGTAGACGGAAACAAGAGACTCGCTTGGTTCGCCACAATGATCTTCTGTACCTTGAATTCTTTTGAAGCCCAGCTCGCTGACAACGCTGCGTTTGAACTCGTATGGGACATCGCAAGTGGCAACTTGTCACTTGACGAGATCGAGACCAGGCTCAAGCTTCAGCCCTGTCCGCCGCTCAACTAACTCAAGCGCGAAACGGCCAGTGCCAATTTGTCGTCTTGCTGAACTACGGCCACACGAACGTAGGGTGCTCCCGCATCCCCATAGAGCTCGCCGGGACTGACGACCAAACCTGATTGTTCCGCCAGCATCTGCGCCGTGGCAAAGCCGTTTCCCTCGGGACCACGACCCCAGAGATAGAACGCTCCTTCGGGCATCGGAGTCTCAATGCCCACTGCTTCGAGACCCGCACGTACAAGTTCGAGTCGACGTCTATAGATAGTGCGCTGGAGTTCGACATGCGTGTCGTCGCGGTAGGCCGCAGCAACGGCCTCTTGCACCGGACCGGGAACCATCAGTCCGGCGTGCTGCCGGACAGACCGCAGAAATCCGACGATCTCGGGATCGCCGGCATAAAAACCGGCCCTCACTCCAGCGAGGTTGCTCCGCTTGGAGATTGAGTGCACCGCAATGACGCCTTCGGTACCGTGCTGCAGAATTGAACGAGGGGCTGAGGCCCACGTGAATTCGGCGTAACACTCATCACTGGCCACCAGCACGCCGTGATCACGCCCCCACGCCGCCGCCGCGCCGAGATTGTCGAGATGACCAGTGGGGTTCGACGGGGAATTGCTCCAGAGCACCAGGGCTCGAGCAGCATCTTGCGGGTCAATCGACTCCAGGTCGAGGCGACCATTTTCCATGCGTACCGGAACGGCGCGCAAGTTGGCCAGTTGGGCACTCATGGCGTAGGTGGGATAACTAATGGCCGGGTAGAGAATCGTGTCGCGCTCGGGCGTACGCAAGTGCAGATACTGCCCCAGCGAGGCCACGAACTCCTTTGTTCCAACACAGGCGGCCACCTGATCCACCGAAAGGTCCACGCCGAAGCGCCGCTTCATCCAACTAGCTGTGGCACTGCGGTAGGACTCGCTCCCAAAGGACATGGGATAACCACGGTGTGTTGAGGCCTTAGCGAATGCCTCCAACGCCACTGCTGGGGGCGGGTCGCACGGCGTTCCGATGGAGCACTCAATCGCTCCCCCTTCGTGCCTGTTGGCGGCCGCAATGATTGGTGCCAATCGATCGTAGGGATAGGGCGGCAAGGTGAAACTCATGCGGGAATCCTCCACTCAGCAAATCGCGCACTACCGACATCGTCCAGTACCACGTGCAAGATAACAAAGTCGTCTTCATTCTCCTGGGCCACAACATCACCCTCGCGATGCGCCGCCGCAATCAAATCTCCGCGTTCGACGGGTAGGCGTAGGGAGACAATGCGGTCACCCGATCGAAGGCGGTCACCGACCGTTTCAACGAGCCGGTCCATGCCCATGCCAGTCAGCGCTGAAACTGCCAAGGAGCCCTCGTGGCGAGCGACGAGTTCCGCTGTCCACGAAGGCTCAACATCGGTCTTATTAAAGACCATAAGTTCGGGAACCTCGCCGGCGCCAATGTCGTTAAGAACAATTCGTACCGCTTCGATCTGCTCTTCGGCGTTCTCTGCCGATCCGTCCACGACGTGAATCAAGAGATCGGCGAGACGGACCGAGTCCAACGTGCTCTTAAATGCACGTACAAGTTCGTGGGGCAGCTTGGACAGGAACCCAACAGTGTCGGTGAAGAGGATGGTTTCACCACCCTGCATCTGGTACTGGCGCGTTCGGGGGTCCAGCGTCACAAAGAGGCGGTCCTCGGCCGGCACATCAGCGTTCGTCAGTTGGTTCAACGTGGTCGATTTCCCGGCGTTGGTGTAGCCCACAAGCGTTACTTCACGGTGGCGACCACGCTTGCGACTCTGACGCTGAATATCGCGAGTGCGTTCAACGACGTCGAGCTCCTTCTCGAGTTTGTGCATGCGATTTACCAAGCGACGGCGGTCGACCTCAAGTTGAGTTTCACCGGGACCACGGGTACCGATGCCACCGGCCTGCTGGGAGAGCGACCCGCCAGCTCGGCGCAGGCGAGGCAGTCGGTAGCGCAGGAGTGCGAGCTCTACCTGCGCCTTACCTTCAGGAGAACGGGCATTTTGCGCGAAGATGTCCAAAATGACCGCGGTGCGGTCAATAGCGGTACGACCGAGCAACTTTTCAAGGTTCCGCTGTTGGGCCGGCGAGAGATTGTGGTCAAACACGACGGTGTCGGCATCGACCGCGAGGCAGATCTCCTTCAGTTCCTGAACCTTGCCTGATCCGAGGAACGTGGCGGGATCGGGACGATCGCGACGTTGAACCACTCGAGCTGAGACATCGGCACCGGCGGTATCGACCAAGAGAGCTAACTCGTCGAGGTCCTTGTCGAGTTCCGCGGCCGAGGAATCCGGAAAGATAACCCCAACGAGGACAATGCGTTCGCGAAAAGTACGGTCAATCAGCGTTGACGGAAGATACGTCACGCCAGCGACCACTCCACATCACGTTCGAAGGCCACCGGACCCGCCAAGGTAGCTTCATGGCCAGTGAGCTCTACGGTGAGATCACCACCGGGATTCGAAACAACCACCTTGGGTCCAGTGAGACCGAGGTGATACAGCACTGCCGTCGTCGCCACGGAACCAGTACCGCAAGCCTGAGTCCAGCCGACTCCACGTTCATGAACTTTGATGGCGACGTGAGACTCACTGAACAGGGTTACAAACTCAATATTTGCGCCACCGACCGCGTCTGAAAGTGCGACGGCACGAACCGTACGTTCCGCATCGCTCCAGGCGGGCTCGTCCATGAGAACGACGTGAGGATTACCGACATTGGCCACGCCGAGCGTGCCTTCCAGGGGCTGTTCGAGACGTACCGAGCCCATATCGACGGAACCGAATCCATCATTGCCCTCGAGGGTGAGAGCAACAGTGCGGCGACCGGCACCGGTGGCGACCTCGATGCTGCTCCATGTGGCCCTGGTCGTCCGGTGAACCGCTGCTACGAGACAGCGGATGCCGTTTCCACTCATTTCGGCGATGGACCCGTCAGCATTAAAGAGCGTCATGGTCAACGAATCACCATCGAGCGTGGCCAACAGCAGACCATCGGCTCCTATGCCGGAGTTGCGATCACAGACGGAAGTGGCTCGGCTCGCTGTCCACACCGCAAGTTCATCCGAGGAACCGACGTCGACGAGGAAGTCGTTCCCCGCCCCGTTCCATTTCTGCAGTGTGCGCGTCATCACTAATGTCATTCTCTCACGGCTCTTTGGAACTACCCCACCAGCGTGGAAAGTCGATTGGTGACCTCTTCGGCCTTCTCAAACCACTCAATTCGGGGATCCCGTCGAAACCAGGCTCGCTGGCGACGAACCAGTTGCCGTGTCGCCAAGGTGGCCGCCTGAACGCAGGACTCCAGATCGCTCTCCCCTTCGAGGAAGGGGAGCAATTCCTTGTAGCCCACGGCTTGGGCCGCCGTTCTAGAGAGCCCGTGGGGACTGTCTCGTAGTGCTCGCACCTCGTCGACCAGTCCGGCTTCAATCCACGAGCGATACCGCTGGTCAATGGCCGCATCAACCGCCTCCAGTGAAGGCTGGATACCCACCTGAGGAATGTCGGCATCAAAGTAGGACTGAAGTCCCGGGCCAAAACTGGAGAAGAGCTCACCGCTACCAAGAATCACCTCAAGAGCCCGCACAACTCGACGGGCGTTGGTCGGTTCAATCTTCTCGGCCGCCGAAGGGTCTCGTTCGGCGAGCTCCTGAAACATTGTGGGGAGCTCGATCTCGGCCCGCGCCGTAAGCGAAGCACGAAGTTCTGGATACTCCCCCGGCATGGTGAAGTTATCGATAATCGCACGTCCGTAGAGGCCGGTGCCGCCCACTAGGAGAGCAATCTTCTGACGGTTCGCAATATCAGTCAGAGCCTCACGGGCCGTTCGTTGGAACTCCGCCACCGAGTAGGACTCGCTGGCATCAACCAGATCGAGCAAGTGGTAACGAACTTCGCGTTGTTCCGCCTTTGTGGGCTTGGCCGTTCCAATATCCATGCCTCGATATACCGTCATCGAATCGACACTCAAGATCTCAACGTCGCCGCGCTGAAGGGCAAACGAGTGCGCCACCGAACTCTTGCCGGAGGCCGTACTCCCAACGAGAGCAATGACTCGGGGTGGGGTCGTCACGAGTTCAGAAGTGGAATACGGACTTTGTGACGGGGTGGACGGAGGGTGGCCACGTAACTGCCCAGCAAGTGGAAGGGGGCGCCGTACTCCACCTTGACGGTCGCCAGGGCTCCGGGACGAAGACCTTCGGGTGGCGGGGTGAAGTGAATGAGTTTGCCCTGACGTGTTCGCCCCGACACGCGACTGTCATCGCGTCGTGATGCACCTTCGACAAGAACTTCCTCTTCGATACCCACGCGAGCTTCATTACGAAGTAGTGCGCTGCGGTCAATAACGGCATCGAGGCGAGCGAAGCGACCTTTGATTACCTCTGGCGCAATAAATGAATCGGTCATCTCGGCCGCACGGGTGCCCGGACGGGGCGAGAAGATGAAGGTGTAGGCCGAATCGAACTGGGCCTCGGCCGCTACTTGCAACGTCTCTTCGAATTGGGCTTCGGTCTCCCCCGGGAAACCAACGATGATGTCAGTCGTTACCGCTAGACCCGGCATGGCGGCTCGGGCATCAGCGAGGCGCTCGAGATACCGCTCGGCGGTGTAGCCACGGCGCATCGCCACCAGCACTTCGTTGCTACCGGACTGCAGTGGCAGATGCAACTGTGGACAGATCTCGGGCGTTTCGGCCATCGCGGCAATTGTTTCGGGGCGCAGGTCGCGAGGGTGAGGCGAGGTGTATCGAACACGCTCGATTCCCTCGACGGCCGACACGGCGCGCAGCAGGTCAGCAAAGAGTGGGCGGCGCTTCGTGATGTCGCGACCGTACGTGTTGACGTTTTGACCCAGCAGGGTGATCTCGGTCACACCCTGGCCGGCCAGCATGGTCGCTTCGGTCACGAGGTCATCAAAGGGTCGTGATACTTCATCACCGCGCACCGAAGGAACAATGCAGAAGGCGCACGAATTGTTGCATCCGGTCTGTACGGTCACCCAAGCGGCCCAGGGCACTTCACGTACCGCGTTCAATGCGGGGGCCATGTCGAGGTGAGCCTCGGGGTCCGGGGCGTCGAGAATCTCAACGAGCGGGCCCTCGGTCAACGACCGGCGAAGCAGGCCGGGGGCGGAGCCAATGTTGTGGGTGCCAAAGACGACGTCCACGAACCCGGCCCGCTTGATAATGGACTCACGATCCTTTTGAGCCATGCAACCACCAACGGCGATCTGCATGTCGGGACGACTCTCCTTCAGCGCCTTGAGCTGCCCGAGCGCGGCGTAGAGGCGCTTATCGGCATTCTCACGAATCGTGCACGTATTAAAGAGAACGACATCGGCCTGCTGACCAGGTTCCACCGGCACGAGGCCATCGGCCACCATCAGTCCGGCCAGTCGTTCGGAGTCGTGGACGTTCATCTGGCAGCCGTACGTATGAATCTCAAAGGTACGGGCCGTGCTCACCGCCAAATTCTACCGGTGCGCAGGAATTCACCTAGGCGTCGCGGGTTACCGCAATCCCTGAGATGATGACCAAACCCGTTCCTACGATGTCCCAACCGAGTATTGGCTGACCCAGGACCACAAACCCCACCGCGAAGGCCACGGCCGGATCGAGGGCTAGGAGGACGCCCACAATGCTGGGTGGGAGTCGACGGAGTGCCTGCATCTCAGCACCAAAGCCCAATACCACCGCTGCTACAGAGGCAATCACCATCCGAGGTACGAGACCGTGGTCAAACATTGGCACGATGGAGGACGGGAGGAATGGGAGCGTGATGACTGCCGCAATCGTCATCGCCATCGCGAGGCCGTCGAAACCGGGCGTTTCGTCGCCGACGTAATGCGAGGCGAAGGCGTAGCCGGCCCAACCGATACCGGCAAAACCGGCGAAAACTAGACCCGTGACTGAGACGTCGCCACCGGGTCGAGCTAAGGCCAAGACACCGAGCGCCGCGACAAAGACAAAGGCGATGTGGCGTAGCGATCGTTTTCCGAATGCAGCCACCAGAAAGGGGCCGAGGTACTCAATCGCCACGGCCGTTCCGAGATTGATCCGATCGATGGCCTGAAAGAAACAGAGATTCATAAAGGCCGTCGAGATTCCGAGCGCGAAGGCACCGAGCCACTGTCGGCGCGTCCATCGCCACACCTTGGGGCGAGCTAAGGCGAGCAGGACGAGAGCACCCACGCTGAAGCGCCAGGCACTTGTCGCCGCGGCACCCACCACGACAAAGATTGGAGCGACCAGGGCAGCCGAATACTGAACAAAGAGGGCACCTAACAGCACCATTCCACCAGCTCCGGCCGCACTCTTGGGGGGCCGGGCCAGTCTGGCGAGCGTCACAGAACTTGAAGTCCGCGTCGATCAGCCTCAACGATCTGGACCGTTCCCGGTTCGGAGTGTTGGTGGAGAACGCCACGAGCCGCTTC
>CANBVQ010000040.1 GCA_947372925.1 Acidimicrobiaceae bacterium
GGTTGGCCAGTGGACCGAGCACGTTAAAAGCCGTGGGAAAAGCCAACGCCTTTCGAATTGGACCGAGATGGCGGAGTCCCGGGTGAAAACGGGGGGCGAAGCAAAAGCCCATGCCGGCCTCGGCGACACAGGCCGCCACGACCGAACCATCCACATCAATCTTCACCCCAAGCCCCTCGAGGACATCGGCCGTACCAACGGAAGACGAAGCGGCACGATTGCCGTGCTTGGCCACGGGAATACCGAGTCCCGCAATCGTGAGGGCCGTCATGGTCGAGACGTTGACCGAGTGCATGCGATCGCCACCGGTGCCCACGATGTCCATGGCTCCGGACTCGACCGTAAAGGTCTCGCCGGCGGCGACCATGGCGTCAATGAAACCGGTCATCTCTTCGGGTGTTTCCCCCCGTTGAGCCAGAGCCGTCAGAAAGCTGGCAATGAGTGTCGCGTCAACGTCACCACGCAAGACATCGGCCAGCGCTTCGCTGGCCTCACCACGGGTGAGTTGTTCGCCCCGCACGAGACGGGCGAGAAGTTCGGCGTTGACCGAAACGGCCATTAATCCCACCAGAGGTCGTGACCGAGCACACCCTTGGCGATAAGTCCGAGTTGGATCTGGCTCGTGCCTTCCACAATCGTGAGCTGCTTGGCGTCGCGGTACCAGAGTTCGGTCGGGTGATCTTCCATGTACCCGGCCGCACCGAGGAGCTGCATGGCCAAACCAGAAGCCTTGACACCAACTTCGGAGGCGTAGTACTTGGCCATCGAGAGTTGCGGGACGTACTCCTTGGTGAACTTGCCCTGGTCGGCCAGCCACGCGGCGCGGTAGGTCAAGAGACGGGCCGCTTCGATTTCCGTGGCCAACTTCGCGATCTCCCACTGAATGCCCTGCATGCTGGCAATGGTCGAAGCAAAGGCGGGACGATTCTTCACGTACTCCGTGGCGTACATCAGCGCACCTTCGGCCAAGCCAATACCGCGGGCCGCCACGACGGGACGCATGGCGTTCAGACCGTTCATCGCCAAACGGAATCCACCTACGGAACCAATGACGTCTTCGGGGCCAACCTTGACGTTCCGGAGAACCAGCTCACCCGTGTCCACACCCTTAACACCCATCTTCTTGTCAAAGCGGGGACGCTCCACACCGGGGGTGTTGGCGTCAATGATGAAGCCGGTGATTGAGTCGTGCATGCGCGAAGCCGGGTCGCCCGTCTTAGCAAAGACGGTGAACCAGTCGGCTTGACGCACACCGGAGATCCAGCACTTCGTACCGTTCAAGATCCAACCACCTTCAACATCGGGGTCGGGCGTGGCGCGCGTCTGCATACCGGCGACGTCCGAACCACCACCGGGCTCGGAGAGACCGAAGGCCGAACGCTTGGAGCCATCGGCGATGCTCGGTAGATACTTGAGCTTCTGCTCTTCGCTGCCAGAGATCATGATGGGACCGGTAGGGAGGCGGGTCAAGAGCAGCATGAGGCCAGTGACGTTGGAGTACTTGGTGACTTCCTCAATGGCGAGTGTCAGACCGAGAATGCCGGCGCCGGAGCCGCCGTACTCCTCAGGAATGCAAAGCCCGAGAAGGTCGGCATCCCGGAAGGCCTCGAAGATGTCCTGGGGGTACTCCCCCGATTCGTCAATAGCCCGAGCGCGGGGCTTGATCTTCTCCTGGGCGAGCTTTCGGACGGAATCTCGAAGGGCCAGCAGTTCATCTGAAAGTTCAAAGTCCATGCGTGGCAACTTATCCCAGAATCCGAAGAATGAAACCACTTCTCGGGCTGTGCCAACATAGAAGGGTGAATCCCTTTAATCGTGCCACCGCCATCGCCCGCCTCAAAGAAGAGTCCTTTGACACCATCGTGATCGGGGCCGGCATGACCGGTGCCGGCGTCGCTTTGGATGCCTCGCAACGAGGATTGAAGACTGCACTTATTGAAGCATCCGATATTGCTTCCGGTACGAGTTCGAAGTCTTCCAAGATGGTCCACGGAGGCCTTCGATACCTCCAGCAGCGCGAGTTCCGACTCGTCTACGAAAACTTGCGAGAGCGTCAGCGACTCCTCAAGAATGCTCCCCACCTCGTTCGCATTCTCCCCTTTCTAATTCCACTCTTCGGAAAAAACGGCGCCGTCAGCAAGGCTGTGACTAAGGGTTACGCCTCGGCCCTTCGCCTCTACGACCTCACCGGAGGTTGGCGCATTGGACGTCGCTACCAAAAGGTGACCAAGGCTCAGGCACTCGGACACCTGCCCACATTGAACGTCGAGCGACTCGTCGCTGGCTTCTTGTACTTCGACGCACGCGGAGACGATGCCCGTATTGCCATGACGATTGCGCGGACCGCTGCAGACGCCTTCGACGCCGCCGTGGCGAACTACGTTCGCGCTGTTGGTTTCACCTACGCCGACAACGGTGAAGTGAACGGCGTTCAAGTGCGTGACGAGATCACCGGCGAATCCTGGACCGTCGCGACTCGTTCGGTCGTCAACGCCACCGGCGTCTGGGTGGAAGAGGTCACCGAACTGGGTGAGCACAAGTCCGAGACCGTCGTGACCCCGGCCAAGGGTGTTCACGTCTCAGTCCCCAAGCACCGCCTCCCGGCCGACGTGGCCGCCGTGCTGGCCGTTCCCGGTGACCGCCGGAGCATTTTTGTTGTTCCCTTCGAAGAGGCCGAGTTCACCTTCATTGGCACTACCGACACCCCCTTCGATGGTGACATCAACAATCCCCTCTGTACGCCTGAGGACATCACGTACCTCCTTAACGCCGTCAACGCCTCGACGTCGTCAAATCTGACGACCGCTGACATCACTGGCGTGTGGGCTGGCCTGCGTCCACTGCTCGCGCCTCGCGACGGCAAAAAGGTCTCGGAACGCACCAGCGACCTTTCTCGTCGCCACTCGGTCACCGTCACTAAGGACCGCATGATTCACGTCACCGGTGGCAAGTGGACGACCTATCGCGAAATGGCTGAAGACACCGTCACCGAGCTCTTAGTTCAGCTCCAGCAGTCGGGCTTCGTCGGCACCATCAACTTGCGCCTCTTCGGTGCTCCCCGTCGTGGCGAACCGATGCCCGTGGTTGAAGGTGTTGACAAGCACCTCTTCGAGCGCTTCGGCACGGCCCGCAAGCACATCACCGACATGATCGAGGCCAATCCCTCGCTCGCCGAAGTGGCTATCGAGGGTCTGCCCTATCTCAAGGCCGAATTCATCTACAGCGCCCGTGACGAAATGGCCGTGACGTTGACCGACCTCCTGGCTCGTCGCACCCGGGCCCACATCCAAGACGCCCGCGCCACCCTGCGGGCCGCCGCTTCCATTGCTGCACTCGTGGCCCCCACGATGGGCTGGGACACCGCTCAACAGGACAAAGAAGTTGCTTCGTATCGCCAGCTCGTCGAGACGGAATTCTCCGCCGCCGGCCTCACCATTTAAGGATTCGTAATGACCACCCCCACCATGCCCAACGAGTTGCCCGAGGGTGATCTCACCGTCAAGTTCACCGGAACCGAACTGCCCTTGGCCGTTCTCGATGAACTGGCCGCCGCCAATGTCCCCTTCAATGCCGACGAGCGGATTCGCTTCGAGCACGGTCGTGACTGGTGGCCGCTGACCATTGGTTGGATTAGCAAGGGCGTCGTACCGGCTCTCGCCGGTGTCGTGGTGCTACCAACGACCATTCAGCACGTGTCGGACACCTTGCGTATTACCAACGCGCACGGCGTGGCCGTAACCCCCCAGGGTGGACGAAGTGGCGTCGTTGGTGGTGCCATCCCGGTTACTGGGGGCATCGCGCTCGATCTCACGGCCATGAACCAAGTCATTGCCATCGACGACGAATCGCTGACGGTAACCGTCCAGGCCGGAAAGTTTGGACCAGACCTCGAAGCAGTACTGGGCGCTCGTGGTCTCACTGTCGGTCACTTCCCACAGTCCTTCGATCTCGCCACCGTCGGCGGATGGCTGGCCTGTCGTGGCGCCGGACAACTTTCAAACCGCTACGGCAAGATCGAAGACATCGTTCGCGGACTGACGGTCGTGTTGGCTGATGGTTCCGTCGTGCACACCGGTGGACGAGGTCCACGCCAGGCCGTCGGTCCCGACCTCAACCAGGTCTTCGTTGGATCAGAAGGCACCCTCGGCATCATCGTGGAAGCCACGTTGGCGTTGCACCACAAGGCCACCTTTGAGATGCGCGCCGCCTACAGCTTTGACACCGTCGCCGAAGGACTCGAGGCCTGTCGCCGCATCATTCAACGAGGGGCTCGGCCCGCCGTTCTTCGCCTCTACGACGTTCCGGAGTCCAAGCGAAACTTTGAACTCGAGCGTAACGCCCTCATCGTGCTCGACGAGGGCGACCAACTGCTGGTCGAGGCCAACATGGCCATCGTCGCGCAAGAGTGCGCCAAAGCCGTTCGCGAAGATGACGCCCACGTCGAGCACTGGCTGGGTCACCGCAATAACGTCAGTGCCTTGACGCCGCTGTGGGAGCGCGACATCGTGGTCGACACCATTGAGATCGCGGGCCCCTGGTCCACCTTGCACACCATCTACGAGAACGTCACCGCCGCGCTCCTGGGCATCGAGTCCACCGTTACGGCCACGATGCACCAGAGCCACGCCTACCAAGACGGCGCCTGCCTCTACTTCACCTTTGCGGCTCGCCCCGAGGGCAGTCTCGAGGAGTACTACCGTGCCGCCTGGGACGCCGCATCGAACGCCGTCTTGGCCGCCGGTGGCGCGCTCAGCCACCACCACGGCGTGGGTCGCAACCGGGCCCGCTTCATGCCGACCGCACTCGGCACCGGTTTCGGACTGCTCGAAACGCTCAAGGACGCCCTGGACCCCAAGCACATCTTGAACCCCGGTGTTATGGGACTGGGCGGCGACGCGTGGTAACGACACTCGTCATCGACGTTGGCACTACTTCGGTTCGTGCCGCCATTGTGGATGGCGCCGGACGCGTGAGTGCCGTGCACCAAAAACCGTTGACGATCCGCACGCCGAATCCCGGCGAAGTGGAGTTGGACGCACTCGAGATAGCGACCCTGGCACTGGCCTGTGCCCACGAGACTCTGGCCGAGGCGGGCCCGGCTGACTTTGTCGGCATCGCTAACCAGCGGGCCACGACAATCATGTTCGACGCCACGACCAAACTGCCCGTGGGACCCGCACTCGGCTGGCAGGACCTCCGGACCGTCATCGACTGCTTGATGCTCCAGCCCGAGGGCGTCCGCGTGGCGCCCAACCAATTGGCGACCAAGGCCAAGTGGCTCTTCGAAAGCGCCGGCAAGCCCAGTGGTGACATTCGCTTCGCGACCATTGAGACCTGGATTACCTTCATCTTGACCGAGGGTGCCCACCACGTCACCGACCACTCCAACGTCGGACTCTCCGGCCTCATCAACATCGACATGGCCAGCTACGACCAGCACGCCCTGCAAGTCCTCGGACTGCGTGAAGAGATGCTGGCTCGCATCGTCCCCACCGCCGGTGCCGTTGGGCCGGCCACGGCCCTGCCGGGTGCACCGCTTATTACCGCCCTCGTCGGAGACCAACCCTCTTCCCTGTTCGGTCAGAACTGCGTTCGCCCGGGACAAACCAAGATCACGTTCGGCACTGGTGCGATGTTGGACCAAGTTCGTGGGCCCGAGGGCCCAACAAACATGTCTCGCTACACCTCGGGTTGCTTCCCGACCCCCACGTTCAGCAACGTCGAGGGTATCCAATGGGGCATTGAAGGCATCATGCTGAGCGCGGGCACGTGCATTGAGTGGCTCAAGGACGACCTTGGACTCATTGCCAATGCCGCTGAGACCGAGACCTTGGCTCGCTCCATCGAGAGCACCGATGGTGTGACGTTTGTCCCAGCCCTCGCCGGGCTCGGGACTCCCCAGTGGGACTTCGGCGCCCGGGGAGCCTTCTTTGGCCTCACCCGAGGCTCCACTAAGGCTCATCTGGTTCGAGCCGTCCTCGATGGAATTGTTCACAACGCAGTTGACCTCATCGATGCGGCCGTGTCCGAAACGGGCTACCCCATCGAGACCGTTCGAGTCGATGGAGGCATGACGGCTAACTCCTACCTCGTGCAGGCTTTGGCTGATGCATCGGGTCGCACTATCGAAGTTTCCGGTGAACGCGAAGCCACTACTCGTGGCGCGGGGCTCATGGCACTCGTCGCATCAGGGTCTCTCACTGTCGATGATGTGGCCGAAATGTGGGCACCATCTCAGACGGTCACGCCACAACTCGACGAAGCATTCCGCACAGCTGCTCGCGAGCAGTGGGCCGATTCTGTGAGTCGAGCCGAAAAGACCATTCCTGGTCTCTCGGGCGTTTCCTTCTAGTTGATCTCTAAGTTTTGTAAACCCTTAGAGACGAGGGGAAGTTGTTCCGCCGTGACCGTTGCAGGTAGCGCTCGGTCCTCTACCTGAATTCGTTCCGTCGGGACAAAAAGTGTCCGACCACACCGTATCGAGATATTGGACTAGACCAATTGCGCCAGTCAAATCGGCGTGGGTGAAGTTGAGGTTCACTGCAAATTTTGTACGGCCTACCCCAGGCGCAACTCCAAGATTTGAGAAATTGGAATGACGCATATCAGCATTCGAGAAATTGATGTTGTACAAATAGCTGCCTGTAAAAGTTGCACCATAGAGATTTGCTCCAACAAAGCTGATCACGCCTAGATTTACGCACTGAAAGTTAATGTCCTGCTGGCCAGCGCCGTTAAACGCCGTGAAGTTTGCTCCAACGAGATTCGACCTGCCCTTAGTGCAACCCGCACTCTTATCACCAAAGATTGCCGAGCCGGCGACTGCTCTAGTTAGATTCGCGCCAGGAGCATCATGGGTGATGAAGTTCTTACCGCTCAGGTCGCAAGCGGCCAAATTGATACCTGGGTAGGGTGTCGCATTGCAGTCATACGCAAGCCCGTTTGCCCCAGTTGCTCCAGTTGCTCCAGTTGCCCCAGTTGCCCCAGTTGCTCCAGTTACTCCGGTTGCAGACACAGTTCTATTCATTGTGAGCCCGCCAATCGCAATACCGCTTGCGAGCAGAGCTATGGCAGCGAGGAGAATCGTAAGTCTGCGGCTAAAGGACTCTGATGTAAATAGTGATTTCATTGGCCACTCCGGGTTCTGGGCGGCTTATTATCGGTCGCTTGGTTACTGGGAACCCTAATGCTCAGTTCAACGCAAACGTGGTTTTACCTACTTGGATCAATAAATCAGCTTCATCCCTTTAGTTGGGCGAAGGATTTCTCTACACCACGTTTTTCGGGAAATCCCCTCTACGGCTAGTTCCGGCGCACTCGCAAGCGGCGAGCAGTCATCACCGCAGTACCACCAAGAGTGCCCAGCGCGATTCCGATTCCAACCAAGAGCGGAGTATTCGTACCGGTGTGAGGAAGTGATGGAATCGTGGTAGTGGTTGTTGAACCACCAGATGATGTCGAAGTTGTCGTTGAACCACCAGATGATGTCGAAGTTGTCGTTGAGCCACCGGCTGTTGTGGTGGTTGATGTCGCGATGTCACAGGGTGGCGTGGTGATCACGTTGTTTTCGAGAGTCACGGCTCCAGTGTCAGCGAAGAGGCGTCCGCTAATCGTTGCCCCGTTTAGAACGGAAATGGACGTTGAGGCCATGATGGTGCCGACAAAAGTGGTTGTGGTGTCCACAGTCGCTGAGGAGCCAACTTGCCAAAACACGTTGCAGGCTTGCGCGCCATTCTCAAGAACAATGCTGCTGGCCGGCGCCGTTGTCAGTGTCGATCCCGCTTGGAAAATAAAGACGGCGTCGCTATGGCCCTCAGCGTTGAGCGTCAGAGTTCCGGTCACACCGATACTTGAGCCGGAGTTGTACACACCTGCGGTCAAGGTCGTACCACCGAGGTCGGCGACGATTGGAAGCCCACCAGTTCGACCCGCCGCATCGTTGTAGGCGGTCGTGAAGTCACTCTTGGCCGTGCCGGCAGCGCCGTTGGCGGCATTAACCGCTCCAGCGGTGAGACCCGGAGGAAATCCGGTGATTGCCGTTCCTGGTGACAACCCCACGTCACCGGCGATGGTGCTGGGACCAGTATTGGTAATGGTGCTGCCTGCGAGCACGGAGTACGAGGTGGCAGAACCTAAGTCAATGGAGGTAGTCACGCCAAAAGCAGACGATGTAACGAATGCCACAGTGAGCGTGAGAACGGCCGCAATGGTGAATACGACGCCGGTGCGGTGGAGAACTTGGTGGGAATTCTTCCAACGACTGCCCTCAAGAGAAGGAAACGTTGAGCGGGCGGTACTGGACATAAGAGTCCTTCCACAAAGCCCATGGTTATTTCATCGTGCAATACGACAAATAGTAAACCTCAACCAACTGTACACCCTGTACATCCTGTACATCACAATTGGACATCGCCCCCCTTGGACGAGACGCGCCGGATTCGTTCGATTGACAGGAAGAGCGTTTGACTGCGTGGCGTCCTCGACCGCGATCAACTGTCTACTCTTCGAGCAAGGACTTCGAGAGCATCAACTCACGTGCATTGTTGAGTGCCAACACGCCCGTAATCACACCATCGTGGCGATAGTGAGCAAGCCACTTGCCCTCATCCACCGAGCCGAGCACAATTTCGATTTCATCATCAGGATGAGGGTGACCCAACATCTGAATCTTCTTGCCGTACTGATCGCTCCAGAAGTATGGAACGGTCGAGAAGTCGGTGCCACTCTTGCCGCAGATGTGTTGGGCCACGTAGATGGCGTGATCATTGGCGATCTGCCAGTGCTCAATCCGAATGACTTCGCGGCGACCGGCACGTTCGAACGGGAAGGAAGCCACGTCGCCCACGGCGTAGACACCCGGTGCCGCTTGTAGCGAGCCGTTCACCACCACGCCCCTATCAATTGGTAGTGCGCTGGTAGCTAGCCATTCGACATTGGGCAGTGCACCGACTCCCAGAACTCCGAGGGCGTACTCCTCGCTACCTGCGGCCGTCACGACGGTCACACCAGATGCAGTTGCGACCACATCGGAAATCGACTGGTTGGCTCGCACTTCAACTGCGGCGTCAGCCGGAAGTTGCTCAAGCCACCGTGCGGCACTTTCTCCGAGAACGGCATTCAGTGGTCGGGGCTGCGTTTCGTACACAACGGGCACGAGCTCTCGAGCCTTGAGAGCAGTGGCGACTTCGGCGCCGATAAATCCCGCCCCGATAACGGCAACGCGAGTGCCTGCGGCGAGTGATTCGACGGCGGCGAGCAGGGCCGTGGTGTCGTCCAACGTCCGCACGGCAAAGAGTTGGCTGTCCGCGCTAAAGGGCAGCCGGCGCGCACGGGTGCCCGTAGCGATAACCACGATGTCGCCCGAGACCTGCGATCCGTCCGCCAGTTCCACAACGTGGCCATTGTCCACACTTCGTAACGCCACGGCGGCCGAGCCCAGCATCCATTGGGCGTTGAGTTCGGCGTGGGTTGTCTCATTCAGAAGAGCCAACTTCTCAGTCCCCCACTTGCC
>CANBVQ010000041.1 GCA_947372925.1 Acidimicrobiaceae bacterium
GGCGTTGTATTCGAATCGCAAGGTGGCGTTGACCGGTAGAAGACAGGAGTGGGTAAACAGCCGCGGGTAGCCAAGATAAAGAACGGGTTCGCCCCGAAGGACTGCGAAGTCTGTGGCCTCGCCTTTGAGTGGCGAGCCAAATGGCGGAAAAACTTCGACGAGGTCCGCTACTGCTCGACTCGGTGTTCACGCACTGCGCGAGTCAATCGTCGTTCCGTGCCATGACAACATCCTTCTTCGTCCTGGGAGACCAACTCTCACTCGACGTTGAACCGTGGCCGACGCTGGGCATCGACACGGTCATTGTGATGATTGAGAGTGAATCGCTAATCAACCAGCCTCACCATCTCACTCGGGTGGCGATGTATCTCTCGGCCATGAGAAATTTCGCCGAAGCACTACGCGAAAGAAATTATGTCGTTGATTATCGACGGGCAGCCAACTTCACGCAAGGTTTGGCCGAGCACCAGGCAGAGTTCAACCCCTCCCAGATTGTCATGAATGCACCGAGGGGCCGTCACGCGAGATCGTTATTCTCTCGACTCGGTGTAGAGCTATTACCTGACCCATTCTTTTTGACCGATGTTGAGGAGATCCGCGCTCGAAAGAAGCAGCCGAGCACGATGGAGACCTTCTACCGCCAACAACGCCAGCGGCTCAACGTACTGATGGATGGAGCTGAACCGATTGGCGGTCAGTGGAACTACGACGTAGAAAATAGAAAGCCACTGCCTCGCGACGGCGGCGAGTGGCCAGACCCATGGTCGGCCGAGCTAACGGTCGACGAAGTGGCTCTTATCGAGGCGTTAGAACCCACCCACCCGGGCGGCAATGCCCTCAACTTCTGGCCGAGAACCAGAGTGCAGGCAGTAGATCAGTTACGCGATGCCGTTGAACGGATTATTCCTCACTTCGGCCCCCATGAAGACGCCGCTAGTTATGAGAACTGGCATCTGGCTCACTCCCGTCTGAGCGCGGCCCTCAACATCGGACTTCTGCATCCGGCTGAAGTGATTGAAGCGGTGAGTCGGCACTTTGCCGCGGGGGAGATCCCACTCGCCAGCGCCGAGGGATTTCTCCGGCAGATCATTGGTTGGCGCGAATGGGTCTACGTGCTACACCACCTACGTACCGCCGAGTATTCGCAGCTCAATCATCTCGAAGCGAACAATGAACTGCCCGTCTCGTGGCAACAGCTGGGACACCATGAAATGCGCTGTCTCGATGGCGTGTTGCGACACCTGCACGATTACGCGTGGAACCACCACATTGAAAGACTGATGGTGTTGGCGAATGCGGCCACGGTGGCCGGCATCAGCCCACAGGCAGTCTCGAAATGGATGATTGGGGCGTACGTCGATGGGGCCGAATGGGTCATGGAGGCCAATGTGATTGGTATGGGCACTTTTGCCGATGGCGGCGGTACCGGCACCAAGCCCTATATCGCGGGTGGTAACTACCTCAACAAGATGACGAATTTTTGCAAAGGCTGTGCCTTTTCACCAACGGTACGAACCGGGGAAACGGTCTGTCCGCTTACGACTCTGTATTGGGACTTTCTGATCCGCAATGAGGCCACGCTCAGCCGGGTAAATCGAATCGCCCCGCAACGCAAAGCGGCCCTCGCTCGACCCGATCGAAAAGAGATCAGTGCGGAAGCACCACGCGCCACCCGAATCATTCTGAGGGGGACAAAGTGAAAAGCGCGGGTTAGTTGGCTTCCTAGAGGTGAGATGGCCACCTCTCGAACACCGGGATATTTGATACGAGATATAGTATCATTTCTGGATGGATGGTAAGCAAAAAGCGGCAGAAATAGTTCGAGCGCTGAGGTCACGACACCAATTGACGCAACGCGACCTCGCTCGTCTAGCTTCTGTGCCCCAACCAACAATTTCGTCCATTGAGTCAGGGCTCCGCGAACCGTCACTTTCACTGCTGAGTTCGATTGTTGAGTCAGTTGGTGAGTCGCTGCAGGTCGTGGTGTTGCCCGCGGAGCCATCGTCGGCTGTTGAAACGGCACGCACTATGCGCATGATTGTTCGTAATGGTCTCGAAGCGAAGGTGCGCGAGGACGCCATACTCCGTCGGGCACTTAGTTTTCGAGATGCGATTCGCTCTCAAACCGAGGAGCGGTTCAGAGCACTCGTTCTCGACCCACCGTCTCTTATGGGGGATCGTCGATGGGATGCGTTCTTGGCAGCATGCGTGGAAGAAGAGTGCGCCCGACGAGATCTCGCCCCACCACGTTGGGTGAATGATTCACATCGATTCGTCAAGCCGTTCTGGTTCTTGTCCGAGAACCCCGCTCTGCATCAATGGGAGTTTGAAACGGCACCAGCCGCTTTTGTGCGCCACGGTATTCTCGCTGCCGCCGAAGAGCTGGCCAGCGTCTAATGCAGCGTTCCGAACTGGTGGCTGCCCTTATGGACGTCGGGCAGGAATTGGACCTTCAAGGGGTACGGGCGCGCCTCTACGTCGTAGGGGGAGCATTGATGGTTTTGGCGCACAACTCACGAGATGCGACTGATGACGTGGATGGTGATTTCTATCCGCGAGATATCGTCACTGCGATTGCTCGTGATGTCGCCAACCGACGGGGATTGCCGGCCGACTGGCTCAATGCCGCTGCAACTGGGTTCATCCCAGTGTTTAAGTCGCCAGATTGGCGCCCTCTGTTTCTGTTCGGGAGCCTGGAAGTTCTGTCGGCAGACAATCGGACGATGCTCGCAATGAAGATTCGTGCAAGCCGAGGGCGCCGCGATGAACCGGACATTGCGCTGCTCCTCCAGTTATGCGAAATAGACACCGTCCAGGCCGCGTTCAGTCTTTACGAAGAGTATTTTCCGGAAGATCCCCCGCCTCTACGTGCGCGAGCGATGGTGGAGTTTCTGCTCGGTGGCTCCAACGGATAACTGGAACCGTCACTAGCGAGTTGACTCCCCAGTGTGGCGTGAGCAAATTGTCGATATCGCTGATACCTGTGGTCCGCACGAGGCTTAAAGCCGATGCTCGTTCCGGCTGGCTTCGGCCTCACTCCAGAGTCCTTCGGTCAAACGGGGAAGATCTGCCCGAACTCTTTCCAAGAACCTCGCTGCGAGCTCCAGATCGCCTTCTTGGGTTTCATGGGTGCCGGAGAACATCACAAAGCCTTCGGCGAGATATCGCATGAGCTCAGCAAAGAATCGGGCTGCATTTTCCGAGAGGCCGGCTTGCATTTGGCGAGCTTGAAGCGTTGCGGTGACGTTGAGACGCGGGTCGAGGACAAAGGTTTCAGGAGTTACGCCTTGACCAATGAGCCACGACACGAGCTTCGTCCGCAGGACAAAGTCACCTTGAACCGGAAGGCCGACTTGGATTTCACTTTCGGGCAATGGCGTCAAGATGTCGGCGAATCGAGATCCGAGTTCACGAGTGACTTCAATGAACAGGTCTTGTTGACGACCAAAGATGTTCCAAATCGCTTTGGTATTCAGATTGGCTCGCTCTGCAATCCGTCGGACTGTGACTTCATCAAAGGGAAGCTCCCGTAGGAGATCAATGGTCGCGTTGACGAGCAGAACTCTGCCTTCGGCTCGGGGAACGTAGGCCCGCTTTTCCATCTGGGGTTCACCTCCTTCGTTGCCCGGCACGGAGTCAGGTTAGGCCCGAGGCTTCGAATGAATCTCGTCCTCACTGCCCATCAAAATTCGTCAGCAAAGAATTCTTTTCATCAATGTAGACATGTTTACCACGATGTGGTAAATTTCCGTCTGTTGCCAAAACCGGAGCCGAGGAGGCGTAGCCGTGAAACAAGTGTCAATTCCAAAGTTGCCCCAAAAGCTGGCGAGGATCGCCTGCACCTTGCTGGGATCTTGCGTCATTGCTACGGGCGCAGTAGCGCTTCCTTCGCCAGCCGGCGCGACAACGCAAAGTCCAGAGCTTTCGATTGTTGCTGGAAATGGCACGCAGGGTCTCCCCGCGTCTGGTCCCGCAACCGAGTCACCGCTCTTTGGTGGCGAAGCTATCGCTTCCGATGATTCGGGAAATCTCTACATCGCTGATGACAATGCACACGTCATCGAGAAGGTCGATACCAGTGGCAACCTCACAATTGTTGCGGGAACGGGTGATCGTGGAACGCCAACCGAGGGACCAGCGCTGTCCTCGGACTTCACCAATCTCAATGGCATTGTTGTCGACCATTCGGGCAACATCTTTGTGAGTGATTCCGAGAATCGTGTGGTGGAGAAAATCACCGCTCAAGGAACACTCTCCGTCTACGCCGGGATCGTCGGAGTCGAAGATTCACCTGTCCCTGGACCTGCCACTCAATCACCGTTCAAGAATCCCGGAGCACTTGCCGTCGACGCATCGGGCAACCTCTACGTGGCTGACGACTCAAGCAGGGTGGTTGTCCGCGTGAGTCCGAATAAAACAGTTTCCGTCGTTGCTGGCTCTGGAAATTATGGCTATCCAGCGCAAGGTCCGGCGACGTCTTCGCCCTTCAGGGCTTTTAGTGGTCTGGCAGCTGATTCCAATGGCAATCTCTACATTGCCGATAAGACCAGCCATGTCATCGCAAAGGTAGACACCTCTGGAGACCTCTCAATTGTTGCGGGCAAAAAAGAGCCAGACCAACAGATTTGCTACGGCTCGTATTATTGCTACACCGCTCCGGGACTTGAATACGGAACCGAAACAGTCGGTCCTGCAACCAGCTCCTTTTTGTATCGTCCAACTTCCTTGGCAGTTGATGGAGCGGGAAATGTGTTTATTTCCGATCAAGAGAACAGCGTCGTGTCAAAAATTGATACGAGTGGCAACTTGTCGATCGTCGTTGGCACCGGTAATGGTGGATCGCCAACTGCAGGTGATCCATTGGCATCAAACCTGCATCGACCAACTGGCTTGGCGCTCGACGCCACTGGAAGTCTCTTCATTAACAACACGGGTAGCCACGTGATTGTGAAAGTCACCAACATTGGGGAGATGGACTCGCCGTTGACGCAATCATCAGTTTCGATCTCGAACATACCGACATCGGGCACCTATGGCGCATCGTTCACCCCAGTGGTCTCAACCACTGGTGACGGATCAACCTCGGTGACCTCGTCGACCACGAGCGTCTGCACCGTGACCAACGGCGAGGTCAACTACATCGGCGTTGGCACCTGCACCCTCGTGGCTCACGTTGGACAAGGCACCACTCGCGCAAGTGCTGATGGCTCCAATCAGTCCTTCACGGTGGTGAAGGCTGTCCTCTACGTCGTCCCTGACGCAAAGGAAGTTCTCCATGGCGCAGCAGTGCCGAGCTACAGCTTCACCCTTCACACCGGTTCCACTTCGGGCTCAGTTGTTGCTCCAGGAATCGCAACAGCACCAACGTGCACATCGACCTACACGCCTACGACATCGCCCGACGGGTCGCCACTGGTTATCTCGTGTTCAGGTGGCAGTGACGCCACCTATGCGTTCAACACCGCTGCCACCGCTCGTTTGACGATTAGCTGGGGAAGCATTTCCCCACTCACCGTCTCATTTGCCTACAACGGAGCGAATCTGACGAAAGCTGATCAAAAGGCACTCAAGCAATTCGCTGCGACCATTGTTGCCTCGTCGTATTCCAAGGTGACTCTTTACGGCAGTGCGAACCGCGGAGGCAATGGCGCTGACGTGGCGTTGGCGAACCGCCGAGCAGTTGCGACAGCGACTTACCTCATTGGTCTGTTCAGTTCCAACCCCAACTCAAAGGTGTCAGTGGTGATTGCTCCATCAAAGATTGGGTGGTCAACCAACCGAGTACTCAACCGAGTATCGGTGGTCGAACCGACGCTTTGAGACCTTTCCCGAGATGAGGGAGTGAAACTCACCCGTCAACGCGTTGGAGATCCGAACTGTTGTCCTTGGCGCTGCTCTGAGCGAACAACCTGTCAATCTTGGTGCCTTGGTTGATGGGGATCTGTGCTCACGGCTTCGGTCAATCGGCAGTGAACCATGCTGGGGCGAGTCCATGGTCGTTGACGGCAACAAAAATGGCGGTGTAGCGGCACTGACTCGTAAGGTGTCTCGACTCTGCTGAGAAAACGTATTCGGCCACTCCCCAGACATTGCGGGGCGTGGCCGAATACGCGCCACGGTCACTTCCGTCAGATCTCCGCTCGGAAGCTCCAAGAAGAGCAGCACCGCATTTCGACCGAATTGGCGAATGTCGGAGCACTGATGGCCAACGCCGAAGTCCACTGGGAATATCTGGAGAAGAACCTCGACCGAGTGCTGGCCTTCGCCAACAATTTCGGTAATGCCTACGCCATGGCCTCGGCGCAGGTCCGACGCAACCTCAACCAATCAATGTCCGAAGAAATCGCCGTCGAAGTCGACGGTTCAATTGCCCACGCCCCCATGCAAGCCGGCCTCTTGGAAAATGCAGCCCGATTCTTTGCTGAGCTCATGCGATATCTCGCATATCTGTGGTCCGCGCGAGGCTCAAAGCCGATTATGAACGAGACGTTTGGATTGGCGTGGACGTATTGTTACAGCTTGGCGAGTGCGGCGAGTGCTCGCCACGAATAAGCGGCATATTGAGCCGAAGTATGCCATCGGTCGGCGTAGACCAACTGGCCATTGACCTGCGCGGGGCACTTAGTAGTGGGGGCGGTAACGCTCGAAGTACAAAACAGGCTGAGCGTGTTGATGATTGGCACGCGGCTTGAAGTCGCCGCTTTCTCATCGGCAGTACGGGCGTCATTAACAAATCCCACGGAAGCAGAGAAAGTGCATTTTTGCGAGGAGGACAAATGTTGGCTGAGACAAGTTGCGGCGTCGACCGGATCAACGGGAGCGGGCTCCAAGAACGCGATGGACTTCGCGCCGGCACCCTTGAGTGAAGAAAAGAGACTCACCATGCTTGAGGTCCACGTCGTGTTGGGAACGGGCTTTTGTTTCGCAAAAAGTGGAAATCGATGGATTTGAGCGAACATCACGATGGGGGAGTGCAGCGTCTTGATGAGATTGAGGCTGGCCGTACGAAACACGGCACACTGGGGATCAACTGCTCCGGTAAAAGACAACGTCACTAGTGGATTGGAATTGCACCCCAGTCTGGCGAGCAGAATGACGTGAAATCCATGTGCTTTTCCGGCCGCGTCGAATGCCGGTAGCCACATCGATGCCTGCGAGTCACCCAAGAGGACGACCGTCTTGGCCGCGCTGACCGAGCCAAAATCACATTGCGTAAAGCGGTTTCCGGGGCTCGAGATATCTTGGACGCAAGGACCCAGCTCGTACGAAGATTTCGCAGCCGTCAGAATTTGCGGTCCGAGAGTGGCTGTGGTGGCTTTGGTGGTCGCCAGTTTGATTTGAGCGTTCAAATCGGCCGGAGAGGGAGGCGGGATTGGCGCGTCGGCAAATGCGGCCGTTCCAACAACCCCGGTGAGTGTGAGTGCGGTAAGCGACGCTAGGGCAACTCTCGACAGTGTGCTACTGAGAATTCGTGAAGCAAGTGACATATCTGATTCCCAGTACCAACTCCGAGCGGGAAATTCCCGCGCGGTCCATTTGGTGGAGGTAAGGGGATTCGAACCCCTGACCCCTTGCATGCCATGCAAGTGCTCTACCAGCTGAGCTATACCCCCAGGAGAAATAGAGATTAGCAGGAACGCAGAAGGGGCTTTCCCGGCGCCCTTGGTCCTAGTGGGTAAAGCGAGCTGAGATACTTCGTAGAATTGGTCTATGGCACGCCCTTTTGATGTTGTGGAGTTGGAAAGTAAGTGGCAGCAGCGCTGGCGTGAATCAGGCCTGTACGAGGTCGATAATGATGATCCCCGCGAACGCTTCTACGCCCTCTGCATGTACCCGTACCCCTCGGGGGCGGCCCACCAGGGTCACGTCCGTAACTACACCTTTGGCGACCTCGTCGTCCGTTACCAAACGATGCTGGGCAAAGCAGTACTTTCTCCCTTCGGTTTTGACTCCTTCGGCCTACCGGCCGAAAACGCCGCCATCAAGGCTGGCAGCCACCCTCGGATCTTCACGGACCAGCGGATTGAAGAACTCAAGAGTTCGGTGCAAAAGCTCGGTGCCGTCTACGACTGGCGCCGCGAAGTGCACTCGCACGACCCCGAGTACATCAAGAACTCGCAACTCATCTTTTTAAAGTTCTTCGAAGCCGGCCTGGCCTATCGAGCCAACGCTCCAGTGAACTGGTGTCCCGGTTGCGCCACCGTGCTCGCCAACGAACAGGTGAACGGTGACGGAACCTGTGATCGATCCGGTGACCTAGTCGAGCGAAAGAATCTCGAACAGTGGTTCTTCAAGATCACCGACTACGCCGATGAACTGTTGAACGAAGTCGACGGCCTGGAATGGCCCGAGCGCGTGAAGACGATGCAGCGCAACTGGATTGGACGCAGTGAAGGCGCCGAGTTCGCCCTCAGCGTCGATGGGCAGCCCGATGTGGCGTTGCGTGTCTTTACGACCCGTCCCGACACCGGCTTCGGCGTGACCTACGCCGTAGTCGCCCCCGAGCACGAACTTCTCTCTGCCCTCACGACCCCCGAGCAGGCCACTGCAGTGAGCGAACTGGTTGAGCGGGCCCGTGGCGCCAGCGAACTTGAGCGGACCGCTTCTTCTGACAGCGGTGCCGGTCTCGATAAGCGAGGCGCCTTCACCGGTAGTTACGTCATTAACCCCTTTACTGGTGACAAGGTGCCGGTCTACGTTGCGGACTACGTCCTCGGCACGTACGGCACGGGGGCCATCATGGCCGTACCGGCCGAAGATGAGCGAGACTTCGCCTTCGCCCAAGTGCACGGACTGCCCGTTGTTCGTACCGTGGCCCCGCCTGAAGACTTTGCGGGTGGCGCCTACGCCGGTGCGGGCGTGAAGATCAACTCGGGCTTCCTTGATGGCCTCGATGTCGACGCCGCCAAAAAGGCCGCTATTGAGTTTGTCGTTAAGAATGCAGCTGGCGAATCGAAAGTCAACTTCCGTCTTCGCGACTGGCTCGTTTCTCGCCAGCGTTTCTGGGGCTGCCCGATTCCCGTTGTCTACTGTGACGGCTGCGGCATCGTGCCCGTACCAGTTGAGCAGCTGCCCGTCGTGGCTCCCGACGACGTGGCCATGAACAAGTCGGGCCAGTCACCACTGGCGACCCACGAGGGTTTCCGCAACACCACCTGCCCCACCTGCGGGGGAGCGGCCCGTCGAGAAGCCGACACGATGGACACCTTCACCGACTCGTCCTGGTACTTCCTACGATTCACCGATCCCTTCACGGCCGGCAAGCCGTTTGACCCGACGGAAGCTGCCAAGTGGATGCCCGTCGATCAGTACATCGGTGGTATCGA
>CANBVQ010000042.1 GCA_947372925.1 Acidimicrobiaceae bacterium
CCTGAAGCGGACCGCCACGGCAAGCCGTGGAACCTGTTCGCTGTATGGACCAGTCCAAACCTGGAGTTCGCCACGATTTACGTGGGTGCCCTTGGTGTCTTCTTCGGCTTGAGCTTTACGCAAGCCGTCCTGGGTGCGATCCTCGGTAACGCTCTGGGCGCCCTGGGTTCATACTTCTTGACCCAAGATGGTCCGAAGTACGGCGTGCCACAGATGGTGGTCAGCCGTTCGGCCTTCGGTAAGGTCGGCAACATTTTGCCTTCCATTGCCAACGCCGGTGCCGCTGGAATCGGTTGGTTCGCAGTGAACTCCGTATCGGGTGCATTCGCGCTCGCGACGTTGACTCACTGGAGCAACTTGGTCTGCCTCTCGATTGTTGCAATCGTTCAGGTGGCTATTGCCTTCATCGGTCACAACTTGGTTCAAACGGTTGAGAAGTACCTCATGCCGTACCTCATCGTTGTCTTCGGTGTTTCGGCGATCATCGTCTTCACCAAGCCTTCCGTTGCATCTCCTGAAAGCTGGCACCTCCCCGGGGCGTTCTTCCTCTACGTCGGTGCCGTTTACGGTTACTCGGCTGGTTGGAACCCCTTCTCCTCGGACTACAGCCGTTACATGCCGTCGAACACTGACACCAAGGCTGCAGGTCGGTTCGCCGCTCTGGGTCTCTTGGTGGCTCCTTCGATTCTTGAAATCGTCGGCATTGCCGCGGTGAACGCTGGAATGCACTCCTACGGTGCCAACAGCAACCCCGTCGGTGACTTCACGAACTTCCTGCCAGGCTGGTTGGGCAAGCTCGTGTTGCTGGGCATCGTTATTGGCTCCATCTGCGCCAACGTCTTGAACGTCTACTCGGGTTCAATGTCGTTCTTGGCTATGGGTATCAAGCTCAAGTCGCACCACCTCCGCGCCGTCACCGCCATCGTTTTTGGTATCGGTGGCTTCGCCTTGGCGCACTGGGCAATGGGCAACCCTGCGAACAACTTGGAGAACTTCCTCCTCGTGATGTCGTACTGGATTGGGCCATGGCTTGGCGTTATTGCCGCTGACAAGTTGATCCGCCGCGGCCGTTCCGTGAAGCACTTGCTCTTCGTGAGCCGTGAGAACTTCGCCGGACCCTTGGCCTTCGTAGTCAGCGTTGCCGTTTCGATGTACTACTTCTCTAACCAGACTTGGTACACCGGCGCGTACGTCAAGACGCACCCACACATCGGTGACATCGGCTTTGCCGTTGGCTTCGTAGTGGCTTTCGTTATTTACTACCTGCTCTTCCCAGTCGGCGCGCGCCACGAGCGTGCGAGCCAGGCTGCAGTAGAGGCTCAGCAGTAAGTACTGCATTTAAAAACGCCCGGGCACTTCGGTGCCCGGGCGTTTTGCAATTCTGGTGCGGATGGAGGGATTCGAACCCCCGACACCTGGTTCCGGAAACCAGTGCTCTATCCCCTGAGCTACACCCGCTAGGGATACACCAGCGTAGTTGGCGATTGGTCATCATTTGAAAGTACAACTCTCCTAGGCTCGACCCATGGCCGAATCCATTCATCTCGACCTCTTTCCCGAGGGAACCCAACTGCTCGACGACGACATTGTCGTGGGCGGGGTCTCCCTGCGGTCGATTGCTGAAACCTACGGCACCCCTGTATTTGTCTACGACGAGACGGCCCTTCGGGATCGCGCTCGTGAAGCCGCCAGGAATTTCGACGACGGAACGGCCTTTGCCTCGAAGTCCTTTCTCTGTGGAGCCATGGCCAAACTGGCGCACGAAGAGGGCCTCTGTATCGATGTAGCGACGGCCGGAGAGCTGGACATTGTGCTGCGCGCTGGCGTGCCGGCGTCACGCATCATTCTCCACGGCAACAACAAGTCCGAGGTCGAACTGGCCCGGGCGATTGAAGCTGGAGTTCGGCGCATTGTCGTGGACAGTTTTGATGAGATCGAACGGTTGGCCTCAATGGTGCCGGCCGATGGTGACGTGGCCTGCATGATTCGCGTCACGCCCGGTATTGAGGCGCACACGCACGAGTTCGTGAAGACCGGTCAGGAAGACACCAAGTTTGGGTTCTCTCTGACCAGCGGTGACGCCCAGCGGGCCATCGACGCCCTCCGTGCGATTCGAGGCGTCAACTTCGTGGGCCTGCATACGCACATCGGTTCGCAGATCTACGACTTCGCCGCCTTTGGTGAAACGGTGCGCGTCTTGGCGCCGCTTGTCGCGGCCAACGGCGTGCGGGAACTGTGTGTCGGTGGGGGATTGGGTGTGGCCTACGTGGCCGGCGAGCCCACCATCACGATCACCGAGTGGGCCAAGGCCGTTCGCGATGCCGTTCGCGAGGCCGGCATGGATATCGATCTGCTTACGACCGAACCGGGCCGTTCGATTGTGGCCCGTGCCGGAATGACTATCTACTCCGTCGGGACGCGCAAAGTCGCGGCCGGCCGCAACTACCTGGCGGTTGACGGTGGCATGAGCGACAACCCCCGCCCCGTGCTCTACGGCTCGGGTTACGAGGCCGTGATGGTGAACAGGCCCCTCGCCGAGCGTGACGGAACCTTTCGAATTGTCGGTAAACACTGTGAAACAGGGGACTTTCTCATTGACGCGGCCGCCCTGCCGGAGTCGATCGAGTCCGGGGATCTGATTGTTACCCCCGTCACCGGCGCCTACGGCTACTCGATGGCCTCGAACTACAACCGCGTTCCCCGTCCGCCGGTCGTCTTTGTCTCGAACGGCACCGCACGCCTGGTCCTACGCCGTGAAACTCTCGATGATTTGGTGCGCCTCGAGGTCTAATTGCCGGCTCAGAGATTTTGAGGGGCCCTCCATCAATTAGCCTTTACCTATGGAACGGGTAGTAGTGCGCGTTGGCGTCATTGGTGCAGGCAACGTGGGCTCCGCGTTGGTGGCCATGCTGCTCGACGAATCTCGTTTCCCCGCCCTCATTGAGGCCGTGGGAGCACCCTTGCGCTTGGTTGCGGTCGCCGTACGTGACACCAACAAGCCCCACCCCGGAGTACCCAGCGAACTCCTTACTTCTGACGCCCTCAGTGTCGCCACCCGGGACGACGTTGACCTGCTCGTAGAGCTGGCCGGTGGTGTCGACGACGCCTACCGCTACGTCCGCGCCGCCCTCGAATCAGGCAAGAGTGTCGTCACCGCCAACAAGGCGTTGATTGCCGCCAAGGGCACGGAGCTCGAAGCGATTGCCCGGGCCAAGAACGTTGACTTGATATTTGAAGCGGCCGTCGGTGGTGGTATTCCCATCCTGCGTGCGCTACGCACATCGTTAGTGGGCGAAAAGATCCAACGGGTCATGGGAATCGTGAACGGCACCACCAACTTCATTCTCTCGGCCATGACCAGTGATGGCGCCCAGTACGGCGACGTGTTGGCCGAAGCGCAGCGACTCGGATACGCCGAAGCCGACCCCACGGCCGACGTCGAAGGCTTTGACGCCGCGGCCAAAGTGACCATTCTTTCTTCACTCAGTTTCGGCACCTCGCTCGAAGGCGCCGCCATTGCCCGCGAGGGTATTTCGAAGATCACCGCCGATGACGTGGCCTTCGCCAAGCGCCACCACTTCGTTATCAAGCTGGTCGGCGTGGCCGAGCGCGTTGGGGAGTACGGAATCTCGATGCGCGTTCATCCCGCGATGCTGCCCGAATCTCACCCCCTGGCCTCCATCAACGGCGCCTTCAACGCCGTTTTTGTCGAGGGGGCCAAGGCCGGTCCACTCATGATGATGGGTCAAGGCGCCGGCGGTGATCCAACCGCCTCGGCCGTACTGGGCGACATTTTGGAGAGCGGGCGCAACTGCATGTTGGGTCGCCGTTCAGCCACCCCTGATGTGGAAACGAATCTCACGATGGTCCCGCAGTCTGAACTGCAGAGTTCCTTCTATCTGACCTTGGACGTTCTCGATCGTCCCGGCGTCTTGGCGGCCGTCACCAAGGTCTTTGGTGATCACGGTGTTTCAATTCGTCTCTTGGAACAGAGTGGCATCGGCGACGAAGCTCGCCTGACGCTGGTGACCCACCTCGCGATGGAGTCCGACATGGCCGCCACGCTGGAAGATCTACAGCAAGTTGAGACGGTGGATGCCATCGGCTCGTGTATTCGAATCTTGGGTGAGGACTAGTCATGAGCCAGTGGAAGGGTCTGCTGAATGAGTTCGGAGACTGGTTAGACCTCCGCGGGGTCGACACACCAATCACTCTGATGGAGGGCAACACGCCCCTCGTCCCCGCTCACTACCTCTCTGAACGCCTAGGCGCCGAAGTCTTTTTGAAGATTGAGGGCGCTAACCCCACCGGCTCCTTTAAGGACCGCGGTATGACCATGGCTATTAGCAAGGCCAAGGCCGCGGGCGCCAAGACCGTTATCTGTGGCTCCACCGGTAACACGTCGGCCGCCGCCGCAGCCTTCGCCGCCAAGGCCGACATGGCCTGCGTCGTGCTCGTCCCCGAAGGCAAGATTGCACTGGGCAAGTTGGCTCAGGCCATCATGTACGGCGCCGAAGTCGTCCAGATCCGCGGCAACTTCGACCGCGCTCTGTCGCTGGCCCGCGAACTCACGCAGCACATTCCCATCACGATCGTGAACTCGATCAACCCCGACCGCATCGAAGGTCAAAAGACCGGTGCCTTCGAACTCGTTGACGCCCTCGGTGAAGCGCCGGACATTCTCGCCATTCCCGTCGGCAACGCCGGCAACATCACGGCCTACTGGCGCGGCTTCACGCAGTATCACACGGCCGGCAAGGCCACCAAGCTCCCGAAAATGTGGGGCTTCCAGGCCGCCGGTTCGGCACCCATCGTGCTCGGTCACCGCGTCGACGACCCTGAAACCATTGCGACCGCCATTCGAATCGGCAACCCCGCGTCATGGGCTCCGGCCCTCTTGGCCGTCGATGAGTCTCACGGCGCAATTCGCGCCGTGACGGACGAAGAGATTTTGAGCGCCTGGGCCTGGTTGGCCAAGACCGAAGGCGTCTTTTGCGAGCCCGCTTCGGCCGCCACCATTGCTGGACTTATTAAGTTCGGTGTCCCGGCCAACTCCAAGGTTGTCTGCGTACTAACGGGGAATGGTCTGAAGGATCCCGACACGGCCGTCAATTCGGCCTCGGCTCCTATCGTGCTCGACGCCTCCCTGGAGTCGCTGCTCACCCACCTTTCGAAGTAGTAGTCCCCGCCTGGGCTAAAAAGCTCCGATCGGGACCCGGTGTGGGGCCCGTCCACCGGTACGCTACGATGACACTGTCGTCCACAACCGGCTTAGAGCCTGGTGTGGGAACTCTCCAGTGACGACAATCTTCGGCAGTAACTCTGCGAATGCCAATTACTTCGTGTATTCGCTTGGAGGAAGGAACCAATGGCTGACAAGCCCAACCAAAATCGCAATGCACTTGAGGGCAAGGAAAAGACTGAGCTCCTCGAGATTGCTAAAGCGGCCGGCATCAAGACCTCCGGCCGTGCATCGAAGGACCACCTCATCGAGTTGATTGCCGGTGGCTCCGCCCCCGACAAGTCCGACGCCGCTGAGAGCCCCCGTCCCCGCATCCGCCGCGCCGTGGCGATGTCGGCCGAGGAGTTTGAATCTTCACTCTCAATTCCGACCGTGACCCCGAGGGAGTCCTCCGCAGATACGTCGGCCCCTGCTGGCGAGTCGGCCCCAACTGAATCGGGCGAGCGTCGCCAGGGTGGTCCTCAGGGCCGTAACGACCGAGGTCCCCGCGAACAGCGTGAACCCCGCGAACCACGTGAGCCACGTGAGCCCCGGGACTTTGACCGCAATGGCCGTAATGCCAACGGCAACTCAAACGGCAACAGCAACCGCAACCGCCGCAACCGCAACCGTGATCGTTTCGAGCGTGGTGGCGAGCCCCAGCGTGACTCTGACACGAACTACACCGGCGAGTTGATCGAGATCGAAGGCATCTTGGACCTGCGCGATGACGGCTACGGCTTCTTGCGCGTCAAGGGTTACTCACCCAGTCCTAACGACTGCTACGTCTCCATTGCCACCGTGCGCCGACTCGGTCTGCGCAAGGGTGACGTTTTGAAGGGCGCCTACCGTCCGGCTGCGTCGAACGAGAAGTATCCCGCGCTGCAGCGCATTGACACCGTGCACGGCTACGACCCCGAAGTCGCTCGCCTGCGTCCCCGCTTCGAGGATCTCACGCCGCTGTTCCCCGATGAGAAGTTGCATCTCGAGACACTCGATGGTTCCAAGACGGACCTGACCCCTCGCATCGTTGACTTGATTTCACCGATTGGTAAGGGCCAGCGCGGACTCATCGTCTCACCGCCTAAGGCCGGTAAGACGACCGTGATGAAGCAGATCGCCCAGTCGATCGAGAAGAACAACCCTGAGGTTCACCTCATGGTCCTACTCGTTGACGAGCGCCCGGAAGAAGTGACCGACATGCGTCGCAGCGTGAACGGCGAAGTCATCGCCTCCACCTTTGACCGTCCGGCCGACGAGCACACGCACATCGCCGAACTCTGCATCGAGCGCGCGAAGCGTCTGGTGGAGATGAAGAAGGACGTCGTCATCATCCTCGACGGCATCACCCGTCTGGCCCGTGCCTACAACCTGGCCTCACCCGCCACTGGACGCATCATGTCCGGTGGTGTGGACTCCGGTGCGCTCTACCCGCCAAAGAAGTTCTTCGGTGCGGCTCGCAACATCGAAGAGGGCGGCTCGCTCACCATTTTGGCCACGGCGCTCGTTGAGACCGGTTCGAAGATGGACGAAGTTATCTTCGAAGAGTTCAAGGGCACCGGCAACATGGAGCTCAAGCTCGACCGCCGTTTGGCCGAGCGCCGTCTCTATCCCGCCATCGATGTCAACTCTTCGTCGACCCGTCACGAAGAGCTCCTATTCGAGCGCAACGAGTTGGCTCAGATCTGGAAGTTGCGTCGCGTACTGGTTGGTCTGTCGGCTGAAGGTCGCGAAGCGGCCGGTCTCGAACTGCTGATTGACAAACTCAAGACCACCAAGTCCAACGCCGAATTCCTCGCCGAAATCGGCAAGGGCCCTAAT
The DNA here is from genome assembly GCA_947372925.1 of Acidimicrobiaceae bacterium. Lineage (GTDB taxonomy): Bacteria > Actinomycetota > Acidimicrobiia > Acidimicrobiales > RAAP-2 > RAAP-2. The sequence goes on from CANBVQ010000042.1 coordinate 7,043, forward strand.
CCCACCACCTGATAAACCGCCGGTTTTGGCCCTCGGGCCAATATCCGGTAGGATTACACGTCGCACCAAGGAGTTATCGAATCATGAAGCCCGACATCCACCCGAACTACGTAGAAGCCACAGTTACCTGCTCATGCGGTAACACCTTCTCGACCCATTCGACGAAGGCTTCGATTGTTATCGAACTCTGCAACGAGTGCCACCCCTTCTTCACCGGTAAGCAGAAGCTTGTCGATACCGGTGGTCGCGTGGAGCGCTTCCAGCGTCGTTACGCCTCACAGGGCAAGGCCCGCGCCCCCAAGGCGTAGTCCTTCCCTGATTCGAATCTCGACGTGCGTTCGGTAGACGACACCCTCTCGGCGCTCGCTTCAGAACTTGTTGAAGTCGAGGCTCACCTTTCGGAGTCCGACGTCGCCAGCGACCTCACCCGTCTGCGTGATCTTTCACGTCGCCATAAGGAACTGACGGAAATCGTTAACGCCTGGAATGCCGTCAAGGCGGTCCAGGAAGACATCGCTACCGCCAAGGAGATGTTCAACGACTCCTCGGGCGACGACCGTGAACTCTGGCGCGATGAGATCAACGCCAGTGAAGCCAAACTCCCCGAACTTGAATCGGTCCTCGAAGAACTCCTCCTGCCGCGCGACCCCAACGACGGCCGCAACGTCATCGTGGAAATCCGTGGTGCCGAAGGTGGCGACGAGGCCAACCTCTTCGCCGGTGACTTGGCCGAAATGTATCGCCGCTACGCCCACCTTCGAAACTGGAAGCTCGAAGTTGTCGAGCAGCGCGAAAGCGATCAGGGTGGTTTCGACGAAGTGACCTTCTTAATCAAGGGCGAAGACGCGTGGCGTCGGCTCGAGATGGAGGCCGGCGTTCACCGCGTTCAGCGCGTACCGGCTACCGAAGCCAAGGGTCGCGTCCACACATCCTCGGCGACCGTTTCGATTCTGCCCGAAGCCGAAGAGGTCGACGTCGAAATCAATATGAGCGACCTCAAGGTGGACGTCTATCGCTCCAGCGGTCCTGGCGGTCAGAGCGTCAACACCACTGACTCGGCCGTTCGCATCACGCACATCCCCACCGGCATCATGGTGGCCATGCAGGACGAGAAGAGCCAGATTCAAAACCGGGCCAAGGCCATGATCGTGCTTCGCTCACGCCTCTTAAAGGCGGCCCAGGACGCCCAGGCCACCGAACTCGGTGACCTCAAGCGCACCCAACTTGGTGGCGGTGGCCGCAGCGAGAAGATCCGGACCTACAACTTCAAAGAGAATCGCGTGACCGACCACCGCATCAACTTGACGCTGTATTCGCTCGATGCCGTTCTCGGTGGTGAGCTCGATACGGTCGTCGACGCCCTCCTCGCCGATAAGCGGGCCCGTCAGCTGGCCGAGAGTGACGGACGCTAGATCTCGATTTATCGACGACCTCGTGAACCGAGGTCTCGAACGTCGCGAGGCCACGTGGCTCGTTGATGAATTTGCCCCCGGTGGTGACGCCGACGCCGAGCAGGCCGTTCTGTCGGCCGGCCTTCGTCGATTGGCCGGTGAACCGCTGCAGTACATCATTGGCCACTGGCCCTTCCGCGAACTCGACCTCGATGTCGATCCTCGGGTGCTGATTCCCCGTCCCGAAACCGAAGAACTCGTAGGCCACGCCCTCGAGGTGCTCGCGACTCGCGGCGCCGCGTCGCCACTGATCTTGGACCTGGGTTGCGGATCGGGGGCGATTGGGCTGGCGCTGCTCCAAGAGCTCGCGACCCGTGGGATTGCGGCATCGCTGATTGCCGTTGATGCGTCGTCGGACGCGTTAGCGGTTGCGAAGCGCAACGCCCTCAAGCACGGACTGCTGCGCGTCACCTTCATCGAGTCCAACTGGTTTTCGTCCCTTGATGAAAGCTTTCTCCACGCCTTTGATCTCATCGTGACTAATCCGCCGTACATTGCCGAAGCGGAGATGGCCGAACTGGACGACGTGCTGACCTACGAACCACGGTCCGCTCTGGTGGCTGGCGACGCTGGGGGACCGGGCCTCAGTGATCTCCAGACAATCCTTCATGAAGCGCCCCGGTGGCTTTCACCATCAGGGGCCCTCGTGGCCGAACACGG